>NZ_JAKRMS010000285.1 GCF_022346185.1 Cellulomonas sp. ACRRI | reverse complement strand
GCTCCGGGGCGGTCCACGCGGGGGCGGCGGGGCCCGGGAGCGCACCCGGGTAGGCGCCCGCGGGGCCGGCGACCGGCTCCGCCACCGCGGCGGTGCCCCACCCGGAGGCCTCGGGCGCCGGGGACCCGGACCACACGGGCTGCCCGGACCAGGCGGCGCCCGGTGCGGCGGCGGGGCGCGGCTGCTCGCCGTCCCAGGCGGCGACCGGCTGCCAGGACTGGGCGACCGACGGGCGCGCGGGGACCGGTGCGGGCGCGTCCGCCGGCGGGGTCGCCTGCTGCGCAGCGACGGCGGGCGGCGCGGCGGCGGCGGGCGGCGCGGCCGCGGGCGGCGCGGCGGACGCGCCGGCCGGCGCCGACGTGGCGGGCCACGCGGGCGCGGCTGCCGGGGCCGGGGCGGGCGCCGCGGCCGGGGTCTCGGCGGAGCGGCGGCCGAACGAGAACAGCGACCGGCGCTTGCGCGGGCGGCGGTCCGGCTCCGCCTCGGCCCCGTCGCCCTGGACCAGGGTGGCGA
>NZ_JAKRMS010000284.1 GCF_022346185.1 Cellulomonas sp. ACRRI | reverse complement strand
AAGCCGGTGGCCCAACTGTTCGCAGGGGGAGCCGTCGAAGGTGGGACTGGCGATTGGGACTAAGTCGTAACAAGGTAGCCGTACCGGAAGGTGCGGCTGGATCACCTCCTTTCTAAGGAGCTTCTGACGCACCCACCACGGTGGGTGTGTGCAGAGACCAGGCCCGAGCCGTTCGCGTTCGGGGTGGTGCTCAAGGGTGGAACATCAACTACGGCGGCCTTCATCGGTCGGCACCGCGCCAGTACACCTCGATTCGTCGGGGACGGAACGCGCACCGCCGGCACGAGAGGGTCGCCCAGGCACGCTGTTGGGTCCTGAGGGAACAGCCCGCGAGGGAGGTTGCTTCATGACGGGCCCGGTCGGTCGGTCGAACCGCTGATCCTCTTCGGAGGGACGGTAGGCGCCGGCGCTCACGACTCGGGGATCGTTCGTTGTTTGAGAACTGCACAGTGGACGCGAGCATCTTTAAAGTATGTCTTTGTGGTCAAGTTTTTAAGGGCACAGGGTGGATGCCTT
>NZ_JAKRMS010000283.1 GCF_022346185.1 Cellulomonas sp. ACRRI | reverse complement strand
AAGGCATCCACCCTGTGCCCTTAAAAACTTGACCACAAAGACATACTTTAAAGATGCTCGCGTCCACTGTGCAGTTCTCAAACAACGAACGATCCCCGAGTCGTGAGCGCCGGCGCCTACCAGCTCCCCTCATGCGAGGAGAACCAGCGGTTCGACCGACCGACCGGGCCCGTCATGAAGCAACCTCCCTCGCGGGCTGTTCCCTCAGGACCCAACAGCGTGCCTGGGCGACCCTCTCGGGCCGGCTGTGCGCGTTCCGTCCCCGACGAATCGAGGTGTACTGGCGCGGTGCCGACCGATGAAGGCCGCCGTAGTTGATGTTCCACCCTTGAGCACCACCCCGGACGCGATCGGTCCGGGCCTGGCCTCTGCACGACCAACCCGAAGGTCGGCGTGTCAGATGCTCCTTAGAAAGGAGGTGATCCAGCCGCACCTTCCGGTACGGCTACCTTGTTACGACTTAGTCCCAATCGCCAGTCCCACCTTCGACGGCTCCCCCTGCGAACAGTTGGGCCACCGGCTT
>NZ_JAKRMS010000282.1 GCF_022346185.1 Cellulomonas sp. ACRRI | reverse complement strand
CGCGCACGCCGTGGAGGACGCGGTGCTCCCCGACGCCGACCAGTGCTCCGTGGCCCAGCTGCGGCAACGGGTCGAGCGGGAGATCCGGCTGGCCGACCCCCAGGGCGCCGCCGGACGCCACGACCGCGCCCGGTGCACCCGGAAGGTCTCCCACCCCCGGCCCCAGCCCGACGGCATGGCCTCCATGTGGCTGGTGCTCGACGCCGCGGACGCCATCCGCGTCGACGGGGTCCTGACCCACGCCGCCAAGACCGCCAAGGCCCTCGGTGACGGACGCACCCTGGACCAGCTGCGCGCCGACGGGCTACGGGACCTGGTCGTGGGCGACGTCCCGGAGTCCGACGGGCCCGCGTTCGAGGTCCACCTGACCCCGGGCCCACCGCAGCCGCCGCAACCCAAGCGATCGTGGAACGGGGCGACGTTCACCGACCGGGACGGCCCGGTCCTCGCACCCCCGGTCGAGCCGACCCCGATCGCCACCCTCGTCCCGCTCGGCGAGGCCACCACGCACCCCGCGCCCGGCCA
>NZ_JAKRMS010000281.1 GCF_022346185.1 Cellulomonas sp. ACRRI | reverse complement strand
CTCGGTGGGGTGGCGGCGGTGCCGCAGCAGGTGCCGGGCCTGGCGGACGTGCGCGTCGCGCAGGCCGCGCTGTCGGCCACCGCGACCGTGGTCCGGACCACCGACGGCGAGGTGTGGAGCTGGGGGAGCGGCGCGGCCCTGGGGGACCCGGCCCGCCCGCTCGCGTCCGCACCCGCGCGCGTGCCGCTGCCCGGGCCGGCGCGTGCCCTGGCGTCGGAGGGCGAGCACACCGAGGTGGTGCTCGACGACGGCACGCTGTGGACCTGGGGGTCGGGCACCGCCGGGGCGACGTCCGACGGCGCCGGCGCGGACAGCGCGGTGCCGACACGCGTCCGGGCGCCGCTCGGGGTGGCCGCCGTGTCGTTCGGCGCCGTGGCGGGGACGGACGTGACGGTCGTCGACGACCGTCACGTCCGCGCGACCGCCCCGGCGCAGGCCGCCGGGCCCGTCACGGTCCGGCTCGCCACGGTCCTGCGCGACGGGGTGACCGCCGGCCCGGACCTCGAGCTCGACGCCCCGTTCACCTACGT
>NZ_JAKRMS010000280.1 GCF_022346185.1 Cellulomonas sp. ACRRI | reverse complement strand
GTGTGGGGCCGCGTCAGGGGACGGAGGGGGCCGGGACGATCTGCGACAGCACGCCGATCGTCACCGCCAGCCCCGCGAGCACCGCGACGTCCACGGCCCGCCGGCGCACGACGAGGGCGGCCGGGGCGCGCCGCACGACCGCCCGGACCACCGCGCAGCAGCCGAGGAACCCGGCGAGCGCGAGCGCCCCCGCCGGGGTTCCGGCCGCGAGCGCGAGCGCGACGCTGAACAGCACGGCCCCCGCGATCACCCACAGCGACCAGTTCCGGTCCGCGGCGAGCGAGGCACGGGCGATGGCGCGCGGGTCGAGCGGCTCGCCGTCGGGGCCGAACCGCTCGTCCTCGGGCGAGGGCCGATCGCCGGTCGCGGGGGGCACGCCCTCGTGCTGGCTCACGCGCGCCTCCCTCTCCACGGCGCGGCGACCGTCGCGCACCGTCACCGCCGAGTTTACCCGGGCCCCTGCGGCCGTCGCGGCTCCCCGCCCGGGCCCGCGCCCACCCTCCGACCGGCAGGCGCGACCCGCCGAGCTCGGTGCTTCCTCCCGAGATCGGTCCCTGCCACCACCGATCTCGGCGCGAACCACCGATCTCGGCGCGGGGCGGGCGGGGGG
>NZ_JAKRMS010000027.1 GCF_022346185.1 Cellulomonas sp. ACRRI | reverse complement strand
CCCGACACCCCTCCCTCCACCCCCGCGCCGGACCCCGCCGAGATGGCGACTCTCGGCTGTGGTGCGGGCTCCGCGGACAGCCGAGAGCTGCCATCTCGGCGAGACGGGCGGCGGCGGGAAGGCGCTGCCGTGGCGCGCGAGCAGGGCGGTTGGTGCGCGCGCGTGTGAGCGCTAACATCGGGGGCAGGACGCGGCGGACCGCCGTGTGCGGGAACATCGCAGGCAGGCGGGCAGTGCAGCCCGACCGCGAGGACGGAGCACGCAATGGCGCAGGACCACGACGACGCACGCCGCGACGAGATCGCCGCCGCGATCACGGACGGCCGGACCTCGCTGGGCATCGAGCTCGGCTCGACCCGGATCAAGGCCTGCCTGATCGGCCCGGACCACGCGCCGGTCGCCACGGGCAGCCACGAGTGGGAGAACCAGTACGTCGACGGCGTGTGGACGTACTCGCTCGACGCGGTGTGGGCGGGCCTGCAGGAGTCGATCGCCACGCTCGTCGCCGACGTGGAGCAGCGCTACGGCGTCCGCCCCACGACGTTCGGCGCGCTCGGCGTCTCGGCGATGATGCACGGCTACCTGCCGTTCGACGCCGACGGCGAGCTGCTGGTGCCGTTCCGCACGTGGCGGAACACCTCGACCGGCCGCGCGGCCGCGGAGCTCACCGACAAGCTCGGGTTCAACATCCCGCTGCGCTGGTCGATCGCGCACCTCTACCAGGCGATCCTCGACCACGAGCCGCACGTCCCGCAGATCGACTTCGCGACGACGCTCGCCGGGTACGTGCACTGGCGGCTGACCGGGCGGAAGGTCCTCGGGGTCGGCGACGCGTCCGGCATGTTCCCGATCGACCCGGCGACCCGCGACTACGACGCCACGATGCTGGCCCAGGTCGACGAGATCGTGGCGACCCGCCGCCCGGGCCTGCACCTGCGCGACCTGCTGCCCGAGGTGCTGCCCGCGGGCGCGGACGCCGGCCGGCTGACGGAGGAGGGCGCCGCTCTGCTCGACCCGACCGGCTCGCTGCAGGCCGGCATCCCGCTGTGCCCGCCCGAGGGCGACGCCGGCACCGGCATGGTCGCGACCAACTCGGTCGCCCCGCGCACGGGCAACGTCAGCGCCGGCACGTCGATCTTCGCGATGGTCGTGCTGGAGAAGCCGCTGGCCCGGGTGCACCACGAGCTCGACGTCGTGACCACCCCGGCCGGCGACCTGGTCGCGATGGTGCACTGCAACAACGGCGCCTCGGAGCTCAACGCCTGGGCCGGCCTGTTCGGCGAGTTCGCCACCGCGCTCGGCGCGCCGGCCGCGGCCGACGACGTGTTCGGCGCCCTGTTCCGCGCCGCGCTGGAGGGCGACGCGGACGGCGGCGGCCTGCTCGCCTACAACTACCTGTCCGGCGAGCCGATCACCGGCCTCGACGCCGGCCGGCCCCTGGTGGTGCGGACGCCCGACAGCCGGCTGACGCTCGCGAACTTCATGCGGACCCAGCTGTACTCGGCGTTCGGCACGCTGAGCCTCGGCATGCACGTGCTGCGGGGCGAGGGGGTCGCGATCGACGCGATGCTCGCGCACGGCGGCATGTTCCGGACGGCGGGCGTGGCGCAGCGCCTGCTGGCGGCGGCGATCGACGCCCCGGTGGCCGTCGGGGAGACCGCGGCCGAGGGCGGGGCGTGGGGCATCGCGGTGCTCGCCGCGTACCTGGGCGCCGCCGCCGAGCAGGACCTGCCGACGTACCTGTCCGAGCGGGTCTTCGCCGGCGCGGACGTCGAGACCGTCACCCCGGACGCGGGCGACGTCGCCGGCTACGAGCAGTTCCTCGAGCGCTACCGCGCCGGCCTGGCCGTCGAGCGCGCGGCGACCGAGGCCCTGTGACCACCCACCACTGGAGGAGAACCCCATGACCCGGACCCTCGCCGACTACCCGGCCGAGGTGCAGGAGGCGGTCGCGCGCACCCGCGAGGTGGTCGCGACGCTGCACGCCGAGCTGCCCCGCTGGGAGCTGATCGTCTGGACGGCGGGCAACGTGTCCCAGCGCGTCCAGGTGGACCCCGCCGGCCCGTCGGCCGCCGACCTGCTCGTCATCAAGCCGTCCGGCGTGACGTACGACGAGCTCACCCCCGAGTCCATGGTCGTCTGCGACCTCGACGGGAACCTGGTCGACGGCACCCGCAGCCCGTCGTCGGACACGGCGGCGCACGCCTACGTGTACACGCACATGCCCGAGGTCGGCGGCGTCGTGCACACGCACTCGACGTACGCGACGGCCTGGGCCGCCCGCGCCGAGCCGGTGCCGTGCGTGCTGACGATGATGGCCGACGAGTTCGGCGGCCCGATCCCGATCGGCCCGTTCGCCCTCATCGGCGACGACTCGATCGGCCGCGGCATCGTCGAGACGCTGCGCGAGTCCCGCAGCCCGGCGGTGCTGATGCAGAACCACGGCCCGTTCACGATCGGGAAGGACGCCAAGGCGGCGGTCAAGGCCGCCGTCATGGTCGAGGAGGTGGCGCGGACCGTGCACATCTCCCGCCAGCTCGGCGACCCGCTGCCGATCCCGCAGGACAAGGTCGACTCGCTGTACGCGCGGTACCAGAACGTCTACGGCCAGGGCACCGCCGCCCCGGCCCCCACGAACGACAAGGAGCAGGACGCATGACCAAGCCGTACGCCGACCGCGAGGTCTGGTTCTTCACCGGCAGCCAGGACCTCTACGGCGAGGACACCCTGCGCCAGGTCGCCGAGCAGTCCCAGGAGGTGGCCCGCACCCTCGACGAGGCCGCCGACGTGCCGGTCCGCATCGTGTGGAAGCCGGTGCTCAAGGACTCCGTGTCGATCCGCCGGGCGATGCTCGACGCGAACTCCGACGACCGCGTCCTGGGCGTCATCACCTGGATGCACACGTTCAGCCCGGCCAAGATGTGGATCGCCGGCCTGGACCAGCTGCGCAAGCCGCTGCTGCACCTGCACACGCAGGCGAACGTCGAGCTGCCCTGGGACAGCATCGACATGGACTTCATGAACCTCAACCAGGCCGCGCACGGCGACCGCGAGTACGCCTACATCGCGTCCCGCCTGGGCGTCGCCCGCACGACGGTCGTCGGCCACGCGTCGAACCCGGCCGTGGCGAAGCGGGTCGGCACCTGGGCGCGCGCCGCCGCGGGCTGGGCCGCCACCCACGAGCTGAAGCTCGTCCGGTTCGGCGACAACATGCGCAACGTCGCGGTCACCGAGGGCGACAAGACCGAGGCCGAGCTGCGGTTCGGCGTCTCGGTCAACACCTGGGGCGTCAACGAGCTCGTCGCGGCCGTGGACGCCGTGGCGGACGCCGACGTCGACGCGCTGGTCGCGGAGTACGAGGAGCTCTACGACGTGGTGCCCGAGCTGCGCCGCGACGGCGACCGCCACGAGTCGCTGCGCTACGCCGCCCGCCAGGAGATCGCGCTCGAGACCTTCCTGACCGAGGTGGGCGCCAAGGCGTTCACGACGAACTTCGAGGACCTCGGCGCGCTCCGCCAGCTCCCGGGCCTCGCGGTGCAGCGCCTGATGTCGAAGGGCTACGGCTTCGGCGCGGAGGGCGACTGGAAGACCGCCGTCCTGGTGCGCGCGGCCAAGGTGATGGGCGAGGGCCTGCCCGGCGGGGCCTCGCTCATGGAGGACTACACCTACGACCTGACCCCGGGCGCGGAGAAGATCCTCGGCGCGCACATGCTCGAGGTCTGCCCCTCCCTGACCACGTCGAAGCCGCGGGTGGAGATCCACCCGCTCGGCATCGGCGGCAAGGAGGACCCGGTCCGCATGGTGTTCGACGCCGACCCGGGCGAGGCCGTGGTGGTGTCGCTGGCCGACATGCGCGACCGGTTCCGGATGACCGCGAACGTCGTCGACGTCGTGCCCCCGACCCAGGAGCTGCCGAACCTGCCGGTCGCGCGCGCGGTCTGGGAGCCCCGGCCCGACTTCGCCACCTCGGCGGAGGCGTGGCTGACCGCGGGCGGCGCGCACCACACGGTGATGTCGACCGCGGCGGGCGTCGAGGCGTTCGAGATCTACGCCGACATCGCCGGCACCGAGCTGCTGGTGATCGACGAGCACACCACCCGCCGCGGCTTCCGCGACCAGGTGCGCTGGAACCAGGTGTACTACCGGATCGCCCAGGGCTTCTGAGCCCCGGGCGCGCCGGCGCACCGCGCCGCGCCCGTCGACGACGGCCCGTCCCCGCTGCTGCGGGGACGGGCCGTCGCCGTGTGAGCGCTCACCCGCCGTTCGTCCGTTCGGACGATTGAGTTCGGTCCGCGAACTCAATGGTCTGCGCCGCGCGGGTGATCCTCCTGCGTCGACGCGTCCGCCGGAGGCGAGGGAAACCGCCGCTGACCTGCGGCGACAGTCGGCCTGAGCAGGAGGTCTCGTACCGTTATCCATCTGCAACCTGGGCCCCGACCCTTTGGCTTGACTTCTTGAAGTCAAGCCCGGGAGAGTGTGCACGTGCTCGCCGGTGGCGGGGGAGAACAACCCCGGCACGCGGCGCAGGGCAGGACGGGCGACGGTGCGAATCCGTGCCCTTGACGACGAGGTCAGCAACCCTCTCGAGGAGGAGAAGGACATGAAGAGCATCCGGTTCGTCGCGCTCGGCGGCGTTCTCGCGCTCGGCCTGGCGGCGTGCTCCGGCGGCGGCGCCGGCAGCACCACGGGCGACGAGACCAACGCGGACCCCAGCGACCTCACGATCGGCGTCGCGATGCCGACCGAGACCTCGGAGCGCTGGATCGCCGACGGCGACGCCGTGAAGAGCCAGCTCGAGGAGGCCGGCTACACGGTCGACCTGCAGTACGCGGCGGACGACATCCCGACGCAGGCGCAGCAGATCGACCAGATGATCACGAAGGGCGCCGACCTGCTGATCGTCGCCTCGATCGACGGCACCGCGCTGGCCAACCAGCTGCAGGCCGCGGCCGACCAGGGCATCCCGGTCATCGCCTACGACCGCCTGATCAACGGCACCGAGAACGTCGACTTCTACGTCACGTTCGACAACTACAACGTCGGTGTCCAGCAGGCCACCTCGCTGCTCGTCGGCCTGGGCGTGCTCAACGCGGACGGCTCCGAGGCCGGCGCCACCGGCCCGTTCAACATCGAGCTGTTCGCCGGCTCGCTGGACGACAACAACGCGCACTTCTTCTTCAAGGGCGCGATGGACACGCTGCAGCCGTACATCGACAACGGCACGCTGGTCGTGAAGTCGGGCCAGACCGACATCGAGCAGGTCGCCACGCTGCGCTGGCTCCAGGAGACCGCCCAGAAGCGCATGGAGGACCTGCTGACCTCCACGTACTCGGACGGCACCAAGGTCCAGGGCGTGCTGTCGCCCTACGACGGCATCTCCCGCGGCATCATCACCGCGCTGCAGAACGCCGGCTACGGCGACAGCATCGAGGCCGGCCTGCCGATCGTGACCGGCCAGGACGCCGAGATCGCCTCCGTCAAGCTCATCAACGACGGCGTGCAGTTCTCGACGATCTTCAAGGACACCCGCAAGCTCGCGGAGCAGGCCGTCGTCTCGGCCCAGGCGTTCCTCGAGGGCGACGAGCCCGAGGCCAACAACACCGAGGACTACGACAACGGCGTGAAGGTCGTCCCGTCGTACCTGCTGGAGTCGGACATCGTCTACGCCGACAACATCCAGTCGCTCCTCATCGACTCGGGCTACTGGACCGAGGAGGAGGTCGCGGCGGGTCAGGCCTCCTGACCACCCGACGCATCGCGTGACCGACGCGGGCCGGCCGGCACCACATCGCGTGCCGGCCGGCCCCGCGGCGGCGTGTTCCATCGCCCGACACGACTGAGGACGGTCGAGGCCGCATGAGCGACCACATCCTGGAAATGCACTCCATCACCAAGACCTTTCCCGGGGTCAAGGCGCTGCAGGACGTCAACCTGAACGTCAAGCGCGGGGAGATCCACGCGATCTGCGGGGAGAACGGGGCCGGCAAGTCCACCCTCATGAAGGTGCTGTCGGGCGTGTACCCGCACGGCACCTACGACGGGGAGATCCGCTTCGACGGGGAGACGGTCGAGTTCAGCTCGATCAACGACTCCGAGGAGAAGGGGATCGTCATCATCCACCAGGAGCTCGCTCTGGTGCCCTACCTCTCGGTCGCGGAGAACATCTTCCTCGGCAACGAGCGGGCGCGCCACGGCCTCGTCGACTGGAACAGGGCGAACTCCGAGGCGGCCGTGCTGCTGGCCCGGGTCGGCCTCGACGAGAACCCCACGACCCCGATCGGCCAGCTCGGCGTCGGCAAGCAGCAGCTCGTGGAGATCGCCAAGGCGCTCTCCAAGAAGGTGAAGCTGCTCATCCTCGACGAGCCGACCGCGGCGCTCAACGACTCGGACTCGGAGCACCTGCTCAACCTGCTCCGGCACCTGCAGGGTCAGGGCATCACCTCGATCATGATCTCGCACAAGCTCAACGAGATCGCGGAGATCGCGAACTCCACGACGATCATCCGCGACGGCAAGACGATCGAGACCCTCGACATGGTCGAGGACAACGTGACCCAGGACCGGATCATCAAGGGCATGGTCGGCCGGGACCTCGAGCACCGGTACCCCGAGCACGTCTCGCACATCGGCGAGGAGGTGTTCCGGGTCGAGGACTGGCACGTCGAGCACCCCACCCAGCCGGGTCGCGTCGTCGTCGACGGGGCGTCGTTCACCGTGCGCGCCGGCGAGATCGTCGGCATCGCGGGCCTGATGGGCGCCGGGCGCACCGAGCTCGCGATGAGCGTGTTCGGGCGGTCCTACGGCCGCAACGTCACGGGCAAGGTCTTCCTGCACGGCAAGGAGATCAAGACCCGCTCGGTCAGCGAGGCGATCGACCACGGCCTCGCGTACGCGACCGAGGACCGCAAGACCTACGGCCTCAACCTCATCGAGGACATCCGCCGGAACATCTCCGCCGCCGGGCTCGGCAAGCTGTCGAAGGCCGGCTGGGTCAACGGCAACGAGGAGATCAAGGTCGCCGAGGAGTACCGGCGGTCGATGAACATCAAGTCGCCGACCGTCATGGCGCTGACCGGCAAGCTGTCGGGCGGCAACCAGCAGAAGGTCGTGCTGTCCAAGTGGATCTACACGGACCCCGAGGTCCTGATCCTGGACGAGCCGACCCGCGGCATCGACGTCGGCGCCAAGTACGAGATCTACACGATCATCAACAAGCTCGCGGACGCGGGGAAGGCCGTCGTGGTCATCTCCTCCGAGCTGCCGGAGCTCCTGGGCATCTGCGACCGCATCTACACCCTCGCGTTCGGCCGGATCACCGGCGTGCAGGAGCGCGCGGTCGCCACCCCGGAGAGCCTCATGGAGCTCATGACGAAGGAAAAGGAAACGGTTCGATGACGGCTGTGGAAGGCCTGCGGGACATCTTCACGAAGAACCTGCGGACGAGTGGCATCTACATCGCGTTCCTCGCGATCATCGTGCTCTTCGCGATCCTCACGGACGGCGTGCTGCTCGCCCCGGGCAACATCACCAACATCGTCCTGCAGTACTCGTACATCCTGATCCTCGCCATCGGCATGGTGATCGTCATCATCGGCGGCCACATCGACCTGTCGGTGGGCTCCGTGGTGGCGCTGACCGGCGCCGTCTCCGCGATCCTCGTGATCAAGAACGGGCAGCCGTGGTGGGTCGGCATCCTCGCCGCCCTGGTGGTCGGCCTGCTGGTGGGCGCGTGGCAGGGCTTCTGGGTCGCGTACGTCGGGATCCCCGCGTTCATCGTCACCCTGGCCGGCATGCTGCTGTTCCGCGGCCTCACCTACGAGGTCCTGGACAACATCTCGCTGTCGCCGTTCCCGTCCAGCTACCAGAAGGTCGCGGGCGGCTTCATCAACGGCCTGCTCGGCGGCAACGGCTACGACGCCTTCACCCTGGTGATCGCGGCGATCGGCATCGTCGGCTACGCGTACTCCGCCTGGCGCTCCCGCATGGGCCGCGTCCGCTACCAGCAGTCCGTCGAGGCGCTGCCGCTGTTCATCCTCAAGATCGTCGCGATCGCGGTCGTCGTCATGGCGTTCGCCTGGCAGCTGGCGCACTCGCGCGGCCTGCCGATCGTGCTGATCATCCTCGCGGTGCTGATCCTGACCTACAACACCGTCACCAACCGCACGGTCTTCGGCCGCCACGTCTACGCGATCGGTGGCAACCTCAACGCCGCCCAGCTGTCCGGCGTGAAGGTCAAGCAGGTCAACTTCTGGATCTTCGTCAACATGGGCTTCCTGGCCGGTGTCGCGGGTGCGATCTACTCGTCCCGCTCCAACGGCGCGCAGCCCGGCGCGGGCAACATGTTCGAGCTCGACGCCATCGCCGCCTGCTTCATCGGTGGCGCGTCGACGACCGGTGGTGTCGGCCGCGTGACCGGTGCCATGGTCGGTGGCCTGATCATGGCCGTGATGTCCAACGGCATGCAGCTGATGGGCGTGCCGCAGTCGACGCAGCAGATCGTCAAGGGCCTCGTGCTCCTGCTGGCCGTGGCGTTCGACATCTACAACAAGCGCCGCGCGGGCGCCGCCCGCTGACCTCGGGCGCATCGCACGGCCGACGAGGGCCGGGACGCGGGGGCACACCCCGGGTCCCGGCCCTCGCCTCGTGCGGTCCCCGGGGCGGTGCGGGAGCGGGTCAGAGCCAGCCGTTGCGGCGGAACGCGCGGTGCAGCGCCACGCACGCGCCCGCGATGACCGCGAGCACCACGAAGTAGCCGTACCGGGTCCCCAGCTCGGGCATGTGCTCGAAGTTCATCCCGTAGATCCCGGCCACCGCCGTGGGCACGAGCGCGATCGCGGCCCAGGCCGAGATCTTCCGCATGTCCTCGTTCTGCCGCAGCGCGACCCGGCTCTGGCCGGTGGTGACGCGCGCCGTGTTCGCCTGCAGCACGTCGGTGAGCTGCCGGTCGATCACCTCGATCTGGTCGACGGCCCGCAGCAGGTGGTCGTGCACGTCCCGGAAGTACGGCTCGGCCGCGGCGGGCACGTGCGGCACCTCGCCGGCCGCCAGCCGCTCCAGCGGCCGCTGCAGGGGCAGCATCGCCCGGCGGAACTCCGCGACCTCCTGCTTGAGCTTGTAGATCCGCTCGGAGTGGTCGTCGTCGCCGGGGCCGAACACCAGCAGCTCGATGTCGTCGACGTCCAGGTCGATGTGGCCGAGCGCCGCCTCGTACCCGTCGACCACCCGGTCCGCGGTGCGGTACAGCACCCCCGCCGGGCCGAAGTCCTCGTCCGCGGGCACCCCGGCGTCGAGCTCCGCGCGCACCTGCCGCAGCACGCCGCCCTCCCCGTGCCGGACGGAGACCACGGCCTGCGGCCGGAGGAACATCGCGATCTCGGTGACCTCGACGACCTCCACGTGGTCGACGTACCGGACCGGCTTGAGCACGGCGAACACGACGTCGTCGTAGATCTCGAGCTTGGGCCGCTGGTGCGCGTGCACGGCGTCCTCGACGGCCAGGGGCGGCAGCGCGAACTCCTCGGCGACCTCGGCGATGTCGGCGTCCGTGGGCTCGCGCAGGCCGACCCAGACGAACCCCTCGGTGGCGTCGGCGGCGTGCGCGGCCTTCCGCAGCGGGACCCGCCCGGGCACCCGCTCTCCCCCCGTGTACAGGCCGCAGTCACCGATCGCGGCGTCGGCCCCGGTGCGCTGCACGTCCGTCACGCCCTCACGATAGGTCCGCGCGGCGTGGCCGTCCCGCCGACCGCCCGGTGGGGCCGCGGTCAGGACGCGCGGCGCAGCGCGACGACCGTGACGTCGTCCGGCCGGCCCTCGCTCACCGCCGCCAGCCGCAGCACGCGCTGCACGGCCTCCTCGGCGCTCGGGCAGTCGAGCAGCTCGCCCACCAGCAGCGGGACGCAGCGCAGCGACCCGTCGAACAGGTCGAGCACCCCGTCGCTGAACGTCAGCAGCAGGTCCGCGGGCCCGAGGTGCGTCTCGCCGAGCGCGCGGGTGGCCTCGTCGGTGACCCCGAGGGGCAGGCCGAGCGCGTCCAGCCGCTCCCACGTGCCGTCGGCGCGCACCACGAGCGTCAGGCCGTGCCCCGCGTCGGCGTAGGTGACCCGGCCGGTCGCGGCCTCCAGGCGGGCGTGGAACGCGGTCGCGAACAGCCCGGCGCCCGACAGATCGGCGTGCAGCACGGCCCCCGCCTGGAGCATCGCGCGGTCGACCGCCTCGCCCTGCGCGGACCCGCGCAGCACGGCCCGCACGGCGGCGGCCAGGATCGCGGCGGCGGGGCCCTTGCCCATGACGTCGGCGAGGCTGATCACCACCCCGTCGTCCGCGGGGTACCAGTCGTAGAAGTCGCCGCCCACCTGGTTGCTGGGCAGGCAGGCGCCGGCCAGCTCGTAGCCGTCGACCCGCGGGGACTCGCGGGGGAGCAGGCCCATCTGCACCTGCTGGGCGCGCTCCAGCTCCGCGTCGACGCTCAGCTCCTTGGCGACCCAGTGCGCGAGGTCGCGGAGCAGCGCGGACTGGTCGGCGGTGAACCGGCGAGGACGGGTGTCGGCGATGCACAGGGTGCCGAGCCGCCGGCCGTCGGCGCCGACCATCGGGTGCTCGGCGTAGAACCGCAGCCGGGCGTCCGGCCCGCGGTCCTCGAGGACCGCGCCGCCGTCGGCGCCCGCCGGCACCGGGGTCCCGCCGAGCTCGGCGGGTACGACCATCGGCGCGGGCGCGGGCTCGCCGGCGCCCACGAGCGACACCGTCGCGGTGGGCACGTCGAAGAGCTGGCGGGCGAGGCGCACCACGCGCTCGAACCGCGGCTCGGGCGCGCCGCGCACCGCGCCGACGTGCTCCAGGGCGGCCAGGCGCTGCGCGAGGCTGCGGGCGGCGGGGGCCGACGCGTCGAGGGGCGCGACGACGACGGTCGGGCCGGGGCCCGCGTCGGGGCCGCCCGCGGGCAGCGCCGGGGCCGGCGGTCCGGCGACGGGGACCTCGACGGCGGCGGAGCCGTCGCCCGCGGGCTCGCGCGGGGTCGGCACCGACGGGGTGGTCGTGCGGGTCGGCACCGGTCACCTCCTGCGGGTCTGCGCGACGCTCCTGTCCTCACGGATACATCGGCATCCCGCGCCCCGGGATGAGCCCCCGGGGACGTGCTCCCGCACACGTGCGACCGACGCGCGGGTCAGCCGCCGACGCCCCCGAGCACCGCGTCCCGGGCCAGCAGCAGGGCCCCGCGGGCCGGCGCCCCGACGCCCAGCCGCCCGGCGACCACCTCCACCACGGCGCCCGCGGTCACCGCGGTCCGCTCGGCCAGCACCTCGCGCAGCGGGTCCAGCAGCACGTCCCCGGCCCCGGCCAGCGACCCGCCGACCACGAGCACGTCGGGGTCCAGCACCGTGCACACCGAGGCGAGCGCGGTGCCGAGGTGCCGCCCCACGTCGGACAGCACCCGCCGGCACCCGGGGTCCCCCGCCGCCGCCTGGGCGAGCAGCTCCGGCACCGTCAGCCGGCCGTGGCTCGCGGCGAGCAGGCCCAGCACCGCCGAGGCGCCCGCGAGCACCTGCAGGCAGCCGCGGTTGCCGCACGAGCACACCGGCCCGTCCGGGTCGATCGTCAGGTGGCCGAGCTCGCCCGCGGTGCCGGTCCGCCCGTGCACCACCTCCCCGCCCACCACGACCCCGCCGGACACGCCCTCGCCGAGCGCGACGTGCACGACGGACCACCGCCCCCGCCCGGCGCCGAGCCGCGCCTCCGCCAGCGCGCCGAGGTTGCCGTCGTTGTCGAACAGCACCGGCACCCCCGGCGCCGGCGCGAGCAGGGCGGGCGCCGCGACCATGCCGCCCCAGCCGGCGCGCACCCCCGCGCCCGCGACGCGCCCGGTCCGCACCTCGACCGGCGCCGGGACGCCGACGCCGACCGCGGCGACCGACGCGGGGTCGGTGCCGGTCTCCCGCAGCACCCGGTCCAGGAGCGCCCGGGCGGCGAGCACGGCGTGCTCGGCCGGCTGCTGCCCGGGGCCGGGCGCGGCGCGCAGCGGCACCGCGGCCTCGACCGGCGTGCCGTCGCCGCGGTCGAGCACCACCCGGACCTCGTCGAGGTAGCAGTGCACCCCGACCAGCGCGCCCGCCGCCGCCAGCCGCACCTGCGTGGCCCGCCGCCCGGACCGGGTCGTGGGGGACACCCGCACCAGGCCCTCGGCGGCCAGCGCGGCGACGGCGGCGGAGACCGTCGCCGGTGCGAGGCCCGTCGCCCGGCACAGCTCGACCTGGGTCCGGCCGTCCTCGCGGCGGAGCGCGGCGAGCAGCAGTCCGCGGCTGTCCCGCGGCGCGGGTGCGGCGTCGCCCGGGGCGGCACGGCCGGCGGGCGCCGGCTCGGGGCGCCCGACGGGGCCGCGCCACCCCGGCGCCGGGGTCACGGGCGCGCCGCGAACCGCTCGAGCAGCTCCGCGTGCCCCGAGACGATCAGCAGGTCGTTCGCCGCGATCCGGGTGTCCGGGGTCGCGTACACGAAGTCGATGCCCGGGCTCTTCACGCCGATGACCGTGACCCCGTACCGCTCGCGGATCTTGGACTGGCCGATCGTGAAGCCCTGCGTCTCGCGCGGCGGCCTCATCTTGACGATGGTGAACCCGTCCTCGACCTCGATGTAGTCGAGCATCTTGCCGGACACCAGGTGCGCGACCCGGGACCCGGCGTCGGCCTCGGGCAGCACCACGTGGTGCGCGCCGATGCGCTGCAGGATGCGGGCGTGCTCGGTGCTGATCGCCTTGGCCCAGATCTGCGGCGTGCCCATGTCGACCAGGTTGCCGGTGATGAGCACCGACGCCTCCAGGTACGACCCCACGCCCACGACGGCCACGGAGAACTCCCGCGCGCCGACCTGCTCGAGCGCCTCGGGGTTGGCGGCGTCCGCCTCGACCAGCGGGATGCGCCCGGTCCACTGCGCGACCAGGTCGGGGTCGCGCTCGACGGCGAGCACGTCCTGGCCGAGCCGGTCCAGGGTCGCGGCGATCGCCGAGCCGAACCGGCCGAGGCCGATGACGAGGATGCCGGCCTCGCGCTTGGGGCCCTTCGCGCGCGCGCCGTCGGGGGCGCGCTCCCCGCGGCGGCCGCGGCGCTCGTCGCCGGGCAGGGGCCCCAGGCCGGTCGCACCGGTGCGGGTCAGGTCATCCAATGATCGGCCTCTCCTCGGGGAACCGGACGACCCGACGACGGCTGCGCAGCGCGAGGGCCGCGGCGAGCGTCATCGTGCCGGTCCGGCCGATGAACATGAGCACGGCGAGCACGTACTTGCCGGCGTCGGGCAGGTCGGCGGTGATCCCGGTCGACAGCCCGCAGGTGGCGAACGCCGAGATCACCTCGAACAGGATCACGTCCAGGGTCAACCCGGTGATCGCGAGCAGCAACAGGCAGGCGGTGAGGACGATCGTCGCGCTGACGAGCGACACCGCGATGGCGACCTGCAGGGCCTCGCGCGGGATCCGGCGGCCGTACGCCTCGACGTCCCGGTCGCCGCGGGCCTCCGCGACGATGGCCAGCAGCATCACCGCGAGCGTCGTCACCTTGATCCCGCCGGCGGTCGACGCGGAGCCGCCGCCGACGAACATCAGCGCGTCGTTCAGCAGCCAGGTGCCCTCGTGCATGTCGGCGACGTTCACCGTGGAGAACCCGCCGGACCGCGGCATCACGCCGGCGAACAGCGCGGCGAGCAGCGTCTCGTTCCAGCCGATGCCGCCGAGGGTCCTCGGGTTGGTCCACTCGAACGCCGCGACGACGACCGCGCCGAACGCGACGAGCGCCGCGCTGGTGGTCAACGTCAGCTTGGAGTGCAGGTTCCACCGGCGGGGGCGGCGCCAGGTGCGGGCGATGTTGAGGATCACCGGGAAGCCCAGCGACCCGATGAACACGCCGACGATGATCGGCAGCAGCACCCACCAGTCGGCGGCGTAGGGCGCCAGGCCCTCGGTCGTCGGGATGAAGCCCGCGTTGTTGAACGCGGACACCGCGTAGAACACCCCGTGCCAGACCGCCTCGCCCCACGCGTCGCCGAGCATCCGCAGGCGCGGGATCAGCACCAGGGCGATCGCGACCTCCAGCACCACCGACGTGACGATGACGGTCCGCACCAGGGAGCCGACCTCGCCCAGCCGGGTGGTCTTGGTCTCCGAGGTGACGAGCAGCTTCTGGGTCAGGCCGATCCGCCGGGACACCGCGAGGCCGAGGATCGACGCCAGGGTCATGACGCCCAGGCCGCCGATCTGGATGCCGACGAGGATGGTGACCTGGCCGGCCGTCGACCAGTACGTGCCGGTGTCCACGGTCACCAGGCCGGTGACGCACACGGCCGACGTCGCGGTGAAGAACGCGTCGACGAACGGCGCGCGCTCGCCGGACGCGGTCGCCCACGGCATGGACAGCAGCGCGGTGAACACCGCGATCACCGAGGCGAACACGCCCAGCGCCAGCCGGGCGGGGGACTGGCGGGCCAGCCGGTCGACGAGCTCGCGCCCCGACCAGAGCACCCCGGGGAGGCCCCGTGCCATCCACCCTCCTGCCGTGCACCGCGCCCGCGCGCGGGGCAGGTCGCCGCCGCGTGCGCCCGTGCGTGCGAGCGCGCGGGGGCACCACTGTGGCACGACCGGGTGGGTGCGGCTGGTCAGCGGCTACGGTGTGGGCATGACGGCCCGGGTGCGCGTGGTGTGGACGCCCGAGCTCCTCGACTACGACTTCGGCCCGGGGCACCCGATGGCGCCCCTCCGGCTCGACCTGACGGTGCGGCTCGCGCGGGCGCTCGGGCTGCTGGACCGGCCGGGCGTCGAGGTGGTCGGCGCCGAGCCGGCGACCGACGCCGAGCTCGAGACCGTCCACGAGCCGGAGTACGTGGCGGCCGTGCGGCGGGCGTCCGCGGGCGGCGCCGGCGACCCGGCCCGCGGCATCGGCACCGAGGACGACCCGGTGTTCCCGCACATGCACGAGGCGGCGGCGCGGATCGTCACCGGCAGCCGCGAGGCCGCGCTCGCCGTGTGGGAGGGGCGCGCGGACCACGCGGTCAACCTGTTCGGCGGGATGCACCACGCGATGCCCGGCGCCGCCGCCGGGTTCTGCGTGTACAACGACGCGGCGGTGGCGATCCACGCGCTGCTCGCCGCGGGCGCCGAGCGGGTCGCGTACGTCGACGTCGACGCCCACCACGGCGACGGGGTCCAGCGGGCGTTCTGGGACGACCCGCGGGTGCTCACCGTGTCCGTGCACGAGAGCGGCGCGACGCTGTTCCCCGGCACCGGCTTCCCCGACGAGACCGGCGGCCGCGGCGCGCCCGGCGGCGCGGTCAACCTGGCGCTTCCGTCGCACACCGGCGACGCGGGGTGGCTCCGCGCCGTCGACGCGGTCGTCCCGCCGGTGCTCCGGGCGTTCGCCCCGCAGGTGCTCGTCACCCAGCACGGCTGCGACACCCACGTCGAGGACCCGATCGCCGACCTGGACGTGTCGGTCGACGCGCAGCGGCTGGTGTCGACCTGGCTGCACGACCTCGCGCACGAGGTGGCCGGCGGGCGGTGGCTGGCGCTCGGCGGCGGCGGGTACGCGGTCGTCGACGTCGTGCCGCGGGCCTGGACGCACCTGCTCGGGGTCGCGGCGCACGCCCCGGTCGACCCGGCGACCCGGATGCCGCAGGCGTGGCTGGACCAGGTCGTCGCGCTGTACGGCCGGGAGGCGCCGGGCTCCATGTCCGACGGCGCCACCCTGGCGTGGCGGTCCTGGGCGGACGGCTTCGACCCGGCGGACGACGTCGACCGCGCGATCCGCGCGACCCGCACGGCGGCCTTCCCCCACCTGGGCCTCGACCCCCTCCACGACTGACGCCCTCGCCCCCCGCCCCGCCCGCCTCCCGTCGCCGAGGGGGTACCCGACGCGTCGGGCGAGCAGTCGCCGACTACTCGCCCGACGTGTCCCGTACCCCCTCGGCGGGCGTCGGTGCGAGGGGGTGCGGGAGAGTGGCGGGCGAGGGGATGCACCCCGGCGGGTGGTCCCACCCGTCTCCCCTTTCACACCAGCCTCAGCAGGCTCTAAGGTGTCGTCGCGGCACCTGTGTGCAGCCAGTCCCGCGCACCGGTCGTGCGCGCACGAGCGAGAAGAGCGGCCATGACCAGCGAGCAGCCCCCGCGGGTGCGGTTCCTCACCGTCGCCGAGGTCGCCGAGGTCATGCGGGTCTCGAAGATGACGGTGTACCGGCTGCTGCACTCGGGCGAGATGCCCGCGGTCCGCGTCGGGCGCTCGTTCCGGGTGCCCCAGGACGCGCTCGACCACTACCTCGCGACCGCCCGGCTGGACCTGGAGGCCGAGGGCGAGGCGGGCGAGGACGGCCCGCGCGCCGGCCGGCTGTCCTCCTGATCGTCCCCGACCGCGCGTCGCGCCCGGGGTGGGTGCGCACCGGCGCGTCGCGGACGGCCTCGCCGATCGCGTAAGGTAGGGCCGGACTTTCCCGTGCGTGGGCGTTCGTCGTGCCGCGCGTCGATCGACCACGACCCGGCGGGGCGCTGCGAGCGCTCGCCACAGGAAGCGAGGACCCCATGGGCTCCGTCATCAAGAAGCGCCGCAAGCGCATGGCGAAGAAGAAGCACCGCAAGCTGCTGCGCAAGACGCGCCACCAGCGTCGCAACAAGAAGTGACCCGCCGCCGCGCGAGCGGCGACGTGGACGAGGAGCCCGGCACCGAGTGCCGGGCCCCTCGTCGTCCCCGGAGTTCGTGAACCGCTTCCCCCCCGCGACCGGCGCGCCGTGTTGCCACGTGGCACACCTGGGTGGATCGTCACCTCTTGACGGGGTTTGTCCCGTCCTGATTCACTGCCGAGCGGTTCTTCAACGATGAAAACCCACGGGTGCCGTGCGCGCCCGTGGAGGCGGGAGGTCGAGGATGATCTCAGGAGCTCGCGGGGGTCCGGAGCGTGCGGCGTTGAGCCGCCGGTCCGTGCTCCGGGGGGCCGTGGCGGGGGCCGGTGCCCTCGGTGCGGCCTGGGCGCTGAGCGGGTGCGGCGGCGACGCCGCGGCGGCGTCGGGGCAGACCCGGATCCAGCTGTGGCACCTGTTCACCGGCGGTGACGGCGGCATCTTCCAGCAGATGATGACCGAGGTGCAGGACGAGAACCCGGCGATCGGGATCGACCCGGTGGTCCTCACCTGGGGCGCGCCGTACTACACCAAGCTCGTCATGGCCTCGGTGGGCGGCCGCGCGCCGGACCTGGCGGTCATGCACCTGACCCGGGTGGCCGGCTGGGTCCCGGGCGGGGTCCTCGACCCGTGGGACCTGGACCTGCTCGCCGAGCACGGCGTCACGCAGGACATGTTCCCGCCGGCGCTGTGGGACCGGGCCACGATCGACGGGAAGCTCTGGGCCGTCCCGCTCGACTTCCACGCCTTCCTGCTGTTCTTCGACCGGGGGCTGGCCGACCAGGCCGGGCTGCTGGGTCCGGACGGGAAGCTCGTCGGCGTCGACTCGCCGGACGGCTTCATCGAGGCCGGCCGCGCCATGGCGGAGGTCACCGGGTACGCGGGCGTCGGCTACGGGTACACCGGCGACGGCGCGCAGATGTCCCGGATGCTCTGGGGCCTGTACGCGCAGACCGGCAGCGAGGTCGTGCTCAACCCGGGCGAGGCCGCGCAGGTCGACCGGGACGCGCTGGTCGAGTCGGTCAGCTGGGTGCAGTCCTGGCTCGACGACACGGTGGCGATCGCGAACTCCGACTACCCGTCGGCCGTCGCGAACTTCTCCACCGGCCGCGTCGGGATGTGCTTCAACGGCAACTGGGAGCTGCAGTCGTTCCTGACGGCGGGCGTCGACGTGGACGCCATGCCCATGCCGAACATCTTCGGCACGCCCGCGACGTACGGCGACTCGCACGTGTTCGTGCTGCCGCACCAGGTCAACCTGGACCCCGAGCGGCGCGAGGCGGCGTACGCGACGGTCGCGGCGATGCTCAACAAGTCGCTGCTCTGGTCCGACGGCGGGCACATCCCCGCGAACCGCGAGGTCACCGAGTCGGCCGAGTACCAGGCCAAGGTGCCGCAGTCGCACTACGCGGCGGCGAGCGACCAGGCCGTCTTCGACCCGCAGGCCTGGTTCACGGGCTCCGGGTCGGACTTCCAGGCGCGCGTCGGCGAGGCGCTCCAGGGCGCCTGGCTCGACAAGTCGTCCCCCGAGGCCGCCGTGGACCGGCTGATCGGCAGCCTCGACGCCGCCCTGCAGACCAAGCCGCCGGCCTGACGGAGGGACCGCAGCCATGAGCGCACTCACCACCCCGTCCCAGTCGCAGGCGGCCGCCGCGCCCCCGCGCACCCCCGACCTCCCGCGCACCCCGCGCCGCGGCCGCAGCCGCCGCGAGGGCAGCGGCTGGCCGTTCGTCATCCCGTTCGTCGTCGTCGCGGTGCTGTTCCTGGTCGTCCCGACGCTCTGGGGCCTCGGCCTGAGCTTCACCGAGCAGTCCCTCATGGGCAACGGCGGCTGGATCGGCCTCGACAACTACGCCGAGGCCTTCGGCGACGCGACCATGTGGTCCACCCTCGGCAACACCGTGGTCTTCACGCTGATGAGCACGATCCCGCTCGTCGTGATCGCGCTGGCCATGGCGCTGCTGGTCTACACCGGCCTGCCCGGCCAGTGGCTGTGGCGGCTCGCGTTCTTCGCGCCGTACATGCTGCCGGTCGCGGTCGTCGTGCAGATCTGGGTCTGGCTCTACCAGCCGGAGATCGGCTTCTTCAACTACTGGCTCGACCGGCTGGGGCTGGAGAAGGTCGGCTGGCTGACGGACCCGAACGTGGCCATGTGGTCGATGGCCCTGCTCACCCTGTGGTGGACGGTCGGCTTCAACTTCCTGCTGTACCTGTCGGCGCTGCAGGCGATCCCGGACCAGATGTACGAGGCCGCGGCCCTGGACGGCGCGGGCGCCTGGCGCCGGCTGTGGTCCATCACGCTGCCGCAGGTCCGGGCGACCACCGTGCTGGTCACGATCCTGCAGATCCTGGCGTCGCTGAAGGTGTTCGACCAGATGTTCATCGCCTTCAACGGCGGCAGCGGGCCGAACGGCGTCACCCGCCCGATCCTGCAGTACATCTACGACACCGGGTTCACCGGGTACCGCATGGGCTACGCGTCGGCCATGTCGTACATCTACTTCGCGCTCATCATCGTGGTCGCCGTCGTGTTCCAGGTGCTGACCACCGCTCGCCGGAAGGAGCAGGGCCGTGGCCGTTGAGACGATCTCCGCCCCGACAGGGACGGCGGGCGGCCTGCGCCGCACCTACACCGAGCGGCGCGAGGAGAACCGCCGCACCCGCAGCCTGGTGCTGGGCCGCAGCCGCACCGCGACCGTGCTGTCCGTCGTGCTGCTGGTGATCATGGCGCTGAGCTGGCTGCTCCCGCTGTTCTGGGCGGTCGACACCTCGTTCAAGACCGAGGCGCAGGCCCAGTCCGTCCCGCTGCAGTGGTTCCCCGACGGCGGGTTCACGCTGGAGAACTACCGCACGGTGTTCGAGCGCGGCGAGGTGCCGCGCTGGATGCTGAACACCCTGCTCGTCGCCGGGTCGGTCACGATCCTCACCGTCGCGGTCTGCGCGCTCGCCGGCTACGGGTTCGCCCGCACCCGGTTCCGCGGCAAGAACCTGCTGTTCGCGGCGACCATCGCGCTGATCGCGGTCCCCGGCCAGATCCTCATCGTGCCGCTGTTCCGGCAGATGGAGGCCCTGGGCTTCGTCGACACCTACCAGGGCGTGATCCTGCCCCAGCTGGTGGCCCCCGTGATGGTGTACATCTTCAGCAAGTTCTTCGCGGAGGTGCCCCAGGAGATCGAGGACGCCGCGCGGGTGGACGGGGCGGGGCACTGGCGGACCTTCTGGTCCATCGTGCTGCCGATCTCCCGGCCCATCGTGTCGGCGGTCGCGATCTTCGTGTTCATCGGCGCGTGGAACAACTTCCTGTGGCCGTTCATCGTCACCAACAACCCCGACCTGATGACGCTCCCGGTCGGCCTGTCGACGGTGAAGAACGCCTACGGCACGATCTACGCCCAGACCATGGCCTCGGCCGTGATCGCCGCCCTGCCGCTGATCCTGCTGTTCATGCTGTTCCAGCGGCAGATCGTCAAGGCGGTCGCCACCACCGGGCTCGGCGGCCGGTGACGGCGGGGACCACCCCGGTCGCGTGACCCGCGTGCCGCGCCGCGCCCCTACGCTGGGGCGCGGCGCGGCACGTCGTGGCAGGCGGGGCGGAGCGCGGGACGTGGCGGGAGAGGTGGGTCGATGACCGGCAAGCGGCGCCAGGCGGGCGTGACCATGCAGGACGTCGCGGCGATCGCCGGCGTGTCCATCAAGACGGTCTCGAACGTCATCAACGGGTACCCGTACATCCGCCCGGGGACCAAGGAGCGCGTCGAGGCCGCGATCGAGCAGCTCGGCTACCGGGTGAACCTCTCGGCCCGGAACCTGCGCCAGGGCCGGACCGGCATGATCGGCCTGGCGGTCCCCGAGCTGAGCCTGCCGTACTTCGCCGAGCTCGCGGACTCCGTGATCCAGGCCGCCGAGCGCCGGGGCGTCATCGTGCTGATCGAGCAGACGAACGCCAGCCGGGAGCGCGAGCTCGAGGTGCTGCACGGCCAGCGCCGGCACCTCACGGACGGGCTGATCTTCTCCCCACTGGCGCTGGGGACGGAGGACCGCGCGTCGTTCGCGGTCGACTTCCCGATGGTGCTGCTCGGCGAGCGGATCTTCGGCGGCCCCGCCGACCACGTGACGATGAGCAACGTCGAGGCGGCCCGCGCGGCGACCCGGCACCTGATCGAGACCGGCCGGCGCCGGATCGCGCTGATCGGGTCGCACGCGGGGGAGACGGTCGGCAGCGCCGCCCTGCGCCAGCGCGGGTACGAGCAGGCGCTGGCGGAGGCGGGGCTGCCCCTCGACCCCGCCCTGCTCGGCGAGGCGGGGCTGTGGCACCGGTCGACCGGCGCGGAGGCGATGGAGCGGATGCTGGACGCGGGGACCGAGATCGACGCGGTGTTCGGCCTGAACGACGCCCTGGCGATCGGCGCCCTGCACGTGCTGCACGCCCGCGGCGTCGCGGTGCCGGAGGAGGTCGCCGTCATCGGCTTCGACGACATCGAGGACGCGGCGTACGCGTCCCCGCCGCTGTCATCCGTGGCGCCGGGGCGGGAGCAGATCGCGCAGACGGCGGTGGACCTGCTGCTCGCGCGGGTCGCCGGCACGGCCCCGCCGGAGCACGTCGAGGTGATCACGGACTTCGAGGTGGTGGCGCGGGAGTCGACGGTGGGGGCGGCGGTCCGGTCCGCGGCGCCGGCGCGCACGGTGCTGGCCTGACGGGTGCCCGCGGGGCCGGGCCGGGCCGGAATCCGCCGCGGTAGTTGATTGTTCAACGGATGCCGCGCACGATGGGTGCCGACGAACGACCCGGGAGGACCCCGTCATGACCGCCCTGCAGCTCGGCCTGGACACCTTCGGCGACCTGCCGACCGACGACGCCACCGGGCGCCTGCTCACCCACCCGGAGGCGATCCGCCGCGTGGTCGACGAGGCCGTGCTCGCCGACCAGGTCGGGCTGGACGTCATCGCGCTCGGCGAGCACCACCGCCCCGACTTCGCCCTGTCGTCCCCGGAGACGGTGCTCGCCGGCATCGCCACCCGCACCGAGCGCATCCGGCTCGCCTCCGGCGTCACCGTGCTCAGCTCCGACGACCCCGTCCGGGTGTTCCAGCGGTTCGCCACCGTCGACGCGCTGTCCGGCGGGCGCGCGCAGGTGATGCTCGGGCGCGGGTCGTTCACCGAGTCGTTCCCGCTGTTCGGCTTCGACCTGCAGGACTACGAGGTCCTGTTCGAGGAGAAGATCGAGCTGTTCTCCCAGCTGCTGCGCGAGCAGCCCGTGACGTGGTCGGGCACGACCCGCGCCCCGCTGGAGGCGGCCGACGTCTACCCGAAGACGGCGGGCGGCCTGGAGACCTGGGTGGGCGTCGGCGGGTCGCCGCAGTCGGTGGTCCGCGCCGCGCACTACGGCCTGCCGCTCATGCTCGCGATCATCGGCGGCGAGCCCGACCGGTTCCGCCCGTACGTCGACCTGTACCGGCGGGCCACCGCCCAGCTGGGCACCCCCGAGGGCCGGATCGGCGTGCACTCGCACGGCCTGGTCGCCGAGACCGACGAGGCCGCGCTCGAGGCCTACTACGGGCCGTACAAGCAGATGCGCGACGCGATCGGTGCGGACCGCGGCTGGCCGCCGCTGCGCCGCGCGGAGTTCGACGCCGAGGTGGCGCACGGCTCGCTGTACGTGGGGTCGCCGGAGACGGTCGCCCGAAAGATCGCGCGGACGGTGTCGAGCCTGGACGTCAGCCGGTTCGACCTGGTCTACACCGGCGGGCCGCTGCGGGTGAGCGACCGGCTGCGGGCCGTCGAGCTGTTCGGCAGCCGCGTCGCGCCGATGGTGCGGGACCTGGTCGCGGGGGGCACCGCGTGACCGCGCGCACGGTCGGGATCCTCGGCGCGGGCAAGGTCGGCACCGTGCTCGCCCGCCTCGCCGTGGCGGCCGGGTACGACGTGACCGTCGCCGGCTCGGGCGACCCCGACCGCATCCGGCTGATCGTCGAGGTGCTGGTGCCCGGCGCCCGCGCCGTGGACGCCGCCGAGGCCGCTCGGGCCGACCTCGTGGTGCTCGCGCTCCCGCTGGGCCGGCTGCCGCAGGTCGTCGAGCGGGTCGGCGGCCTGCTGGCCGGACGCGTCGTCGTCGACGCGATGAACTACTGGTGGGAGACGGACGGCGAGCGCCCCGACCTCGCCGACCCCGCCGTCGCCACCAGCGTGCTGGTGGCCCGGGCGCTGCCCGGCGCGCGCGTCGTCAAGGCGTTCAACCACATGGGCTACCACGACCTCGACGAGGGGCCGCTGCCCGCGGGCACGCCCGGTCGGCGGGCGATCGCGGTCGCGGCGGACGACGCGGCGGCCGCGGCCGAGGTGGCGGCGTTCGTGGACGCGCTGGGCTTCGACCCGGTGCCGGCCGGGTCGCTGGCCGACACGGTGGCGCTGCAGCCGCACGCCGAGGCGTTCGGGGCGAACGAGGACGCGGGGACGCTCGCGGCCGTGCTGGCCCGGTTCCCGGCGACCGAGCGCGGGGCGGTCGTGGCGGCGGCGCACGCCGAGCGGCTCGCCGCGGCGGTCGACACCGCGCGCTGACCGCCCCGCGCGGGCCGGCCGGGGCACGGGGCCGAGTGGAAGGTCTGGCCGGACACACCCCCGGCGTGTCCGGCCAGACCTTCCACTCGGGGTGCGGGGGACGGGTCACCAGCCCCCGAGATAGGCCTCCAGGTCCGGCTCGTCCAGGAGCGGGGTGAGGCCCTCGGCCCGGGCCGTGGCGCGCGGGAACAGGTCGTCGCGGCCCCAGCGGCGCTCGCGGGTCCGGGCCCGGCGGGAGACGACCCGGAGCAGCGGGGCGCCGTCGGCGCCGAGCAGGGCGAGCTCGCCCAGGCCCTCGGCGGCCACCCGCTCGACGGCGGCGGCGACCGGGCCTGCGCCCGCGACCGGGCCCGCGCCCGCGACCGGGTCGGCGCGCAGCGGGCGGTCGAGGAGGACGTCGAGGCGGACGCGGTCGTACCGGGGGTCGTCCGCCGCCCGGGCGCCCGGGGCGCCGCCCCCGTCGGGAGCGGCGCCCCCGCCCCCGTCCGGGCCCGCGTCGGGTGCCGCGACCGCCCCGGGGAGGCCGGCGAGCACCGAGTCCACGCTCACGAACCGCTGCGCCGCCGACACCCCGTCCCCGCCCGGCGGGTGCACCAGCACGTCGGCCCGGCCGGACGGCAGCCCGCGCGGCCGCGACCCCGGCACCGGCACGAGGTCGGCGAGCCGGAGCGCCTCGGCGTTCTTCGCGGCCCGCGACGCCGCGTCCCGGCCGGACCAGTCGGGCCCGTCGTGCCAGGCGACCGCCTCCGGGACGTGCGCGAGCACCGCCCCGGCGAGCCACGCCCGGTACGCCCACTCCCAGTCCTCGCCGCCGTAGGACGAGAAGCCCTCGTCGAACCCGCCCACCTCGGCGAACAGCGCCCGGCTGCACGCGGCGACGGCGCCGATCACGTACCGGTAGGAGCGGTCGTCGGCGTCGAGCAGGTCCCGGCTGCGCCGGTAGCCGTCGGCCAGCCAGGCGGGCTCGGGCAGCGCGTGCTCGGGGCCGAGCCGCTCGACGGGCGCGTCCACGGGCGTCCCGGCGAGGTCGGCGTGCCGGCGGCGGCCGACCGCGACGCAGTCGGGTGCGAGCGCCGGCAGCCGGGAGATCGCGCGGAGGTAGCCGGGCTCCGGCGCGGTGTCGGCGTCCAGGAACACCAGCACGTCGTGGGTCGCGGCGGCGGCGCCGAGGTTGCGCGCGGCGGCGACCCGGAACCCGCGGTCCTCCTGGCGGAGCAGCCGGACGCCGTCCGGGACGCGCGGCGGGACCGGCGACCCGTCGTCGACGACGACGACCTCCGTGCGGTCCGCCGGGTGGTCCTGCCGCGCGAGGGCGCGCAGCGTGCGGTCGAGCTCGGCCTGCTGGTCGTAGTGCACGACCACGACCGACACCGACGGCGGGGCGTCCGGCAGGACGCCGTCGAGCAGGTCCCAGCGGTTGCCGGGCAGCGGCCGGCCGGGGTGGGCGCCCGCGCCGCCGGGGCGGGCGCGCCCGGGCTGCGGGGTCACGCGGCGGCCCCGGTCGGCCGCGCGCCCGCGGCCCACCAGGCGCGGTACGCCGCGGCGGCGTCCGCCAGGGTGGGCGCCAGCGACGCACCCGGCCGGAGCGTCGTGGCCGCGGGGTCGGCCCACGCCCGGGCCAGGCGCGCGGGCAGGTCCGCCGCCGGGTACAGCGCGAGCGTGCCGGGTCGCAGCGCCGCCATCTCGCGGGCGTACCGCGAGTCGACGACGAGCGGCCGCCGTCCCGCCTCGCCCCAGTCGAGCAGCGTGCGGGACGCCGACAGGTGCCGGTGCGCGGCGACCGGGACGCCCGGGCCGGACAGGGCGGTGCGGAACGCCTGGTCGTCCAGCCCGCCGGTCACCCGGAGCGCGACCCCGCGCGCCTCGGCGTCGGCGCGCAGGCGGTCGACCTCGTCCTCGTGGCCGGGGGACGGGCCGCCGACCGCGACCACCGCGACCTCGCCGGGCGGGGTGCCGGCGGCGCGCAGCAGGTCGGCGGCGTCGGCCGCGGCGCGCACGACGTCGTCGTGGCCCTTGCCCGGGTAGAGGAAGCCGGCGACGAGCGCGACCAGGGGCGAGCCGGGTGCGGCGCCCGGCACCGCGTCCGGGCCCACCGGCGCCGCGGCGCCGTCCGGCACCGCGGCCCCCAGCGGCACGACGTGCGCGCGCCCGGCGGGCAGCACCCCGTGCTCCGCCAGCAGCAGCGCCTCGTGCCGGCTGTTCACCGCGACGCCGGCCGCGGCCGCGGCCACGCGTGCGTACGCCGCCGCCCGCCGCGGCAGGTTGCGTGCGCCGTCCGACTCCTGCGGCACGTCGTGCAGGGTGACGGTGAGGCGGCACGCGGCGGCCAGCCGCTCCACCAGGTCCGCCGCGGCGTCCGGCGAGGCGCCGAGCAGCCGGTCCGTCACGTGCAGGTGCGCGCGCCCGACGCCGGCGGCGGCGTCGGGCAGGTCCCCGGGGTCGTCGACCCGCAGCACCCGCGCGCCGTCGTCGAGCGCGCGCACGTGCGCCGCGAGGTCGGCCGCGTACCGGGCGACGCCGTGCCGCGGCGGCCCCGTGAGGAGGAGCACGGGGGTGTCGGTCCTGGTCATCGCGGCAATCGTGGTCGAGTCGCGGAGAGGCGGCAACCGCGCGAGACTCCCCTCACCACCGCGATGCCGCGCTGCTCGGGGACCGGGCGGCACGTCCGCCTGAACGAGAGGACCGCATGTCGCAGCTCATGGCACCGACCGCGGGCGCGTCGCGGTCCACGAGCCGCACGCTGCGGGTCGCCTCGGTGCCCGCCGCCCACCCCTACGTCGCCCGGGTCACCGACGCCGCGGGCCTGGCGGTGCTGCCGGACCCGACGCCGCCGGGGGCCGAGCCGGGGCGCTGGTGGCCGCCGGTGGTGCTGGACCCCGCGTGGATCGCGGCGCACGCCGCCGAGGCGGACCTGCTGCACGTGCACTTCGGCACCGAGTCGTTCGAGCCGGCGCACCTGGCCCGCACGCTGGACGCGGCGCGCGCGGCGGGCTGGCCGGTCGTGCTCACCGTGCACGACCTGGCGCACCCGCAGCTGGTCGACCAGGCGGGGTACCGCGCCCAGCTCGACGTGCTCGTGCCCGGCGCCGACGCGCTCGTCACGCTGACCCCGGGCGCGGCGGCGGAGATCCGGGAGCGCTGGGGGCGGGACGCGCTGGTCGTGCCCCACCCGCGGCTGCTGGGCGAGCTGCCCGCCGCGTCGTCCGCCGCGGCCCCGGCGGGTGCCGAGCGTGTCGTCGGCCTGCACCTGAAGGACCTCCGCCCGAACGTCGACGCCCCCGCGGCCACCCGCGCGCTGCTGGCCGCCGTGACCGATCTGCGCGCGGCGGGCCTGCCGGTGCGGGCCGAGGTCCGGCTGCACCGGCGCGTCCGGGACGAGGCGGCGCGCGACGAGGTGCGCGCCCTGTGCACCGCGGCGGACCCGGGCACGGCGGTGCTGGTCGAGCACGACCGCCTGGCGGACCGCGACCTCGCCGCCGCGCTCGCCGGGCTCGACGCGTGCGTGCTGCCCTACGCGCACGGCACGCACTCCGGCTGGCTGGAGCTGTGCTGGGACCTCGGCGTCCCGGTCGCCGCGCCCGCCGTCGGCTACTACCACCAGCAGCACCCCGACGGCTCGGTCGCGACCTCCGGCCCGGTGGGCGACGCCGCGGGCCTGGCCGCCGCGCTGCGCGACCTGCTGCGCTCCCCGGCCGCGACCCGCCCCGGGACGGCCGCTCGCGAGGCGCTCGTCCGGGACCGGCGCGCGCGGCGCCTCGCGGAGGACCGGGCGGCCGCCGAGCAGCACGCCGCCCTGTACCGCTCGCTGCTCGCGGGGGGCGCCCGGTGACCGGGTCGCCGCTGCGCGTCGTCGTCGTCGCGCCCCTCCGCTTCCCGATCCGGCAGCCGCACGCGGGCGGCCTGGAGTCGGCCGTGTGGAACGAGGTCCGCACGCTCCGGGCCCGCGGGCACGAGGTGTCGCTGATCGCCGTCCGCGGCTCCGACTTCCTCGACGGCGGACCCGCCGAGTTCGCCCTCCCCACCCTGGAGTGGCCGGAGGGCGCCCGCGCCACCGACTCGCACTACCCGGACGCCTACCGGGAGCGGTCCGTGCCGGCGCTGGGCCGGGCGCTCGACGTGATCGCCCGCGCGCCCGAGCGGTACGACGTCATCTCCAACCACTGCCTGCACGGGCTGCCCCTGCGGCGGGCCGCCTCGCTCGGCGTCCCGATGGTGTCCACGCTGCACACGCCGCTGGAGCCGGAGCTGGTCGACGCGGCCGCGCACGCCCGGCACACCCGGTTCCTCGCGGTCAGCGCGCACACCCGGCGCGAGTGGGCCCCGGTCGTCGACGCCACGGTGCTGCCCAACGGCATCGACGCGGCCGCCTGGCCGCCGGGCCCGGGCGGCGACGGTCTGGTCTGGTCCGGCCGGCTCGTGCCGGAGAAGGCGCCGCACCTGGCGATCGAGGCGGCGCGGCTGCTCGGCCGCGAGCTGACGATCGCCGGCCGGATCGGGGACCGCGAGTACGCCGAGCGGCACGTGCTGCCGCACGTCGGCGACGGCGTCCGGTACGTCGGTCTGCTGGACCAGCCGGAGCTCGCCCACCTGATCGGCCGCAGCGCCTGCGCCCTCGGGACGCCCGCCTGGGAGGAGCCGTTCGGCCTCGTGGGCCCGGAGGCGCTGATGTGCGGGACGCCCGTGGCGGCGTTCGGCGCGGGCGGCATCCGGGAGATCGCACGCACCGCGACCGGGATGTCCGCCGTCCCGCGCGGCGACGTGGCGGCGCTCGCGGCCGCCGCGGACCGGCTGGCCGCGCGCGCGGCCGCGGAGCCGGGGTTCCGGGCCCGGGTGCGCGCGTCCGCGCGCCGGCACTACGGCCTGGACGCGCGGGTCGACGCCCTCGAGCGGGTGTTCCGCGCGCTGGTCGCCGAGCACGCCACCGGCGCGGAGCTGATCGCGTGAGCCGGCCGACGGTCGCCTGGTACGTGCACCACCACGGGTCGGGGCACCTCGGCCGGCTGCGCGCCGTGGCCCCGCACCTGGACGCGGACGTCGTCGCGCTGAGCACGCTGCCGGAGCCCGCCGGCCTCCCCGCGCACGTCGACTGGGTGCGGCTCGACCGCGACGACGACCCCGACCCGTCCGGCCGCCCGCCCGCCGCCGCCGACCCCGCCGCCGGCGGCCTGCTGCACTGGGCCCCGCTGCTGCACCCGGGCCACCGCGGCCGGCTCGCGCGGATCGCCCGCGAGCTGGACGCCCGGGCCGCCGCGACGATCGTCGTCGACGTGTCGGTCGAGGTCACCGTGTTCGCACGGCTGCTCGGCGTCCCGCCGGTGCTCGTGGCGCAGCCGGGGCTGCGGGACGACGGGCCGCACGCGCTCGGCCTGCGCGCCGCCGCCCGGGTGCTGGCCCCGTGGCCCGCCGACGTCCTGCCCGCCGCGCACCTGGAGCCGGTGCGGGACCGGGTGGTGTTCACGGGCGGGATCAGCCGGTTCGACGGGCGGGAGACGCCGGGCGCGGCCCGCGAGGGAGTGCTGGTGCTCGGCGGTCGCGGCGGCTCGGGGGTCACCGCGGAGCACGTCGACGCCGCGGCGCGCGCGACCCCCGGACGGCGGTGGACCGCGCTCGGTGCGGGCGCGGCGTGGTCGGACGACCCCTGGCGCGAGCTGACCGCCGCGCAGACCGTGGTGTCGTTCGCCGGGCAGAACTCCGTGGCCGACCTCGCCGTCGCCGGGGCCCGGGCCGTGGTCGTGCCGCAGGACCGGCCGTTCGACGAGCAGGCCGTCACCGCCCGCGCGCTCGGCCGGGCCGGGCTGGCCGTCGTCGAGCCCGTGTGGCCGGAGCCGGACCGGTGGCCCGAGGTCCTGGACCGGGCGGAGGCGCTGGAGCCCGACTGGTCGGTCTGGGGCACCGCGGGGGCGGCGGCGCGGGCGGCCGATGCGATCGTGGACGTCGCGCGGCGCGGGGGCCGGTCGTGACGGGCGGGCGCGCCGTCGTGACGCTCTGCTCCGAGCCCCGGGTCGGCCACCTGCGGCGGCAGCTCGCGGCGGTCCGGCGCGACCCGGCGACGCTGGCCGTGGTCGTCTGGGTCGGCGGCGACGAGCCACCGGCGCTCGACGCCGACGAGGTGCTCCGGGTGCCGCCCGGCCCGCACGGGCTGCGGCTGGCGGCGGCGCGGAACGCGGGCGCCGACCGGGCGGTGGCGCTCGGGGCCGACCTCCTGGTGCTGCTCGACGCCGACTGCGTGCCGGGCCGCGGCCTGCTCGACCGGTACGCCGCGGCCGCGGCCGCGCACCCCGCGGCCGTGCTGTGCGGTCCGGTCACCTACCTCCCGCCCGGCGCGGCGGTCGACGACCCGGCGGCGCTCGCGGCCGCCACCCGCCCGCACCCGGCGCGGCCCGCGCCCCCGGACGGCGTCGTGCAGATCGCGGGCGACGACGAGTACGACCTGTTCTGGTCGCTGTCGTTCGCCCTGACCGCGCGCCGCTGGGCGGACGGGCCCCGGTTCGACGAGGCCTACGAGGGCTACGGCGGCGAGGACACCGACTTCGGGTACGCCCTGCGGCACGCCGGGGTGCCGCTCGCGTGGGTCGGCGGGGCGCACGCGTACCACCAGCACCACCCGACGAGCAGCCCGCCCTGGCAGCACCTCGACGACGTGCTGCGCAACGGGGCGCGGTTCGCGCGGCGGTGGGGGCGGTGGCCGATGGAGGGCTGGCTGCGGGCGTTCGCGGAGGCGGGCGCCGTGCGCTGGGACGGGACGGCCTGGCACCGCGCCTGAGCCACCCCCGCCGCGGCGGGCGCGCCGACCGGGCAGCCGACACGTCGAGCGTGCATCCGCGGGTTGCACGCTCGACGTGTCGACTGCTCACTCGGCGGTGCGCCCGGCGGTGCGCCCGGCGGCGCGGGCGGCGCCGGCGCCGGGCGGGCCCAGGAGGGCGTCCGCCGCGTCCAGCAGGTCGGCCGCCACCGGGTCCGCCGTCCACCGCCCCGCGCCCGCCGCCGCGCGGGCGCCGAGCGTCGCCGCGAGCACGGGGTCGTCCAGCAGTCGCAGCACCGCCTCGGCCAGCGCCGCCGGGTCGGCGGGCGGCACCATCAGGCTGTCGTCGCCGTCGGTGCAGAAGTCGTCGTAGCCGCTGCCGGTGGTGACGACGACCGCGCCGCCGAGCGCCTTCGCCTCCAGCGCGGCGTTGCCGAACCCCTCCCACCGGGACGGGCAGGTCGTCACGGCCGCCTCGCGGACGGCCCGGTACAGGGTGTCGTCGTCCACGTGCCCGAGCCAGGTGACCCGGTCCCGCGCCTCCGGGGGCAGCAGGCGGAGCAGGGCGGGCCGGTCGGGCTCGAACCGGCGGTCGCCGCTCGCCCCGGCGAGCACCAGCCGCGCCGTGGGGTGCCGGCGGGCGACCTCCGCGAACGCCGCGAACGCGTCCGTGACCCCCTTGCGCCGCTCCAGCCGCCCGAGGAACAGCACCACCGGCGCGCCGTCGTCGGGCCAGCCCGCGGGGAGCCCGGCCGACCCGGCGGCGCGGCGCACGTGGTCCACGTCGATGCAGTTGCGCACGACCCGGGCGGGCGGCAGCACCGGGAACGCGCGCTCGGTCCACCGCTGCATCGCCCCGGAGATCGGCACCAGCCCCGCCGACCGTCGCACCTGCCGGTCCTCGAGCCGGCTCTGCACCGCCACCACCGCCCCGCCGCGCACGCCGAACGACCGGGGCGTGAAGCCGGCGACCTCGTTCGCCAGCCGGGTGCTCGTCGCCAGGTTCGTCAGCAGCGGGGCACCGGCGGGCAGGGCCACCCCGAGCGCGGCCCACTCGGGGAGGAACACCCGGTCGTGGGCGCCGGCCCGGTACGCCCGCCGGACGGCGGCGGCGCGGGCGAGCAGCGCGGGGACCCGGGCGCGCGGCGGGCGGACGTGACCGACCAGCCGGACCCCGCCGAGGTCGGCGTCCGACAGCAGGTCGCCGCCTGCCAGGACGAGCAGGTCGACCGCCGCGCCCTGGCGCACCAGCGCGGGGAGCAGGGAGGCGTAGTGCCGCCCGATGCCGCCGGTGTACGGGGTGAGCCCGGCGTACTCGGTCGTGGCGACGAGCCACCGCCCGCGGGCGGGCGGGGACCCCGGCGCGGTGGGCGTCGCGGGGGTCGCGGGGGTGCTGGCGTGCAGGTCGGAGGGCACGCCTCATGCTCGCCGACCGCGCCGCACCCCGCCCGTCGACCGGTCGCGGCGTCGGCCCCCGGCGTCGAGTGGAAGGTCTGGCCGGACACACCCCGGGCGTGTCCGGCCAGACCTTCCACTCGAGCGGGTGGGCTCCCCCGGGGTCAGGCCCCCGTCGTCGCGTCGATCGCGTCCAGGCGCCGGTCGACCAGCACGCCGGTGAGCAGCACGGCGCCGGACACCCCGAGCAGCGGGACGAGCACGGTGAGGTGCCAGCCCGCGAACGTCAGCGCGCCCACCGTCACCAGCACCGCCAGGGCGGTCCCGGGTGACGCCGGTGGCGCCAGCAGCAGGAACCGCCAGGTGCGGCCGAACGGCTCGTCGTACCGGCGCAGCACCGCGAGGAACCACGCGCCGACGACGAGCAGGCCCGCCCCGAGCGCCAGCAGCCCCGCCGCGGCGACGGCGGCCGGGCCGGTCGACCCGGTCGCGGACGCGAGGACCGGCAGCGCGAGCGCGTCCGCGGCGAGCAGCGCGCCGACCACCAGCAGCGGCCAGCCGAGCCGGTTCGCCCGCCGGAAGCCGGCCCGGTACTCCGCCCAGAACGCGCGCCCGACCGACTCGGGCGGCTGGCCCGCGGCGACGGCGCCGAGCACCGTCGCCGCCGCGGCGAGCGCGGGCAGCACGCCCAGCACGACCCCGCCGAGCAGGGTGCCGAGCACGGCGAGGACGTTCACCGCCACCAGCCGGGCGGCGGCGCGCAGCCAGCGCATGACCGCACCGGCCCAGCCGCCGACGTCCTCGCCGCCCTCGTGCACGAGCACCCGCCGCCGGGCCTCCGCGCCGACGCCCACCGGGCCCGCGCCCACGGGGCCTGCGCCCACGGGGCCCGCGCTCACGGGACCCGCGCTCACCGCGCCGGCCCCACGAGCGTCGCGACCGTGACGACCCCGGTGCCGGTGTCCAGCGCCGCGCCGGCGAGCGTCGCCCGACCGCGCACCGCGTCCCACGCCGGGAACACCACCGCCTCGACGGCGCCCGCACGCGCCGACGGCCCGGCGCCGTCCCACGTGAACCGGCCCCGCCCCAGCGCGACGGCCCCGGGCGGCCCGTCCGCGTCCACCGCCCGCAGCGCCGACGCGGCGAACGCGTCCCCGCGCGCGAAGGTCACGACCTCCCACGTCCCGGCGAGCTCGGCGACCGAGGCCGGCCACGCCGCCTCGTCGTCCAGCTCCCGGCCCGGTCCGGCCCACGGCTGCGGGGAGACCAGCGGCCACCCGCCGGCGGTCCAGGCGAGCCGCCGGACCTGCACCTCGTGCCGGGTGGGGTCGTCGGCGTCCCGCACGTGGTGCACGAGCAGCTGCCGCGTGCCGCCGCCGGGCAGCGGCTCGGTCAGCACGGACGCGTGGCCGGGGGCCAGCCAGCCGCGGCCGCCCGCCAGCCGGTGCCCGGCCAGCACGGTGCTGCCCGCGGGGTCGGCCGCCAGGTCGGTCGCGGACCGCCCGCGGACGTCCGCGTACGGCCCGGTGACCGACGGCCCGGCGACGACGCGGAGGTGGTAGGTGCCGAACAGCGAGTCGAACGACGTGAGCAGCGCGTACCCGCCGCCCGGCCGGGGCAGCACGAACGCCCCCTCGACCGCGGCCTCGACCGCGTGCGGCCGTCGCGCGAGCAGCAGTCCCGGGCCGGGTCGCGGGCGCCCGCCCGAGCCGAGCACGAAGCCCGTCGCCGGGTCGATCCCGAGGGCGTGGATGCCGCCGAAGAACGACCCGTAGACCAGCCAGTGCCGCCCGTCGGCGTCGACCACGGCGTTCGCGTCGATCGCGTTCGGCCCGTCGACGTCGTGCCTGCTGGTGACGACGAGCCCGCGGTCCGTCCAGGGACCGGCGGGGTGCGGGGCCGTCGCGAGCCCGATCGCGGAGGTGCGCGAGCCGAAGGTCGACGCCGAGTAGTACATCCGCCACCGCTCGGCGTCCGGCACCGCGACGGTGTCCGGCACCCGCACGACGTCGGGCGCCCACAGCCCCTCGGCGCCCGACCAGGCGGCCGCGTCCGCGGGCACGCCGTCCAGCGCCCAGCCCTGGAAGGTCCACGTCACGAGGTCCTCGGACCGGCGCACCTGGACCCCCGCGCGGGGCAGCGGTCCGTCGCCGGACGCGTCGGTGGAGAACAGCCAGTAGGTGCCGTCGTCGTCGCGCACCGCGGTCGGGTCGTGCGCGTGCCGCCCGCCCCACGCCGCGGCCGCGTCGAGCGCGGCGCCCGCCGCCGCGGCCGGCTCGGCGAGCGTCATCCCTTGGCCCCCGTCAGCGCCACCGACTCGATGATCTGCCGCTGGAAGATCAGGAAGACGACGAGGATCGGCAGCAGCGCCACGAACGACGCCGCCATGATCAGCGGGTAGTCCCGCTGGGTGGCGTACTCGACGTTCAGGTTGGCGATGACCACCTGCAGCGTCTGCTTCGACTCGGTGTTCAGGTAGAGGATCGGCGCGAGGTAGTCGTTCCAGATCGTCATGAACCAGAGGATGAACTGCGCCGCGATGGCCGGGCGGATGAGCGGGAAGATCATCTTCCGGAACACCTGCAGGTAGGACGCGCCGTCGATCTTCGCGGCCTCGACCATCGAGTCCGGCACGCTCGACAGGTACTGCCGCAGGAAGAAGATCATCACGATGTTGCCGAACAGCAGCGGCACGATCAGCGGCAGCAGGGTGTCGACCCAGCCGATCTTCGAGAACATCACGAACTGCGGGATCATCAGGGTCGGGAACGGGATCATCAGCCCGGTGAGCAGGCCGAGGAAGATCGCGTTCTTGAACGGCAGCCGCATCTTCGCCAGCGCGAACGCGGCGAGCGACGAGGTGATCGACCCGACGACCGTCACGGTGCCCGCGACGATGATGCTGTTCTTGAAGCCGGACAGGATCGGTGCCTCGGTCCACATCCGCACGAACGTGTCCCACTGCGGGGACTCCGGGATCCAGACCGGCGGCAGCGCGAACACCTCGGCCTTGGTCTTGAGGGCGGTGGTGGCCATCCACAGCAGCGGCGCGATCATCACGACCGCGCCCAGCGCGAGCACGACGAACAGGATCGTGTTGACCACGCGGTTCTGCGCGGTGGTGCCCATCGGCGTCTTGCGACTCATGTGTGCTCGGAGCCCCTTCAGTCGATGCTGAACGCGTTGCGCCGGTTGAGGCGGAACTGGATGAGGGTGACGACGAGGACGATCAGCCCGAGCACGACGGCCATCGCCGTGGCGTAGCCCATCTGCTGGTACTTGAACGCCTTGCGGACGATGTAGTAGACGATCGACGCGGAGCTGAACTCGGGCCCGCCGGTCGGCGTCATGATGTTGATCTCGGTGAAGATCTGCGATCCCGCGATCACGTTGGTGACGACGAGGAAGAACGTCACGGGGCGCACCATCGGCAGCGTGATCCACCGGAACCGGTGGTAGCCGTTCGCGCCGTCCAGCGAGGCGGCCTCGTACAGCGAGCGCGGCACGGACTGGATGGCCGCCAGGTACAGCAGCATCGAGTACCCGAGGCCCTTCCAGACGGCCATGAGGATGATCGCGGGCTTCACCGTGGCGGTGTTCTGCAGCCAGTCGGGGCCGTCGATCCCGAACCAGGACAGCACCTGGTTCACCAGGCCGAAGTCGCCGTTGTAGGCGAACTGCCAGACGATCGCGATGGCCGCCAGCGACGAGATGACCGGCACGTAGTAGATGGTGCGGAACGCGGTCTGCCCGGGGATCTTGCGGTTCAGGGCGATCGCGAGCAGCAGCGCCAGCACCAGGCCGATCGGGATGCCGATCATGTAGAACGCGGTGTTCCACAGGGTCTTGCGGAAGTACTCGTCGCCGAGCAGGGCCACGTAGTTGTCGAGGCCGATGAACTGCGGTGCCGTCAGGCCGTTCCACCGGGTCAGGGACGCGTACAGCGCGTAGCCCAGCGGGTACAGCGTGAAGACGAGGAAGCCGATCACCGGCGCGGCGACGAACGCGGCGGCCCAGCGGTGCTCGGTGCGGTGCAGGCGGCGCATGGCCTGCCGGGCGTGCAGCGCGGAGCCGCGGTCGTCGGGGTCGGGCGGGACGAGCCCGGCGGCGGGTGCGGCGGGGACAGGGGTGGGTTCAGCGGTGGTCCGTGACATCCCGGTGCTCCTTCACGAGGGCGGCCCC
>NZ_JAKRMS010000279.1 GCF_022346185.1 Cellulomonas sp. ACRRI | reverse complement strand
CTGCGTCAGCGTCTCGATGGCGGCCAGCACGGCGGCCGGTTCGGGCACCCGGTCGCCGTGCAGGCCGCCATCGAGACGCTGACGCAGTGGCTGCGCTCGGGCGGGATGCTCGTCTGCGCGTCGGACGACGACGGGCCACCGGACGCGGACTGCGCGCACGGGACCGGACGCGCGGAACCGGCTCCGAGCGCGCCCGCGGCGGCACAGCCGGTCCCGGGCGGTCGGGACGGCCAGGAGGCGGCCGCGGCCGATCCTGCCGGCCACCCGGCGGCGACGTGCCGGCACTGCCGGGTGTCCGACGACCCGGTCGCGATGCGGGCGTGGGCCCGCGAGCGCGGCTTCCGCGTCGCGGACCGCGGGCGGCTGCCGGCCGCGGTCGTGGCCGCCTACGTCGCGGCGCACCCGCACACCTGACGCCCGACTGCCGGTTCGGGGGCCCCGTGACCCGCCGTGCCCACCTCCGGCCCGCGGCGGGCGGCGGAGGCACGGCCGGCTTGCGGCGGACCTCGGCCCGGCACCGGGCGGAGCGGGCGGCGGCTCGGCCGCTCGGCCGCCGCGCCGCGCCTGCACCGCCGCGCCTGCACCGCCGCGCCCGCACCGCGCCGGCTCCCCACCACACC
>NZ_JAKRMS010000278.1 GCF_022346185.1 Cellulomonas sp. ACRRI | reverse complement strand
CGGCGGGGCGGCCGGTGCGGGCGGCGGGGCGGCTGGTGCCGGCGCTGCCGGCTCGGCCGTGCGGGTCGGGGTGCAGCACCTCGGTCGGCCGGAGGTGGCCGCGGAGGTCGCGGACCGCCTCCGGGACGCGCTCGGTCTCGACGAGGTGCTCGTGCGCGAGGTGGGGGCCGTGCTGGGCGGGCACCTCGGCGTCGGGGCGCTGGCCGTCACGGTGACCGACCGCTGACGTCCCGCGGCAGGCGCGCACGCGGGCTGCGCCGGTTCGGCACGGGCGCGCGCAGTGCTGCGCGTCCGACGGCGCCCGCTCGCGGAGCGGGCACCGAGTCGTCCACAGGAGCGCGGTCGGTGTCGCGTCCCCAGGGCGGGCGTCCGCCCTGGGCGCCGGGTCGGGGAGGCCGCCTAGCGTCGCCGCATGACCTGGTACGACGGCGGCCCGCCACCCGACCCCCGCGACGACCCGGCGTCCCGCGCGGCGGCGGGGACGGGCACCTCCCGTCTGCGAGCGGCGGCGCGCGGAGCGTCCGCCCTGGCGCCCGCGGCCGGCGGGTGGGCGGCCCCGGCCGAGCCGGACCGCGCGGTGCACGGCGGGGACGGTGGGGTGCGCGTCGCGCAGGAGCGGGCGGGCCGCGCCGTGCACCGC
>NZ_JAKRMS010000277.1 GCF_022346185.1 Cellulomonas sp. ACRRI | reverse complement strand
CAGCACGGCGAGCCCCGCGCGGCGCAGGGCGGCGACGGCGTCCGCGACCGGCACGCCCGACACGACCGGCAGGTGGAACAGCGAGCCGGCCGTCGACCGCACGACCTTGGGGTTCGTCGTCTCCACGCTCTCCCCCGCCACCACGACCGCGTCGGCGCCCGCGGCGTCCGCGACCCGGATCACCGTCCCCGCGTTGCCCGGGTCCCGGACCTGCGCCAGCACCGCGACCAGCCGGGGGCGCGCGGCGAGCACGGCGTCGAGCGCGTCGGCGCCGAGCGGGCCGACCGGCACCTCGTCGCGGACCGCGGGGCGGGCGGCGTCGGGCAGGTCGGCGACGGCGAGCACCCCCTGCACGTCCGGCGACATGGCGTCGAGCACGGCCGGGTCACCGAGGTGGAGGTGCAGGCGGGCCGCCTCGGCGTCGGCGACGATCTCGGCGTACCGGTCGGCGGCCTCGGGCGTGAGGTAGACGTCCCGGACCGTGTGCGGCGCCCAGCGCACGACCTCCCGCACCGCCTGCGGACCCTCGACGGCGTACCGCCCGGCGCGGCGGCGCCCCGACCGGGTGGCGAGCGCGCGCACGGCCCTGACGCGGTCGGCGTGCGGGTTGGTCATCGGGGGACGTGCGGCGGCGGAGCCGTCCGGGGCGGTGCGGGACACGGGGGCCATCCTCCCGCAT
>NZ_JAKRMS010000276.1 GCF_022346185.1 Cellulomonas sp. ACRRI | reverse complement strand
CTGCTGGCCGCGCCCGCGCCCAGCAGTGCGCCCGCGCCCGCGCCCGCGGCCAGCAGTGCGTCGGCCGCCGCGCCCGCTGCCAGCACGGAGCCCGCACGCAGCACCGCGCCGCCCGAGCCCGCGCCGCCCGGGCCCGCGCCGACCGTGCCGGACCCGACCGTGCCGGACCCGACCGTGCCGGACCCGACCGTGCCGGACCCAGGTGTGCCCGCGACCGACCCCACGACCGCCGCAGCCCGCCGCAGCTGCACCCGCTGCGCCGGGCGCCCCGGCGCCGAGGTCAACCTCACCATCGCCGCCTCCACCCTCCTGGGCCTGGACGACCACCCCGCCGACCTCCACGGCCACGGCCCCATCGACGCCGTGCGCGCCCGCGCCCTGGCCGACGGCGGCATCTGGCGACGCATCATCACCGACCCCGCCACCCACCAGGTCCTGGACGTCGGACGCCAGCGCTACCGACCACCCGCCGGGCTCGCCGAGTTCGTCCGCACCCGCGACACCACCTGCGTGGCACCCGGGTGCACCGTCCCGGCCCGCAACGCCGACCTCGACCACACCATCGAATACCACCGAAGGCCCGGCGACCCACCCGACCAACCCCTCGGCCGCACCGACGCCGACAACCTCGGACCCCTGTGCCACCGCCACCACCGCCTCAAGACCGACGGCGGCTTCCGGCTACGCCAAATCCAACCCGGGCTGTTCGAGTGGATCACCCCCGCCGGGCACCGCTACCTCACCCGACCCGGCACCGGCCACAACCACGACGCCACCACCGACCCCCACGACGCACCCCC
>NZ_JAKRMS010000275.1 GCF_022346185.1 Cellulomonas sp. ACRRI | reverse complement strand
CGGCGTGACCCGCGGCGTGCGCCGGGGAGGGGCCGGGGAGGGGCCGGGGGTTTCGGGCCGCGGTCAGGACGCGTCCGGCTCGGGCGCCCGCTCGGGCGTCACCGGCTCCACGAGCTCCGGCCCGTCGTTCGCCACGTTGCCCACGGCCCGCCCGACCTCGCGCGGGATCAGGTGCGGCTCGGGCACGTTCACCAGCATCGCCCCGACCTCGTCCGTGGCCGTGATGCCCGGGTCCAGCCACTCGTCCCACAGGTGGCCGGGCAGCAGCACGGGGCAGCGGTCGTGGATGTGCCCGAGGCTGTCGGTCGCCGGGCGGGTGATGATCGTGACCGTCCACAGCCAGCGCGTCGGGTCGTCGTCGGCCTTGCCGTGGTCGCGCCACAGCTCGTACAGCCCGGCCGCGGCCAGCGGCTCGGCACCGTGCAGGAAGTACGGCGTCTTCGGGCCGCGCTCGTTCGCCTGCCACTCGTAGTAGCCGTCCATCGGCACCAGGGCGCGGCGCTTCGCCGCCGCCTTCCGGAACGCCGGCTTGTCCAGCACCGTCTCGGAGCGGGCGTTGATCATCCGCGACCCGATCGACACGTCCTTGGCCCACGACGGCACGAGGCCCCAGCGCGCCTGGCGGAGCTGGCGCTGCGGTCCGTCGTCCTCGACGCGCTCGAGCACCACCGGCACGTCCTGGGTCGGGGCGACGTTCCAGGACGGTCCCGGGTGCTCACCGAGGATCCGGTCGATCGCGAGGTCGCGCTCGAGCTGGTCGGCGGCGCGGGTCTGCGCGTAGCGGCCACACATGGAGCCAGTGTGCCGCGCACCGCCGACATCGACGACGCGGGAGGTGGGGGGCGCGGGCCGGGGATGCG
>NZ_JAKRMS010000274.1 GCF_022346185.1 Cellulomonas sp. ACRRI | reverse complement strand
GACCTCCGCCCCCAGCGCCACCACGCCCCGCGCCGGCGTCACCGCCGGCGCCGCGAGCGGCCCCGCGACCGCCCGCCCCGTCGCGCTCCGCGGCGTCGCCCGCACCTTCGCGACCCCGTCCGGCCCGCGCCCGGTGCTCGCCGGCCTCGACCTGGAGGTGGCCCCGGGCGAGATCGTCGCCGTCATCGGCCCGTCCGGCTGCGGCAAGTCGACGCTGCTGCGCCAGGTCGCCGGCCTCGACGCCCCCGACGCCGGGCAGATCCTGATCGGCGACGACCCGGTCGCGCCGTACGACGCCCGCACGGCGGTCGCGTTCCAGGAGCCGCGCCTGCTGCCGTGGCGCACGATCGCGCACAACGTCGCGCTCGGCGTCCCCCGCGGCACCCCGCGCGCCGAGTCCCGCGAGCAGGTCGCCCGGCTGCTGGACCTGGTCGGGCTCGCCGGCTCGGCGGGCCTGCGCCCGCGGCAGGTGTCCGGCGGCATGGCGCAGCGCGCGTCCCTGGCCCGGGCGCTCGCCCGCCGGCCCGGCGTGCTGCTCCTCGACGAGCCGTTCGGCGCGCTCGACGCCCTGACCCGGCTGCGGATGCAGGACCTGCTGCTCGAGGTGCACGCCAGCCGGCCGACGACCGTGCTGCTCGTGACGCACGACGTCGAGGAGGCGCTCTACCTGGCGGACCGCGTCGTCCTGCTCGGCGCCCTCGACCCCGCCGCGCCGGACGCCGCCTCGGTCCGCTCCGTCATCACGGTCCCCGGCGACCGGCCCCGCGACCGCGCGGACGCCCGGCTCGCGGAGCTGCGCGCCGAGCTGCTCGACGGCCTCGGCGTGCCCTCGCACCACCCGGCGCACGACCCCGACGCGCACCACTCGATCTGACCCGCACCACCCCGACACCCCCGACACACCAC
>NZ_JAKRMS010000273.1 GCF_022346185.1 Cellulomonas sp. ACRRI | reverse complement strand
GGGGCCGGGCGGCGGGCCCGGCCGTGGGCCGGTCGGCGCGCCGGGCGCGCGGCGGCGTCTGGCACGCTGACCCCATGAGGACCGGGGACGTGACCGCGCGCACCGAGGTGCTGCGCCGGCAGTGGGACGCGCTGCGCTCGTGGGTCGGGGACGTGCTGGACGCCGACACCGCGCGCGCGGCCAGCGTGCTGGACGGGTGGAGCGTCGCCGAGCTCGTCGCGCACCTCGGCCGCGCGATGGACGCGCTCGCCGTGTGCGAACCCGCCCCGGCCGGCACCGTGCCGCTCAGCCTGGCCGAGTACCTCGGCTCGTACGCCGGCCGGGCCGCCGACATCGACCGGGTCACCAAGGAGCTCGCGGCCGAGATCGCCGACGACCCGCTGCGGCACGTCGACGCGCTGGTCGAGCGGGCGCTGCGCCGCGCCGAGGAGCTCGGCCCGGACGACCGGGTGGTGCAGGCCCGCCGCGGCCCCGTGCTGCTGTCCACCATGCTCGCCTCCCGGATCACCGAGCTCGTGGTGCACGCCGACGACCTGCAGCGCTCCCTCGCCCGCGCCCGCGGCGCCGCCCCCGGGTCACGGGCCGAGCTCGGCACCGGCGTCGGCCCGCTGCCGGGCGTCCCCGGGGGGCTCGGTCCCGAGGGCGGCCTCGGCGACGGGGTCACCTCCGCCGGGCCGGTCGACGGCGACGCGCTCGACCTCGTGGCGACCGAGCTGCTGCACATCGTGCGGGCCCGCGGCGGGTGGGACCTCGACGTCGTGCAGCCGCTGACCTGGGTTCGCCTCGCCGCCGGCCGCGTGCCCTACGACGTCGACGTCCTGGCGGCGGCCCTCGCGCCGCGGTTCACCTCGGACTCCGTCCCGGACCTGGGCCGCATGCTCCCCCTCCTCTGACACTCGCACCCCCCGCGCCGCGCC
>NZ_JAKRMS010000272.1 GCF_022346185.1 Cellulomonas sp. ACRRI | reverse complement strand
GGGCAGCAGGGGAGGGCGCCCGGGGCGGCACGACCCCGGCGGCGCCGGACCGGCCGCTCGTGGTCGTCCCGGTGGCGGGCCCCGCCGCCGAGTCGCTCGCCGGCCGGTACGCCGACGTCGCCCGGCTGACCGCCCCCGACCTGGCGGCCGCCGCGGCGGCCAGGTCCCGGGTGCGCGCGGCCGCCGTCGCCGCGGGGCGGGCGCCGGACGCGGTGCGGGTGCTGCTGGACGTCGACGTGGCGCTCGCGGACGACCGGGACGCCGCCCTCGCCCGGCTGGACCTGGTGCGCTCCGTCGACCAGCCGGACCTGGGCGTGGCCGGCGCTGTCGTCGCCGGCACCGGTGCCGACCTGGCCACCGTGCTGGCGGACGCCGTCCGGGACGGTGCGGTCGACGGGTTCGTCGTCCGGCCGACGTCCGCGGAGGCGGACCTGGCGGCGCTCGTCGAGCGGACCGTGCCCGCGCTCCAGCAGGCCGGCGCGTTCCGGCTCCGGCCGGGCGGCGGCGGAACCGGGCGGCCCGGGGTCGACCTGCTCGTGCGGCACGCCCGCCACCAGAGCGGCGGTGCGCACCAGCGGGGCCACCCGCGCCGCGGCGACGGCCGCGTCCAGCCGGCCGGGCACGTGCCGCCGCCCGGGGTGCAGCAGCAGCCCCTCGCCGAGCACGACCAGGTCCAGCAGGCCACGGTCGGCGCGGTGCACCAGGCGGGCCAGGCGCTCGCCGTCGAAGGCACGGGCGGCGACGGCACCCAGCGCCCCGTGGGTGCCCGGGCGGGCGCCGGCGGCGGTGAGGTCGACGCCGAGCAGCGGGCGGCGGTCGGCGGCGGACGGCACGGGCATGACGGCTCCGTTCGGGGACGGCGGCGGGCGCGGCGGGGCGCGCCGCCGTCCCCGAACGGAGCCGTCATGCCCGTGCCGTC
>NZ_JAKRMS010000271.1 GCF_022346185.1 Cellulomonas sp. ACRRI | reverse complement strand
TGCGGGGTGTGGGGGCCCGGTGCGGGGAGGGCTTCCGCCCCATGGACGGCCACCGAGTCCCCCACAGCCCGGATCGCGCGCGTCGTCCCCAGGACGAGCGCTGGACTCCGGGTGGTGTCGGTGGTGGCCGGTAGCGTTCTTGCATGGCTGACCTGCAGGAACACCCCGGAGGCGACGTGGTCGCCGGCCCGGTGCTGCCGGTCTACGGTGCCGACGGGACGTGCCTGACCGACTACGGCCCGGACCCCGTGGTGGCGTTCGGCGGGGCGCCCAGGACGGGTGAGCAGCGGCAGGTCGAGGCGATCGCCGCGTGCCCTCCCGGGCCGGTGCTCGACGCCTGGCTGCGCGAGTTAGACCTCACGGTTCTCGCCCCGGCGATCCTCGTGGAGGTGGTCGCGGCCCGGGCCCGGATGGAGGCCCACCAGCACGCCGCGATGCTGGACGCCGTCGCCGAACTGGCCAACCGCCCGGAGATGAGCCCGCAGTGGTCCCCGCTGGCCGGGGCCCCACCCACCCAGGGGTGCGTCGCCGGGGACGAACTCGCCATGCGCCTCGGGTGGTCGTTGATGACCGCGAACAAGGCGGTGCACCGGGCACTGACCCTGGACGGGATGCTCGCCGCCACCCGCGAAGCCCTCGAGGTCGGGCACATCGACGCCGGCAAGGCCGAGGTGTTGGCCGCCGGGTTGATCGACCTGCCGTACGAGGCGGCGCACGCGGTGGAGGACGCGGTCCTGCCCGACGCGGCCCAGTGCTCCCGCCGGCAGCTGGAGCAGCGCGTGGCCCGCGAGGTCCGGATCGCCGACCCGAAGGGGGAGGCCGGCCGCAACACCCGCGCCCGGTGCACCCGCCGGGTCACCCGCCCCCGCCGGCGGCCGCACGGGATGGCCGCGATGTGGGTGGTCCTGGCGGCGGAGGACGCGACCCGGGTCGACGGGGTCCTGCACCACGCGGCCCGCACCGCCAAGGCCCTGGGCGACCCCCGCACCCTGG
>NZ_JAKRMS010000270.1 GCF_022346185.1 Cellulomonas sp. ACRRI | reverse complement strand
CGTTCTGCGCGATCTCCCGGATCGAGGCCCCCATCTGCTCGGCACCCGCGGCCACCGTCTGCACGTTCCGCGACACCTGCTCCGCAGCCGCCGCCACGACCCCCGCCTGCGCCGACGTCTCATCCGACCCCGCCACCACCTGCTGCGAGGCCGCCGAGAGCTCCTCGGCCGCGGCCGCGACCGTCTGCGCCGTGTGCACGACGCCGCTCATCAGCGCGCGCAGCGAGCCCTGCGCCTCGTTCAGCGAGCCCGCCATCCGGCCGAGCTCGTCCCGGGAGTCCAGCGGCACGGCCACCGTCAGGTCGCCGTCGCCGATGCTCTGCACGGTGCGCTGCACCGTCGCCAGGTCCCGCACGATGCGGCGGACGAGCAGCACGCCGAGCGCCGCCGCGAGGAGCACCCCGCCCGCGCCGACCGCGATCATCTGCACCGTCGCCGCGCGCGCGTCGCCCGCGGCGTCCGCCACACCCTGCTCCGCGTGCGCGGACACCGAGTCCGTCAGCGCCTGGAGCGCGTCGCCGAGCTCGGTGGTGATGCCGCGCACCTGGTCCGCGTAGGCGTCGTGGTACGCGGTCCCGCCCTCGTCGGCCAGCGGCTCGATGGCGTCGGCGGCGGCCTGGTAGCGCCCGTAGGCGTCGCGCAGCGCCGCGTAGGCGTCCTCGTCGAGCACGTAGGGCTCGTACGCCGCGACGTTCTCCAGCGCGTCCGCGTCGAAGCCCGCGCGGTCCGCCACGATCCCGGCCCGGTCCTCCGGCGCCACCATCCCGTACTCGAGCACCCGGGCGCGGCTCGCCTGGAACCAGCGCTGCGTGTTGACCAGGTAGGTCTGCGGCTCGATGGCGTCGCGGCCGAGGCGGTCGATCGACTGCTCCAGCCCGCCGAGGCGGGCGATGCCCAGGCCGGCGACCACGCCCACCGCGACGGCGAGCAGGCCGAGCACCGCACCGATGCGGGCGCCGACGGGGGCGTCGGCGACGAGCCGCCGGGCTCGGGTGCGGGAGGGGGCGG
>NZ_JAKRMS010000026.1 GCF_022346185.1 Cellulomonas sp. ACRRI | reverse complement strand
GCCCCCCGCAGGTCACCCTCCGCAGGTCGCCCCCCGCAGGTCGCCCCGCAGCTCACCCCCGGCCGGTCGCGCCTCGCATCACGCCGCCGCCCGCACCCGCGCCGCCCGCCAGTACCCGCAGAACGTGACGTCCTGCTTCGGCACGCCCGCGCCGACCCAGTGCCGGCGCGCCCCGGCGACGAGCGACTGCTCCCCCACGACCCACGCCGTGACGGGCTCCGCCGGGAGGGGCAGCGCCTCGACGACAGCGAGCGCCGCCGGTCCCGCGACGGCGTGCGGGTCGTCGCGCACCACCCAGCGCACCTGCACGCCGTCGGGTCCGTCGAGGTCCTGCACGTCGTCGGCGTGCGGCACCTCGACCACGGCGACCCCGCGCGCGTCCGCACCCAGAGACCCGAGGATGCCGGCGACGGCGGGCAGCCCGGTCTCGTCCGCGACCAGCAGCAGCCGGTCCCGGGCGGCGGCCGCCGGGAAGGTGATGCCCTCGTCCAGGATCGCCACGGCGTCGCCCGGCGCGCAGGTCCGCGCCCAGGTCGCGGCGGGGCCGGAGGTGCCGTCCTCGGGCGTGCCGTGCAGCACGAAGTCGACGTCGAGCTCGGGACCGTCCGGCCCGTCGGCGCGGTACGCGCGGACCGTGTAGTTCCGCAGCACCGGCCGCTCGGTCCGGGCGATCGCGAGGTACTTCAGGTAGGCGAGGGTGTCGAGCCGGTTCGGCAGCCGGGACAGCACCGCGTCGTCCGCCACGGGGATGAACAGCCGGAACCACTGGTCGTAGCCCATGGGCCGGAACCGCGCGGCGTCTCCGCCGCCCAGCGTGACCCGGACGAACCCCGTGGACACCCGCTGGGTGCGCAGCACGTGCAGGGTCAGCAGCTCGGTGACCTCGGGCTTGCGCCGGCCGGTGTTGGTGCTGCGAGCCACGGGCGCTCCTTGACGGCGGGATTGGTAAGGCTCTCCTTACCCGGTCGCGACCGTAGCAGCCGGGCCGCCCGCCGTGGAACCCCCGTCCGCGCCGGGGCCGGTGCGCCGCCAGGGACGTCGGTCCGTGGCGGCGGCGGCCGCGGCGGTGGCGGGATGGGGACATGAGCACCTACCTCGCACCCGACGCCGGACCCGCGGCCGCCGTCCAGCTCTGCTGGATCCCGCTCGGCGCCGGAGGACCCCGCGTGGTGCGCGCGAGCGGCCGGGCCTACGAGGCGCTGGCCGCGCTCCACGACCGCCGGCCGCCCCGGGCGCTCGTGCACGCCGCCCTGCTGCTGCGGCCCTCGGACGGCGACGAGGTCGCCGTCGAGGTGACGCCCGCCTGGGGCCCGCCGGCGGTCGACCGCGGGGTGGTCGCGACCGGTCCGGTCGGCACCCGGCTGCTCGGTCGGTCGAGGCTGTTCCGGTACGAGGTGCGGTGCTGGGCGGGTGGGTCGGTGCCGGACCTGGCGTGGGCGGTCGTACGGCTGCCGGCCTCGGCGGACCCGCGGGTCGCGGACGCCCTGCTGGCCGCGGCGCCGAGCGTGCCCGTCCGCACGTGGGGTGCGCGGGGACCGCGCGGGCCCGCCCGGGTCGGACGCGCGCCGGCCGGGCGGGACATGTGGACGTCGAACTCGGTCGCGGCGTGGCTGCTGGCGGCGGCCGGCCTGGACCCCACCCCGCTCGGGCCCCCCGCGGGCTGCCGCGCACCCGGCTGGGACGCGGGTCTCCGGGCCGCGGGCGCCACGTCGCCCGACCGGGACGGAGGCGGTGCGGTCAGGACACCCGGCCGAGCGCGATCGCCGCGTGCAGCAGCGCGCCCAGGGACTCGTTGTCCGTGATCGCCCCGTCGCGCACGAGCGTCAGCACGTCGGGCCACGGCACCCGGCGGACCGCGACGATGCCCTCCTCGTCCTGGGCGTGGGCCTCGTCCGCCGGCCGCAGTCCCCGGGCGAGCAGCACGTGCCCCGGCGCGTGCGCCACACCGTTGAGCGAGAACACCGGGCCGAGGTGCGTCCACTCGGCGGCGGCCAGGCCGGTCTCCTCCCGCAGCTCGCGCCGGGCGGCGACGACCGGGTCCTCGCCGTCCGACCCGCCCGCGGGCACCTCGAGCGAGACGCCGCCGGTGGTGTACCGCTCGACCTCGACCAGCACCACCTCGTCGTCGTCGGTCACCGGCACGACGAACACCGCGGGGTGCCGGACCTCGACCACCCCGTAGACGCCGGCACCGCCATCGGGCCGGGTGACGGCGTCCTCGCGGACCCGGATCCACGGGTTCTCGTAGACGGTGCGGGAGTCGTGGGTGCGCCAGGCGGACATGGCCGCCATCGTGCCAGCCGTGCGGGGCGGGCCGGCGCGCCCCGCGCCTCACCCGCCGGCCGGCGGCGCCAGCCCCGCCTCGTGCGCCACGATCGCCGCCTGGGTGCGGTTGGCCGCACCGAGCTTCGTCAGCACCTGCGCGAGGTGCGCCCGCACGGTCGGCTCGGCCAGGTGCAGCCGCACCGCGATGTCCGCGTCCGGCAGCCCCTCCGCCACGCAGGCGAGCACGTCGCGCTCCCGTGCGCTGAGCGGCGCCACCCGGTCCCGCGCCGCCTGCGCGGTGCCGGACGGCGCGGGGCCGAGGGCGTCGAGCAGCCGCCGGGTGTCGGCCGGCGACTGCACGGTCCCGCCCGCGGCGGCGGCGCGGATCCCGCGGTGCAGCTCCTCGCCGGTGCTGTCCTTCAGCAGGTACCCGGCGGCCCCGAGCCGCAGCGCCGGGACGAGGTGCCGGTCGGGCGGGAACGTGGCGAGGACGACGACGGCCGTGCCGGCCCGGAGGATCTCCCGGGCCGCGCCGAGGCCGTCCAGCACGGGCACCCGCAGGTCGAGCAGCACGACGTCGGGCCGGTGGGCGCGCACCTGCTCGACCGCCTCGCGCCCGTCCGCGGTCGCCCCCACCACCTCCAGGTCCGGCGCGGAGCCGACCAGCCGGGCGACGCCCCGTCGGGACGAGGCCTCGTCGTCCACCACCAGCACCCGGATCATGCCGGCGCGGCACGGCGCGGCAGCCGCGCGTCGAGCACGAAGCCGCCCGCGGGCGTCGGGCCGGCGTCGAGGCGCCCGCCCACGAGGGCCACCCGCTCGCGCAGCCCGGCCAGGCCGGTGCCGCCGGTCGCGAGCCCCGTCGGCACCGGCCGCGCCTCGGTGGTGAGCACCTGCACGTGCAGCTCGGGCCCGGCGTCCTCGACCAGGACGCGGGTGCCCGCGCCGGGCGCGTGCCGGACCGCGTTGGTCAGGCCCTCGCGGACCACGCGGACGGCGGTGCGCTCCGCGGGGTCCGGCGGGTCGCGGTGCACCGCCGCGACGACGGCGGTGACGGGCTGCCCGACGTCGCGCGCGGCGGCGACCAGGCCCTCCACCTCCGGGAGCGCGTGCCGGGCGAGGCCGGCCTCGCCGGGCTCGTGCCGCAGCAGCCGCAGCACCTCGCGCATCTCGTCCAGGGCGGCGCGCCCGGTGTCGCGGATCTCGGCCGCAGCGGCGCGCACCGCCGGGTCGCCGGAGGCGCCGTCGAACAGGTTCGCGTGCAGCACGATCAGGCTGATCCGGTGCGCGACCACGTCGTGCAGCTCGCCGGCGAGCCGGGTGCGCTCGGCCCGCCGCACCGCGAGGGTCGCGGCCTCCGCGGCGGTGCGCTCCTGCGCCAGCCGGAGCGCGGTGGCGGCCGCCGCCGACCGCTGCCCGCGCCCCGCGAGCCACGGCACCAGCACGGCGAGCAGCAGCACGAGGGGCAGGGCGACGCCCGACCGGAACGAGGTCAGCCGCCAGACGGGCCAGATCATCGCCAGCGCGGCGAGCAGGCCGAGCCACGCCGCACGCGGCCCGGCCCACCGCCCGACCAGGTACAGCGCGACCGGCGTCGCGACGACGGGCGACAGCAGGCACAGCGGCAGGCACACCGCGAGCGCCACCGGCTCCCGGCGCAGGAGCAGCGCGGCGGCGCCGACCAGCTGCGCCGCGGCCTCCCAGGCGACCGGCTCGAGCGCGACCCCGGCCCGGGCGCGCGCGAGCACCAGGGCCAGGCCCGCCGCGGCGGCCACCGCGGCGAGCGCCTGGCGCGGCGCGCGCGCAGCGCGGTCGTCGGGCATGGCGACTCCCCCCGGTCGTCGGTGCTCGCGACGAGCCTGTCCCCCCGGGACGGCCCGGGGCGTCGTCCGTCGCGGATGACCCGCCGGACCGCGCCGGCACCCACCGGGCCGGGGCCGCCGCCCGCGGCCGCCGCCCGCGGCCGCCGCCCGGGGTCACCCGGCCCGGGCGATGCGCGCGGCTCGGCGGCGCCAGGACGCTGGCAGGGGTCCCTCCTCGGCGTGGAGGACCACGGGACCGACCCGACCGACGAAGGAGCACGACGGTGGCCACTCTCAGCGTGTGGAAGTTCGAGACCCCCGGCGGCGCCCAGCAGGCCGAGCAGGCGCTCGAGTCGCTGGCGAAGCAGGAGCTCATCCAGGTGCACGACGCCGCCACGGTGTCCTGGGACCCGGACAAATCGAAGCCCAAGACCCGGCAGGCGCACAGCCTCGCCGCCGCCGGCGCCCTCGGCGGGACGTTCTGGGGCATGCTGTTCGGCCTGCTGTTCTTCGTCCCGCTCATCGGCGCCGCCATCGGCGCGGCGGCGGGCGCGCTCGCGGGGTCGCTCACGGACGTCGGCATCGACGACGACTTCATCGAGTCGGTGCGCAGCAAGGTCACGCCGGGGACGTCGGCGCTGTTCCTGCTGTCGTCGAACGCGGTGCCGGACCGGGTGATCGCGGCGCTCAAGGAGCAGGGCATCCACCCCGAGCTCATCCAGACCAACCTGTCGGACGACGAGGAGGCGCGGCTGCGCGAGGCGTTCGAGGAGAACGCCTGACCGGTGGGGCAGCCGGGTCCGGCCCGGCGGGGAGGATGACGACGATGTCGAGGACGTACGCGCACGAGGGGTCCGCTGCGCCGGCCCGGCCGCGGGAGAGCGCCTGGGTCGGCTGGATCTGGTTCGCCGCGCTGATGATGATCCTGATGGGCCTGTGGGGCATGTTCAGCGGCCTGGTCGCGGTGTTCTCGCCGCACACGATCGTCGCCTGGACGAGCTACGGGCTCGCGACGGTCGACGTCTCCACCTGGGGCTGGGTGCACCTCGCGGTCGCGGCCCTGGTGTTCCTGGTCGGCATCTCGCTGCTGACCACGGCCGCCGGCTGGGCCCGGGTCACGGCCGTGGTGCTGGTGGGCCTGCAGCTGCTGCTGCAGTTCGTGGCGCTGCCCGCGACGCCCTGGTGGTCGCTGGTGTCGATCGGCCTGTGCGTGACGGTGCTCTGGGCGCTGATCGTGCACGGCGGCGAGCTGCGGCCCGTGGCGACCTGACGGGGCCGCGCCCGGTCGAGGTCGCGGGGCGGCGGTGCCCGGCGGGCGCCGCCGCCCTGCCGCGCGCTCAGAGCAGGCCGCGCTGCACCGCCGTCCGGACCGCCGCGCGGCGCCCGTCCACCCCGAGCTTCCGGTAGATCGCCCGCATGTGCGTCTTCACCGTGTTGATCGAGAGGAACAGCGAGCCCGCGATCTCCTCCGAGGTCAGCGACGACCGCAGGCAGGCGAGCACGTCCCGCTCCCGGGGCGTCAGGTCCCACGCGGACGCCCGCGGTGCGGGCGACTCGTGCTCGGCGACCAGCAGCCGGGTGACCAGCGGCTCGTGCGCGCTGCCCCACTCCAGGTGCGCCGAGAGCAGCGGGTGCAGCGCGGCGGCGCGGTCCCGCAGCGGCCGGACGAGCCCGTGCGGCGCGGCGGCGGCGAGGGCCGCCTCGAGGGCCAGGTGCGCCGCGGCGTCGTCCTCGTCGGCGCGCAGCGCGGCCTGCGCCGCGAGGTTGGCGACCCGCACCGGGGCGGGCGTCCCGCCCAGCGCGGCGGCGGCCGCGGCCGCGGCGCGCTCGGCGGCGTCCAGCGCGCGCTCGGCGGCCTCGATCTCCCCGATCCGCAGCAGCAGGTCGCTCTGCCAGCCGAGCGCCAGCGGGTCGGAGAACGCCACCGACGTCTCGTCGACCAGCGCCAGCGCCTCCCGGGGGCGGTCCTCGGCGCCGAGCTGCACGGCTGTGAGGAAGTCGCGGAACGCGGTCAGGTGCTCGGGCGCCGACCCGTCCGGCCACGGCGCGTCGGTGATCTCCCGCGCCCGGGCCAGACCGGGGGCGTCACCCTGCGCGAGGCAGACGATCGCGAGCACCCCGGCCGCGTGCACGGCGACCTCCCGCCGGTTGCGCCCCGCCGCCTCCACGGCGGCCTGCAGGTGGCCCGACGCGGCGCACAGCTCGTCGCGCCAGTACGCGGCGATGCCGCAGGCGAGGTGCGCCGACGCGACGATGCCCGCGCCCTGCCAGCCGTGCAGCGCCGCGGTGGCGAGCACGACCTGCGCGGCGGCCAGCGCGGCGCCGGCGTCGCCGCGCTGCGCGGCGGCCAGCGCCTCCTCCGCGCGGCAGCCCAGCTCGAGCGCGACCCAGCCGCGCTCCGCGGCGAGCGCCCCGCCCTCCGCGAGGTGGGTCAGCGCCGCCGGGTCGGGCCCGTACAGCTGGAGGGCGGCCCGTCCGACGAGGTACAGGCCGAGCGCGCGGGCGGCGTCGTCGGGCGCGCCACCGCCCGCGACCCCGTCGTCGAGCAGCGCCCGGCCCCGGCGCACCGACTCCTGCAGCGACGGGCGTCCGGGCCCGAGGAACGTCCGCACCAGCTCCCCCACCCACGCCGCGCGGCCGTCGTCGTCGCCCTCGCCGTCGGCCTCGTAGGCGTGCGCGGCCGCGAGCGCCAGGAGCACGTCCGGGTCGCTGCGGTACCGCGGCGGCAGCGCGGCGCGCAGGCCGCGCACCTGGCCGACGTCGCCGCGCACCACCAGGTCCGGCCACCGCTCGCCGAGCACCCGCGCCGCCAGGTCGGGGGCGTGCCCGTCCAGCGCGTGCCGGATCGCGGCCGCGGGGTCCCGCGGCCCGAGGTGCGCCGCGACGACCCGGTGCGCGACCCGCGCGGCGAGCGGGTCCCGCCGCGCGAGCACCGCGCGCGCGTGCGCGGCGACCAGCGCGTGCCACCGGTACACCGGCCCGTCGCCGACGTCGCCGACGTCCGTGAGGAACAGCCCGCGGCCGACGCACTCGTCGAGCAGCCGGGCCCCGCCCGGGACCAGCGCCTCGGCCAGCTCGGGGTCCACCTGCGCGGCCACGCTCGCGCGCAGCAGGAAGTCCGCGAGGTCGTCGGGCAGGGACCCGATGACCTCCTCGACCAGGTAGCCCGTGATCGGCACGTCCCGGTCCCGGAGCTGCGCCAGCGGCTCCCCGGACCCGGCGAGCACGTCGGCGGCCAGCGCGAGCCGCACGGCGACCGGCCAGCCCCGCGTCACCTCCCAGAGCGCGCGGACCGCGGTGCCGTCCGCCGGCACGCCGGCCGCTCGGACCACGTCGGCGACCTCCTCCTCGGTGAACGCCAGGGCGCGCTCGCGCAGCTCGCCCACCTCGCCCGCCATCCGCATCCGGTTCACCGGCAGCGCGGCGTCGTACCGGCCGGCCAGCACGAACCGGGGGCCCGCGTACCGCAGCACGGGGCCGAGGACCTCGCGGGCCGTCCGGGCCGAGAGCAGGTGCACGTCGTCGAGGACGACCACCGCCTCCGGCGGCAGCGTCTCCAGGGCCGTCACCAGGGCGTCCACCCGTCGGGCGAGCGTCCCCGGCGCGCGGACGGAGGCGGGCCCCGCGTCCGGGCGGACCCCGGGCGCGAGCGGGGCGAGCCCCTCGCCCAGCACGCGCACCAGGCGGCCGGGCTCGTCGTCGAGCGGGTCGAGCGACACCCAGGCCACCGGGCCGGGCGCCCGGGCGGCCCACTGCGCGAGCAGCGTCGTCTTGCCGAAGCCCGCCGGAGCGCTCACCACGGTCAGCCGGTGGCCGCCCACCGTGGCCGCGAGCGCCGCGTCGCACCGGGACCGGGCGACCAGCCCGTGCGGGGGTCGGGGCACCGTGAACTTCCCGCCGGGCACCGGGCGTCCTCGCCGTGCCCCCGGTTGCCCCTCCGGTCCCGTCGTGCCGCCGTCGTCACCAGCGTTCATGTCCACGCCCCCCGACGCGTGCTCGACCTCACCGTAGCCCGCCTGCTCGCGGGCCCCGGCTCCCCCGGCACCAGAGTGACAGGTCCCCGGTGATCCTGAGTCACATCGCGCCGTGACTCCCTCACCCGGTGCGGGTGAGCCCGGCAGCCGCTCCCCCCGTTCACACACCGCGGGTGAGGCCCGCACGGCGGCCCGCGGCTTCGCTGGTGGGCGTCGGTGCGGGACGGGGACGAGGGCGGTGGGCGATGCCGGAGACCCCGTCCTCCCCGGCGCCCGTCGCGCACGACGCCGAGGTGGTGCGCGCCGCCGCCGAGGCGGCGGTCTGGGCGCACCCGGCGCTGCTCGGCTACCGGCAGCTGCGCACCGACCTGCGCACCGGCCTCGCCGCGTTCGGCGTCCTCGACCACGACGGGCCGCCCGCGCCCGGGGACGGCACCCGCCACGCCGACCCGCTGCTGCTCCGGTCGAGCGGGTGGCTGGACCTGCGCGCCGAGCCCGCCGTCGTCGGCCACCCCGACCTGCCCGCCGGGCGGTACGCCGGACTGCAGGTCCTCGACCTGCTGGCGCGCACGGTGGCCCACCTCGGCACCGCCGGCACCGGGCCCGGTGCCGGTGACTGGGCCGTAGCGGGGCCCGGCTGGGCCGGGCCGGTGCCTCCCGGTGTGCGCGGCGTGCTGCGGTCGGGCTCGCCGCTGGTCCGGGTCGTGGCCCGCACCGGCGTGCCGGGCCCGGGCGACCTGGCCGCGGCGCAGGACCTGCAGCGCGCGTACCGGGTCCGCCCGCTGCACGCGCTCGGCGGGGTCCCGCCGCCCCGGCCGGCGCCCTCGCTCGACTGGCTGCCGTGGGACGAGGAGCGCGCCTGGGGCGCCGGCTTCGTCGACTACCTGGCGCTGCTGCTCCGGCTCGCCCCGCCTGCCGACCCCGCGGACCGGACCCGGGTCGAGCGGTGGGTCCGGCTCGGCGTGCTGAGCAGGACGGCGCTGCCGGGCGCCGGCGGGCACGACGCCGACGGGCGCGGTGCCGACGGGCGCGGTGCCAGCGGGCGCGGTGCCGGCGGGCGCACGCGGGTGCTCGTCGCGCGGGGGGCGGCGCTGCGCCGGGCGGTCGCCGCCGAGTACGAGCTGCACGCCCCCGAGCCCGAGGAGGTCCGCACCCTGCGCTGGCGGCTGCTCGACGGCGAGCCGCTCGACGGCCACCGCCGGTACCGGATGACGCTGCGGACCCCGCCGCCGGCGCGGCTGCTCTGGTCGCTCGCCGCCCACGCCGAGCCGTCCGGCGAGCTCGTCGCCAACCGGGCGGGTCGGTGCGCCCTCGGGCCGGGCACGCCGGACCTGCCCTGGGGCCGGGACGGCTCGCTGACCGTCACGCTGCAGCACGACGAGCCGGCCGACGCGCGCGGGCGGTCGGGCTGGCTGCCGGTCCCGCCCGGGCCGTTCAGCCTGGTCCTGCGGCTCTACGGCCCGGCGGCGGCGCCGGCGTGGGCCCCGACCCTGCGCGTACTGGGCTGAGCGCACCCGCGCACCCGCGCACCCGCCGACCGGCGCCGGCCCCGTCACGCCCCGCGGGTGACCGCCTGCAGCTCCGCGATGGCGACCCCGAGGTCGCACAGCAGCGCCACCACCCCGGTGAGCCCGGAGGCGTCCGGCACCTCGCACGACAGGATCGCCCCGTCCCGCGTCGGGGCCGCCACGATGTCGGCGTAGTCGCCCAGCCCGCCGAGATCACGCTCGGGGCCGACCACCCGGATGTGGTAGAGCACGCCACCTCGCCCCCTCCCGCACCGGCGCCCGACCCGACCCCGCCAGCCTCGCCCCGGGCGCCCGCGGCGTCGTCACGCTCCGGGGGTGAGCCGTGCTCAGGAGCGGACGCCGCCGCGGGTGCCGCAGGAGCCGCAGCTGCCGCAGGAGCCGCAGGTGCCGGAGGTCCCGCCGGCCCGCGGCCCCCGCCTGGGACACTCGTCGTCCGCGACGAAGGAGGAGCCCGTGCAGGAGCTCGACCTCGCGACCGCCCTCGCGGACGGCCGCACCGAGTACGACAAGATGGTGGCCGGCGACTGGTACCGCGACCGGTCCGGCCCCGAGCTGGCGGAGCTGACGACCAGCACGCAGCGCACGTGCCGCCGGATCACCGCCCTCTACGACGAGGACCGGTCCGCGGCCGAGGCGCTGTTCCGCGAGCTGCTCGGCACCGTGGGCGAGGGCGTCGACTTCCGGCCGCCGTTCTACCTGGACTACGGGCACCGCCTGCACCTCGGCGACCGGACCTTCGTCAACGCGGAATTCCTGACGCTGGGCGGCGGCGAGATCCGCATCGGCGCGGACGTGCTGATCGGCCCGAGCGTGCGGCTGTACACGCCGACGCACGTGCTGGACCCGGAGCTGCGCCCGCAGGGGTGGGAGCGGGTCTCCCCGATCACGATCGAGGACGGCGTGTGGCTCGGCGGCAGCGTGGTGGTGTGCCCGGGCGTGACGATCGGCGCCCGGTCCGTGGTCGGCGCGGGGTCCGTGGTGACGAAGGACGTGCCGCCGGACGTCGTCGTGGCGGGCAACCCGGCGCGCGTCGTGCGGTCGCTGCCGGCCGCCGGCTGAGCACCGCCCCCGCCCCGTCCGGTGCGGCGCCCGTGCGGCCCGCACACACATCGTCCGCCGGGCTCCCGCGACCGCCGGGCGCCGACCTACCGTCGACGCCGTGGACTCCGTCACGAGCTCGGGACCGACCAGCGCACCCGCCGTGGTCGGGCCGTGGACGAAGGGCCTGTGGCAGCCGGAGCCGGTCGCCGCGGACGCCTGGCTGTCGGCCGGCCGGCACCTGCTCGACGGCTCGTTCACCTGGCCGCTGCTGACGGTCGACGGCGGCGCGGTGGACCACAACGTCGCCACGATGGCCGCGTTCGCGGCCGAGCACGGGCTGCTGCTCGCGCCGCACGGCAAGACGTCGATGGCGCCCGGCCTGTTCGCGCGCCAGCTCGCGGCGGGCGCGTGGGGCATGACCGTGGCCACCGGCAACCAGGCGCTGGCGGCCCGGTCCGCCGGCGTGCGCCGGCTGCTCCTCGCGAACCAGGTGCTCGACGACCCGGTGCTCCGCTGGCTCGCCGGTCCCGGGAACGCGGACGGCGAGGTCGTCGTCCAGCTCGACTCGGCCGCCGGGCTCGCCCGGCTCGCGGACGTCGCCGACCCGGCGCGGCCCGTCGGGGTGCTCCTCGAGCTCGGCCACGCGGGCGGCCGGACGGGCCTGCGGCACGACGACAACGTGCTCGACCTGGCGACCGCCGCCCGGGCCCGGGCCGGGGTCCGGCTGCTCGGTGTCACCGCCTACGAGGGCGGGCTGCCGGGCGTGCCGGAGGTGCGGTCGTTCCTCGAGCGGTTGCGCGACCGCGCGGCAGCCCTCGCCGGGGCGGGCCTGATCGACGCCGACGAGGTGACCGTGTCCGTCGGCGGGTCGGCGTACTTCGACGTCGTCGCCGAGGTGCTCGGCGGACGTCCGGTGCTCGGCGGCCTCCCGGCGCGGGTCCTCCTGCGCAGCGGGTCCACGGTGACGCACGACCACGGCGTGTACGCGCGGCGCACCCCGTTCACCCGCGTGCCGGGCGGGCTGCGCCCGGCGCTGCGGGTCTGGGCGCAGGTGACGTCCTGCCCGGAACCGGGCCTCGCCATCGTCGGCGCCGGGAAGCGCGACGTCCCCGTGGACGAGGGGCTGCCGGTGCCCCTGCGCGTGCACCGCGCCGGGGCCGCGCCCGAGCCCGTGGCCGGCTGGGCGCTCACCCGGACGAACGACCAGCACGCGTACCTCGAGGCCGCCGGGCCCGCGCCGACGCCGCTGTCGCCCGGCGACCTGCTGGAGCTGGGCGTCTCGCACCCGTGCACGGCGTTCGACAAGTGGCGCGTCGTGCCCGTCGTCGACGCGGACCTGCGGGTCACGGAGCTCCTCGCGACCCTGTTCTAGCGGCGCGCCGCGGCCCCGGTCCGGGCCGCGGCGCGCCGGGGCGACCTCAGGCGGAGCGTCCCGCCACGACGTCGATCTCCACCTTGATCCCCGCGAGCTGCGAGCCGACCGTCGTCCGCGCCGGGGCCGGGTCGGAGAAGAACTCGCCGTACGCGGCGTTGAACTCGGCGAAGTCCGCGAGGTCCGCGAGGTGCACGGTCGTCTTCACGACGTCGTCCATCGTCAGGCCGGCGGCCTCGAGCGTCGCGCGCACGTTCCGGAGCACCTGGCGGGTCTGCTCGGTGACCGAGCGCGCGACCGCCCCGGTCTCGGGGTCCTGCGGGCCGAAGCCGGCGGTCCACAGCAGGTCGCCGAGCCAGACGGCCTGGGAGTACGCGCCGGCGGGCCGGGGCGCTGCGTCGGTGCTGACGGCGGTGCGGGTCATGGTGGTGCCTTCCTCGTGGTGCGCCGGTCGGTCCGGCTGCTCGGTGGTGCGTGGGGGCCGCGGGGTCACCGGACGCCGCGGCCGGGGAGGCGGTCGGTGCGCTCGCCCCGCCACAGGACGGGGTCGCCCGCGACCAGGACGTCGCGCACGCCGCGCGCCGGCGAGCGCGGGTCGGCGTAGGTCGCGGTGTCCGCCACCGTCCGCGGGTCGAGGACCACCACGTCGGCCCGGGCGCCGGGCCGCAGCACGCCGCGGTCCGCCAGCCCGAACCGCGCGGCGGCGGTCCCGGCGAGGTGCCGTGCGGCGGTGCCCCAGTCCCAGTCGCCGTGCTCGCGCACGTGGGTCCCGAGGAACCGGGCGAACGTCCCCCAGCCCCGCGGGTGCGGGTGCCCGCCGACGTAGATGCCGTCCGACCCCGCGCAGTGCGCCGGGTGCCGGAGCAGCGCCCGGACCGAGGCCTCGGACGCCGTGGGCGGCTGCTCGAACACGCAGCCCACCCGGAGCCCGGTGGCGGCCAGCAGGCGCAGGGCGGTCAGCGCCGGCGGCTCCCCCAGCGTCCGGGCGACGTCGACCAGCCGCCGGCCCTCCGCCCAGCGGTAGTCCGGGTGCGGGACCGACGCCAGCGTGACGCGCGGCCACACGCCGGCGCGCGCCGGCAGGTCCTCGGCCAGCAGCCGGGCGCGCACGCCCTCGTCCCGCAGCATCGCCGTCGCCCGGTCGAGGTCCGCCAGGGGCAGCCACGTGGGCAGCGCGACGAGGGCCAGCACGGACGCCCCGCGCAGGTAGGGGTAGCTGTCGAAGGTCAGGTCGTGGCCCTCGGCGAGCGCCGCGTCGAGGAGCGGCACGACGACGTCGGCGGGGCCGTGCAGGTGCGACACGTGCGTCGCCACGCCGGTGCGGCGGGACAGGTCGAGCAGCTCGGCCAGCGCGACCGGCACCCGGTCCTCGTAGCCCCGCATGTGCGAGACGTGCGGCAGGCCGCGGCTCGCGAGGACCGCGCAGAGCGACAGCAGCTCGTCGGGCTCGGCCCAGCACGCGGGCGCGTACTCCAGGCCGGTCGACATCCCGCGGGCGCCGGCGTCGAGGCCGGCCGCCAGCAGGTCGGCCATCGCGCCGATCTCGTCGGGGCGGGCCGGGCGCGGGTCGGGGCCGACGACGGCGTACCGGAGGGTCCCGTGCGGCACGAGGTACGCCACGTCGGCGGTGGTCGCGGCGTCGTACGTCGCGAGCAGGTCGCCGACGGACCCCGCGGCGAACCCGGGGTGGTCGCCGTCGACGGCGGCGAAGTAGCGGCGGACGAACGCCGCGGCGTCCGGGCCGTCCCGTCCCGGCGCGTGCGACGGCGCGTAGGACAGCCCGTCCTGGCCGACGACCACGGTCGTGACGCCCTGGTGGGCGAGCGCGTCCTGCACGCCGCGGTCGAGCACCGCGGCGTCGGCGTGCACGTGCGCGTCGACGAACCCCGGCATCACCACCATGCCGCTCGCGTCGACCACCTCCGCCCCGGCGGGGCTCAGGCCCGGCGCGACGCGCACCACGGTGCCGCCGGCGACGAGCACGTCCGCCGGGCGGGCGGGCGCACCCGTGCCGTCCGCGACGAGCCCGCCGCGCAGCAGCAGCGGCTCGCCCGGCCCCGGGACCCGCGCGACAGCCGGCTCCGGGCTCGTCATCGGGCACCGTCCTCCGCGTGCACCAGCCGGCCCAGCTCGTCGAACCGCAGCGGCCAGCCCGGGACCGCGGGCCGCCGCTGCCACGGGTGCGGCCCGTCCAGCGGGCGGTACTCCACGCCCGCGGCGTCGAGCCGGGCGAGGTGCGCGCCGCGGAGCCGGTGGTCGAAGTCGGCCCAGTCCCGCCGCTCGAGGGGCGACCAGACGACCTCGGCGAACGCCGTCAGCCGGGGGTAGGCGGCGTAGTCGACCCGCCGCCCGCTGTCGAGCTGCTCCGTCCACACGTGCGCCTGCGCGCCCAGCACCGCGCCCGCCCCCGGCTCCGCCGCCGCCTCGGCGACCTGCTCCGTGAGCGGCTCGAACCGGTAGACGTCCTCCACCGTGTGCACGGTCCCGACCGGCGCGGGCTCGTCGAGCCCGGCCGCCGCCCGGTGGTCCAGGTAGACCTCGTGCTCCGGGCAGACCACGACATCGTGCCCGTCGCGCAGCGCGTCGATGCCGCCCCGGTACCCGCGCCAGGAGTTCACGACCACGTCCGTCGGCACGCGCGCGCCGCCGACCTCGTCCCACACCGTCGCCCGCCGCCCGTGCGCCCGCAGGTGCTCGGCCAGCTGCGCGACGAACCACGGGACGAGCTCGTCGACGTCGTCCAGGCCGAGCTGCGCGGCGCGGGCCACGGTCTCCGGGTCGGTCGCCCACTCCTGGGTCGGCACCTCGTCGCCGCCGAGGCAGATCATCGGGGCGTCGAAGATCTCCATGACCTCGTCGAGCACGGTGCGGAAGAAGGCCAGCACCTCGTCCGAGACGCCCAGCGCGTGCGGGTTCAGGCCCCACCGCGTCCACACCTGCTGCGGGGGCAGGTGGGGCGCGAGGTGCGGGTAGGCGGCGATCGCGGCCTGCGAGTGCCCCGGCACGTCGATCTCCGGGACCACCACGACCCCGCGGCTGCGCGCGTAGGCGACGATCTCCCGCAGGTCGTCCTGCGTGTAGTAGCCGCCGTGCGGCGTGCCATCCCGCAGCGGTGACCGCGAGGAGCCGACCTGCGACTCGGTGCGCCAGGCACCCACCTGGGTCAGCCGCGGGAACGCCCGGACCTCCATCCGCCAGCCCTGGTCGTCGGTCAGGTGCAGGTGCAGCACGTTGAGCTTGTGCGCGGACGCCAGGTCGATGAACCGCAGCACCCCGTCCTTCGGCATGAAGTGCCGGGCGACGTCGAGCAGCACCGCCCGGTGACCGAACCGCGGCCCGTCGTCGACCAGCACGCCGGGCAGCGGGACGCCGGCCACGGGTCCCGTCGGGACGGTGCGGAACGCCGCCGGCCCGGCGAGCTGCTGGAGGGTGCGCAGCGCGTGCCGCGCCCCCGCCGCGCCCCCGGCCTCGATCAGCACGACGGGCTCGCGCGCGCCGTCGACGGTCAGCCGGTAGTCCTCCTCGGGCATGCTCGGGCGGTGCGCGAGCCGGACGGCGGCGGACCCGCCGTCGTCCGTGACCACCGCGACCGAGCAGCCCAGGCGGACGGCAAGGACGTCGAGCAGGACGGCGCGCGCGCCCGCGAGCTCGGGATCGATGCGGGCGACGAAGGCAGCGGGGAGCACCGCGTCGTCGCCGGCCAGCACGGCGTCGCGGGGCGCGGGGACGAGGCCGAGCGGGGTGGAAGCAGTCACGTCAGACCTCTCGCAGGGGTTGCGGCGCGCGGGTCCAGCCCATCGCGCGTGACAGGGTGCGCGCGACCTCGGCGGTCGCACGGGCGTGCGTGCGGATCGCGGCCGGCGGCATCCGGGTGTGGTCGGTGGAGGTGGAGACGGCGGCGACCACCGACCCCACGTGGTTCAGGACGGGCGACGCGACCGCGCGGACGTGCAGGTCGTGCTCGCGGTCGTTCAGGGCGAAGCCCCGGCGGCGGGTGCGGTCGAGCTCGCCGCGCAGCTCGGTCGGGTCCGTGATCGTGCGGGCCGTGAAGCTCTGTAGGCCCGTCGCGATCGCCCGGTCGATCCAGGACGCCGGCGCGACCGAGAGGACCGCCTTGCCGAGCGCCGTGCAGTAGGTCGGCAGCAGCGTCCCCAGGCCCGCGCCGCTCGGCAGCCGCCCGCCGTCGCCGACCCACGCCGCGATCCGCACGGACCCGCCCGCGGGCAGCCCGAGGGCGCAGGTGGCGGCGGTCCGCGCCGCCAGGTCCCGCAGGTACGGCGCCGCGAGACCCGCGACGTCCAGCTCGTCGACGTACGACTGGCCGAGCCGCAGGGCCCCCGGCCCGAGCCGGTAGCGGCCCGCGGAGTCCCGCGCCAGCAGCTCGTCCTCCACGAGCGGGGCCAGCAGCCGGGTGGCCGTCGAGCGGTGCACCCCGAGCTGCGCGGCGAGCGTCGCCACGGGGACCCCGCGCTCGGCCGTGGCCTGCTGCCGCACCTGCTCCAGCAGCTGCAGGCTGCGGCGCACGGACAGCGACTCGTTCCGGCCCTGGATCTCGTCCACGCTCACCCCTTCACGGCTCCCGCCAGCCCGGAGACGAGATGCCGCTGCACGAACACGAAGAACACCAGCACGGGCAGCGTCATGATGACCGAGCCCGCCATGATCGCGCCCCAGTCGTTCTGGTCGGGCTTGAAGAAGTTGAGGATCGCGAGCGGCAGCGTCTGGTTCTCCTGCGCCGAGATGATGAACGTCCGCGGGTACAGGAAGTCGTTCCACGTCGAGATGAACCCGAAGATGCTGACCGCGACCAGGCCGGGGGCGACGAGCGGGAACAGGATCGACCGGACGAACCGCGGGCCGGAGGCGCCGTCCAGCCGGGCGGCCTCCTCGACCTCCTCGGGCACGGCCGCGACGAAGCCGCGCAGCATCCAGATCGCGAACGGCGTCGAGAAGGCGATGTGCACGAGCATGAGCGAGCCGAGGTGGTTCAGGCCCAGCTCGGGGACGACCGCGCCGAACGACCGGAACAGGAAGAACAGCGGGATCGTCAGCGCCTCGACCGGCACCATCTGGGCGACGAGCACGGTGACGAGCAGCGTGGTGCGCAGGCGGAACCGGTAGCGGGTGAGGGCGACCGCGGCGAAGAAGGCGCAGATCATGGCGCCCGGCACGGCCACCGCCGCCACCAGCACCGAGTTGAGCAGGTAGCGGCCGACGTTCTCCACCGACAGCACCCGGGCGAACGCGTCGAGCGTCGGGTGGAGCGTGTACGGCAGCGCGTCGCCCGACATCAGCTCGGTCGTCGGCTTGAGCGCGGACAGCAGCATCCAGTACAGCGGGAAGGCGACGACCCCGGCGACCAGCACGGCCACCACGTCGGCGCCGACCCGCGGCCGGCGGCGGGCGACGACCGGGGCGCTCACAGCTCCTCCCCCTGCCGGCGCAGCGCCCGCAGGTACGCGAGCGTCACGACCATCAGCAGCAGCGTGGTGATGACCCCGACCGCGGACCCGAGGCCGTACTGCGACGCCGCGAACGCCTGCTGGTACGAGTACACGTTCAGCACGAGGTTCTGGCCGGCGATCCCGCCGCCGCCCGTCATGACGTAGATCTGCGTGAACACCTTGAAGTCCCAGATGATCGACTGGATCGTGACGATCGCGAGCACGGGCCGCAGGATCGGGGCCACGATGCTCAGCGCGATCCGCCAGGTGGAGGCGCCGTCCAGGCGGGCCGCCTCCTGGATCTCGGTCGGCACGCCGATGATCCCGGCGTAGAGGGTCACCATCACGAACGGGAACGAGCACCAGACGATCTCGGCGCCGACCAGCGCGAACGCGGACCACTTGTCGTAGGTCCACGAGTGCCCCGCGAACCCGTCCAGGCCGATCGCCGTGAGCGTCTGGTTGACGAAGCCGAGCGTCGGGTCGAACAGGAACAGCCAGACCGCGGACCCGGTCATGGCGGGCGTGGCCCACGCGCCGAGCGACGCGAGGAACAGCACCGTCCGGGACCACGGCCGCAGCCGGGTCGCGAGCAGGGCCAGGGCGCCGCCGACCGCCAGCGTCGCGACGACGCACGCCCCGGCGAACACCACCGTGTTGCCGAGCACCGTCCAGAACGCCTCGTCCCCCAGCAGCCGGGCGTAGTTCTGCAGCCCGATGAACCGCAGCGGGGCGCTGCCGGACACGTTCGCCTGCCGGTAGTCGTAGAGCGACACCACGACCAGCTGGTAGAGCGGGTAGGCGAGCAGGCCGCCGAGGACGACCACCGCCGGGACCAGGTAGAACCGCGGCTCCCACCGGCGCGCCCACGTCGTCGTGCCGCGGCCGCGGCGCGACAGCAGCGGCCGCGGCGGGCGGGGCGCGCCGCCCGCCGCGGGCAGGGTGGCCCCGCCCGCGGCGGGCAGCGCGGCGTGCGTCGCCGTCACTGCGCGCCGAACGCGGCGTCCAGCGCCGCGGTCGCGTCGGCGGTCGCCATCTCGACGTCCGCGGCCCCGGTCGCGACGGTCTGCACCATCGTCGGGAGCACGCCCTGCGCGTCGACCGTGCTCCACGCCGGCGTCACGGGCACGAACGCCGTGCCCGCGGCGAGCGTCTCGACGAACGGGGCGATCGCGGGGACCTGCTCCGCCACGTCGGCCTGCACGTCGGTGAACACCGGGATGTTGCCCATCGCGTCGAACATCGCCTGCTGGTACCGCTTGCCGGCGAGCAGCTGCACGAACTCGGTCGCCAGCGTCCGGCGCTCGGTGGACGACAGCACGGCCAGGTGGTTGCCGCCGCCGAACGCCGGGGCGATCGAGCCCTCCTCGACCCCGGGCAGCGGGACGACGGCGTACCGGTCGCCCACCGCGGACTCGTCCACCGCGCGCCGGTTGAAGTCGCCGCCGATGGTCATCGCCGCGTTGCCCGCGACGAACTCCTGGACCGACGCGTTCCCGCCCCACTCCGCGCAGGTCTGCGCCGGGCAGATGTCGTCGCCGAGCAGCCGGGCGTACGCCGCGACGCCCTCGCGGGCCTCGGCGGAGTCGAGGGTGCCCGTCCACGCGCCGTCGGCGTCCTGCCGCGCGATCTCGCCGCCGTGCGCCCAGATGTACGGCAGGAAGGCGAACTGCGCGGCGCCGCCGGTCGCGATCCCGACCAGCTCGGGCCGGGCGGCCCGCACGGTGCGGGCCGTCTCCTCGAGCTCGGCCAGCGAGGCCGGCGGCTGCAGGCCGAGCTCGTCGAACACGTCGGTGCGGTAGTACAGGGCGCGCACGCCGATGTACCACGGCACCGCGTACGAGGCGCCGTCGATCTCGGTCGTCGCCAGCACCGCGGGGTCGATGTCCGCGCCCTCGTCCCAGTCCGCGATCGCGTCGGTCACGTCCATCAGGCCGCCCGCGTCGACGAACCCGGCGAGGTCGGTGTTGCCGATCTCCGCGACGTCCGGCGCCGACGACGGGTCGTTGAACGCCCCGGTGAACCGCTCCGAGCGGGCGTCGACCGGGATGTACTCCACCTCCACCTCGACACCCTCGTGGTCCGCCTCGAACTCGGCGACGGCCTCGTCGACCACCTGCTCCTTGGGGTCCTGGGTGACCTCGGAGAACAGCCACACCCGCAGGGTGCCGTCCTGGACGTCGTCCGCGGCGGCCGAACCGCCCGACTGGGCCGGGGCGCAGGCGGCGGTCGCCGCGAGCGTGATCGTGGCGGCCAGCGCCACGGCAGCGGTGCGAGATCTCACGTCTTCCTCCAGGGGGTGGCGGCGGGGACGTCCCCGCGGCCGGCGGCTGACGCGTCCGGGGGTCCGGACGAGATGCGCCGACGCTAGGAGCCGCGACCGCGTCACCGGGAGGACCCGGTGCGGAATGCGCGCCCGGCGCGCCACGGCGGAGGCAGTCCGGTGGCCGCGCGGGCCTCCCGCCCGCACGGCGCGTGCACTGCACACACCGGGGGGCGGCATGCCGCGGCGCACGGACCGCGACTCGCCCGTGTCCGCCGCCGGCGGCACCATGGCGGCGTGCCGAACGACCCCGCCGCCCCCGCCCGCGTCCGTCACGCGACCCCGGAGGACGCCCCGGCCCTCGTCGAGCTGCGAGCGCTGATGCTCGCCGGGATGGGCACCGACCCCGGGCCCGCCGACAGCCCGTGGCGGCTCGCGGCGCACGCCTGGTTCGCCGAACGCCTCGCCCGCGGGTCCGTCGTCGCCGTGGTGGCCGAGCACCCCGTCGACGGCGTCGTGGCGGCCGCCGTCGGCGCGGTGGAGCAGCACGCACCGAGCCCGAGCAGCCCCGACGGGTCCCACGCGCGCGTCTCCACGGTCGTGACCCGCCCGGAGCACCGCGGCCGCGGGCTCGCGCGGCGCTGCACGACCGCGCTGCTCGACCGGCTCCGCGCCGAGACGAGCGCGCACGTCGTCGAGCTGAACGCCACGCCGCCCGCCGAGCCGCTGTACCGGGCGCTCGGGTTCAGCGAGCCGCGGTTCGTCGCGCTGCAGGCGCGCCTGCGCTGACCTCGCCTCCGCGCGGTCGCCGACCCGGCGCGGACGTCCGACGACCTGCGGGCGCGCCCTCGGCGTCCCGGTCCGCAGAGCCGGCGTTCCTCGCCCAGGCGGGTGGCGCAGCCGCGAGCTCCGGTGCGACGGCCGAGCGGTCCCCTACGGTGTCGCCGTGACACGTCCGCACGATCCGCCGGTCCGGGTCTTCCGCCGCCGGCTCCCGGCCGGAGCCGTCCTCGGCGGGCTCCTGCTCGGGCTCACCGGGTGCAGCGGCCCGTCGTACGACCCGGACATGGAGGGCATCCCCGAGGCCCGCGCCGCCGCGCGCGTCGCGCTCGACGACGCGGTCGAGCGGATCCGGTTCTCCGACCGGGTCACCGTCCTGGGCGAGGGCCGTGCGGATGCCTGCGGGACCGAGATGGGCGACGGCGTCTTCGCCGACCCGGTCGGCTACCACTGCTCGATGGGGTGGATGGTCGCGCTCGTCGTCCCGGAGGCTCGCACCCGTGACGACGTGGCCGGTGCTGTCGACGCCGAGCTTGCCTCGATGGACGTCACCACGACCTCCTTCCTCGCGTCGAGCCTGGTGATGGCGTATCCCAGCGTCCGGGACGGCACGCACCTGCGGGCCGGGGGCCACGTGGGCGAGGTGGACCTCGTCGTGGAGCAGACTCCCTTCAGGGCCGCGAGCTGGCTCACGCCACGCATCCCCCGCGGCTCGGCCGAGGTGTCGAGCGAGGGCGACCTGGGGACCGTCGACGCGTCCGCCGTCCGGGCGACCGGCGCCGACGAGGTCGTCACGGTCCTGCTGTCGACGACCTACTGGGACACCACGGGCCGCTACGGCGTCGACCGCTCGTCCGGTGATCCCACGCCCGGGCCCTGGGTCGAGCACTACGCCGAGGGCGCCGGGTACCGGTTCGACATCGCGCTCCCCGACCCGGTCGGCGGCGCGGAGACGTGCGCTCAGGACGGCGCGGTCGACCCCGCCACCGTCCGGTCGGCCGCCTCGCCGTTCCCGCGCGTGACGTTCGCCCTCCGCCCGGAAGCCGTCGACGCGGACATGCAGCGCGTGCGCGGCTGTCTGACCACGGCGCTCGCCGCCGGGGCCGTCGCCGTGCTGACGCCCGGCGATCCGTCGGAGTGAGGGCGGGTGGGCGAGCGGGTCGGGTCGTCGACGCCGTGTCGTGGGCCCGGCCGGTCTCGAACCGACGACCTCCGCGGTGTAAGCGCGGCGCTCTGACCAACTGAGCTACAGGCCCCTGCTGCGGTGCGCAGCCTACCGGTGCGGGTGCCGCCGGCGGACGCGCGACCGGCCACCCCGGCACCCGGCGTCACAGCGCCGCGACGGCCTCCCGGTACGCCCCGAACGGCCGCGCCCGCCCCGCCTCGTGCACGAGCGACCAGCGCAGCACTCCCCCGGCGTCGAGGAGGAACGACCCCCGCCGCGCGTACCCGTCGACCTCGTCGAACACCCCGTACGCCCGCGCCGCCGCGCCGTGCGGCCAGAAGTCGGACAGCAGCGGGAACGTGTACCCGTCCTGCTCGGCCCAGGCGCGCAGGGCCGGCCCCGGGTCGCAGGACACCGCCCGCACGCCGACCCCGGCCCGGTGGAGCTCCGGGAGGTGCGCCTGCAGCTCGCCGAGCTCCGCGGTGCACACCCGCGAGAACGCGAACGGCACGAACACCACCAGCACGGGCGCGGCCGACGCCCCGCCGACGGTCACCGGCGCGCCGTGCGCGTCCGGCAGCGTCAGCACGGGGGCCGCGTCGCCGACGGCGGGCACGCCCGGGGCCTGGCTCACGGCCGGGACCGCGCCGGGCTCAGCGCCCGCGGCCGCGGCTGCCGAGGCGCGTCGCGGACCAGTCGCCCGCGATCGAGAACGTGCTCGTCGCGTGCAGGCCGGCCGTGGTCGCGGCCTCCTCGATGTCGTCGTGCCCGACGTGGCCGTCGCGGCCCGGCTTCGGGGTCAGGACCCACATCTGCCCGCCGTCGTCCAGCACGGTCATGGCGTCCATGAGGGTGTCCGCCAGGTCGCCGTCCTCGTCGCGGAACCAGATGACCACGCCGTCCACGACGTCGTCGTAGTCCTCGTCGACGAGCTCGGTGCCGGTGATGCCCTCCAGCCCGGCGCGCAGGTCGTTGTCGACGTCGTCGTCGTAACCGAACTCCTGGACCACCTGGCCCGAGGTGAACCCGAGACGGCCCGCCCCCTGGGGGGCGTCGCCGGTGCTGGATGCCACGTCCTGACCTGTTCCTTCCGTCGGGAGTGCCCGGTGGGTCCCGGGCGCCACCTGTTCGATGATCACCGAACGGTAGCCCACCGCACCCCACGTGCGCGTGGCAAGCACCGTCGTGGCGCCGGCCGGCCCCGCGAGCCGCGGACGAGCGCCGCGGCACCCGCGACCCGGCGGGTGACCGCACCCCGGCCCACCCGCCGTCCGCCGACCCGCCGCCGACCGCCCCGCGCCGGCGGCTGCGGGGGCGCCGAAACGCGCCGTGACGTGCGCGGACGTGACCGGGGACACCCACACCGGGGGCGACTGTCACGGACGTCACGCATCCCGAGTGTCGGACTGGGAGACTTTCGGTGTCCGGACGGCGGACAATGGTCCTACTACCCGCCCGGCGGCGGCGCGCACCGAAACCGGCGCGCACACCGGCGGGCCGAGATGCGCACCGGGGCCGACCGGCCCCCGCGTGGAGAGGCGAGGAGCACTGGTGGCTTCGAAGGACGAGCGCGGACCGCTCATCAACGGCCTGCTGAGCCAGGTCCCGGACGTGGACCCCGAGGAGACCTCCGAGTGGGTCGAGTCCATCGACGGGCTCATCGACGACAAGGGCGGCCCCCGGGCCCGCTACGTGCTGCTGAGCATGCTCAAGCGCGCGCGTGAGCGGAACGTGGCGGTGCCGGCCGAGCTGAACACGCCGTACGTCAACACGATCGGCGTCCACGAGGAGCCGTACTTCCCGGGCGACGAGGTCCTGGAGCGCCGGTACCGCTCGTGGAACCGGTGGAACGCCGCGGTCATGGTGACCCGCGCGCAGCGCCCCGGCGTCGCCGTCGGCGGCCACATCTCCTCCTACGCGTCGGTGGCCACCCTGTACGAGGTGGGCCTCAACCACTTCTTCCGCGGCAAGGACCACCCGGGCGGCGGCGACCAGATCTACTTCCAGGGCCACGCCTCCCCCGGCGTCTACGCCCGCGCGTTCCTCGAGGGCCGGCTGACCGAGCACCAGCTCGACGGCTTCCGCCAGGAGGTCTCGCACCCGGGCGGCGGCCTGCCGTCCTACCCGCACCCGCGGCTCATGCCGGACTTCTGGGAGTTCCCGACCGTGTCGATGGGCCTCGGCCCGGCGTCGGCGATCTACCAGGCGTGGACCAACAAGTACCTGCACCTGCGCGGCATCAAGGACACCAGCCAGCAGGACGTCTGGGCGTTCCTCGGCGACGGCGAGATGGACGAGCCCGAGTCGCGCGGCATGCTGCAGCACGCCGCCCAGCAGGGCCTGGACAACCTGACCTTCGTCGTGAACTGCAACCTGCAGCGCCTCGACGGCCCGGTCCGCGGCAACGGCAAGATCATCCAGGAGCTCGAGGCGCAGTTCCGCGGCGCCGGCTGGAACGTCATCAAGGTCGTGTGGGGCCGCGAGTGGGACGCCCTGCTCAACGCCGACAAGGACCGCGCGCTCGTCCACCTGATGAACGAGACGCCCGACGGCGACTACCAGACCTACCGCGCGGAGAACGGCGCGTTCATCCGCGAGCACTTCTTCGGGCGCGACCCGCGCACCAAGCAGCTCGTCGAGAAGATGACCGACGACGAGATCTGGGCCCTCAAGCGCGGCGGCCACGACTACCGGAAGATCTACGCCGCCTACAAGGCCGCGCGGGAGCACACCGGGCAGCCGACCGTCATCCTGGCGCACACCGTCAAGGGCTACGGCCTGGGCTCCGGGTTCGCCGGGCGCAACGCCACGCACCAGATGAAGAAGCTCAAGGGCGCCGAGCTCAAGGCGCTCCGCGACTCGCTCTCCATCCCGATCACGGACGAGCAGATCGACGAGAACCCCTACCTGCCGCCGTACTACCACCCCGGCCAGGACGACCCCGCGATCCAGTACCTCCAGGAGCGCCGCCGCCAGCTGGGTGGCTACGTGCCCGAGCGCCGCTCGACGCACAAGCCGCTGACGCTGCCGGGCGACAAGGCCTACGAGCTGCTGAAGAAGGGCTCCGGCACGCAGGAGGTCGCCACGACGATGGCGCTCGTGCGGCTGTTCAAGGACCTCGTGAAGGACAAGGAGCTGGGCCGCCGCCTGGTCCCGATCATCCCCGACGAGGCCCGCACGTTCGGCCTGGACTCGATCTTCCCGAGCGCGAAGATCTTCAACACCAACGGCCAGAACTACCTCGCCGTCGACCGCGACCTCATGCTCTCCTACAAGGAGTCCGAGTCCGGCCAGATCATGCACACCGGCATCAACGAGGCCGGTTCCGCCGCCGCGTTCCAGTCGGTCGGCACGTCCTACGCCACGCACGGCGAGGCGCTGATCCCGTTCTACTTCTACTACTCGATGTTCGGGTTCCAGCGGACGGCCGACCAGTTCTGGGCGGCCGGCGACCAGATGACCCGCGGGTTCCTCATCGGCGCCACCGCCGGCCGCACCACGCTGACCGGCGAGGGCCTGCAGCACGCCGACGGCCACTCGCCGCTGCTGGCCGGCACCATGCCGCACGTCGTGCACTACGACCCGGCGTACGGCTACGAGATCCGGCACATCGTCCGCGACGGCATCCAGCGGATGTTCGGCGAGGACGGCCGCGACCCCGACGTCATCTACTACCTGACGGTCTACAACGAGCCGATCGTCCAGCCGGCCGAGCCGGAGGGCGTGGACGTCGAGGGCATCCTCAAGGGCATCTACCTGCTGTCCCCGGCCGAGGGCGACGGGCCGAAGGCCCAGATCCTCGCGTCCGGCGTGGCGGTGCCGTGGGCGCTCGAGGCCAAGCAGCTGCTCGCCGAGGACTGGGGCGTGCACGCCGCGGTCTGGTCCGTGACGTCCTGGAACGAGCTGCGCCGCGAGGCGCTGGCCGCCGACCAGGCCGCGTTCCTGAACCCGGGCGAGGAGGCGCGCACGCCGTACCTCACCGCCAAGCTCCAGGGCGCCGAGGGCCCGTTCGTCGCGACGACCGACTACGACCACCTCGTGGCCGACCAGGTGCGCGAGTGGATCCCGGGCCGGTACGCCACGCTCGGCGCCGACGGGTTCGGGTTCTCCGACACCCGCGCCGCCGCCCGCCGGCACTTCAAGATCGACGGCCCGTCGACCGTGGTCCGCGTCCTGCAGCAGCTCGCCCGCGAGGGCAAGGTCGCGGCGGACGCCCCGGCCCAGGCGATCGAGAAGTACCGCCTGCACGACGTCACCGCCGGCACCTCCGGCAACGCGGGCGGCGAGTCCTGACCGCACGCGCCTGACGGCGACGGGCCCCGCACCCCTCGAGGGGGGTGCGGGGCCCGTCGCCGTCCCGGGGCCGGTGCCGTCCCGGGGCCCGTCGCCGTCGCGCCGTCGCCGAGATAGGACCGTTCCGCCGAGGTAGGACCGTCGGGGGACCTATCTCGGCGCGCCGGTCCTATCTCGACGAACGGGGCCGGGGCAGGGGCCCCTCGCCGTCCCGGGGTCCCGCGCGCTCCCGGCGCGCGAGGCAGCCGCGACGCGGCCGGGCGAGATCGGTGCTTCTCCCCGAGATCGGTGCTCGCCACCACCGATCTCGACCCGAACCACCGATCTCGGCGCCGCGCCGTCGCCGACCTCGGCGCCGGCCTTCGCCGTTCTCGGCGCCGCGCCGCCGCCGACGTAGGACCGTTCCGCCGGAGTAGGACCGTCGCAGGTCCTATCTCGGCGCGCGGGTCCTATCTCGGCGCGCGGGTCCTTTCTCGGCGCGCTGGCGTGTCTCGGCGCGCGGGTTCGCTCCCGGCGCCCGGGACTCGCGTCGGTCCGCGCGCGGACCGACGCCGCGCGCCGCGCCGCGGGCCGGGGGTCAGGCGCCCGCGTGCCGCTCCGCCTGGTCCACCAGCCGCGCCAGCTCGCGGCGCATCTGGGCGATGTCGTCCTGCTTCGGGTAGAGCTCGAGGTTCGCGAGGTGCTGCTTCGCGTCGAGCGGGCGACCCGCCTCGACCGCGGCCAGCACCAGCTCGCGCCCGACCTCGGGGTCGTGCTCGCGCGGGTGCCAGTGCCCGGTGCCGAGCCCGAGCGCCTCGACCGGCAGCCCCGCCTCGCGCAGCAGCCGCAGGCCCGCGACGAGCGCGGCGCCGGACGGGTCGCGCTCCGTGGCCGTGGTGAGCCGGCGGAGGGTCCCCTCCAGGTCGTCGCGCACGGACAGCCGGGCGACCTCGACCAGCGGGTACCAGGCCCGGGGGTTGCCGGCGAGCTCCTCGCCGAGCGACCACACGGCCAGGTCCGCGGCGCGCTGCCGCTCGGCGTCGGCGGCCTCGGCGGTCAGCGGGTCGTCGTCGACGCCCGTGACGGCGTGCCGGCGGACGATCTCGGCGAGGGCGGCGAAGGCGCGCTCGTCGTTGGGGTCGTCGCCGAGGCGGGACCTCAGGGCGTCCTCCTGGGGGACGTCGCCGTGCCGGGTCGCGCCCGTCGGGCGGCGCGCCCCGATCCGGGACGCGGGCGCAGGGCGGCCCAGCAGGCGGCGCAGTCGGGGCAGCAGAGCCATGACGCGACACTATCCGGTGCGGTCGTCCCGCACCGGTCGAACGGCCCGCCACCCCGTCCGACACCGCCGGGACCTTTGTCGGTTCCCCACAACGGGGCCCTATGCTCACCGCATGCCTCAGCCCCGCCGGAAGCCCGCGGCCCCCGCCCCCGAGGGCGCCGTCCCGGCCGCGTCGCCCGCCGCGTCACCCGCCGCGTCGACGACGACCGCGTCCGCCACGGCTCCCGGCGCGCCGGCCGGCTCCGCCGCGGCGACCACCCGCGCGACGCCCGGCGCCGCCGCCCTCGCGCCCGCCGCCCCGGCGCCCGCTCCGGCGGCCGCCGACGGCCTGTCCCCCGCCCGCAACCGCACCCGCGCCGGACGGATCGCGACCGCGCCGGACGCGAGCAACGGCGAGACCCTGCGCCGGGTCCGCGAGGGCAGCGGCGTCCTGGCCGCCGCCGCGATGCGCCGCCTGGACGAGGACCTGGACTGGTACCGGGCGCTGCCCGCCGACGACCGCTCGTGGGTCGGGCTCGTCGCGCAGGCGGGCATCACCGCGTTCGTCACCTGGTTCGCCGACCCGTCCCGCCCACCGCACGGGGTCGGCGAGATCTTCGCGACCGCACCGCCCGAGCTGACCCGGTCCATCTCGCTGCAGCACACGCTCCAGCTGGTCCGCGTGGTGGTGGACGTCGTGGAGTCGCACAGCGACCGCCTGGCCGCGCCGGGCGGCGAGCGGGACCTGCTGGAGGCCGTGCTGCGGTACTCCCGGGAGGTCGCGTTCTCCGCGGCCGAGGTCTACGCCCGCGCCGCCGAGGTGCGCGGCGCCTGGGACGCCCGGCTGGAGGCGCTCGTCGTGGACGCGCTGCTCCGCGGGGACGTCGACGACTCGCTGCGGTCGCGGGTCGCGGCGCTCGGCTGGAGCGGGCGCGGCAGCACCCTGGTCGTCGTCGGCACCACCGCCTCCCCGCTGGACGACGTGCGGACCTCCGACCTGCGCCGGGCGACCCGCCGCGCCGCGGACGACGCGCTGGTCGGCATCCAGGGCGACCGGCTGGTGGTGTTCCTCGGCGGCACCGGCGACCTGCGCGAGGCGGCCGCGTCGCTGCTCCCCCGGTTCGGGCCCGGCCCGGTGGTGCTCGGGCCCACCGGGACCGACCTGGCGGACGCCGCCCGCTCCGCCCGGGCCGCGCTCGCCGGGCTGGCCGCCATCTCGGCGTGGCCCCAGGCGCCGCGCCCGGTGCTCGCCGACGACCTGCTGCCCGAACGGGTGCTCGTCGGCGACGCGAGCGCCCGCGCGCTGCTGGTCGAGCAGGCGTACGTCCCGCTGCTGGCCAGCACCGGCAGCCTGCTGGAGACGCTGACCGCCTACCTGGCGGCCGGGCGGTCCCTGGAGGCCGCCGCGCGCACGCTCTACGTGCACCCGAACACGGTCCGGTACCGCCTGCGCCGCGTCGCCGAGGTGACGGGCTGGGACCCCCTCGACCCGCGCGAGGCGTACGTCCTCCAGCAGGCCCTCGCTGTCGGCCGCCTGGACCACCCCGCCGCCTGACCCCCGCCGAGGTCGTCGGTTCCGGCCACCGCACCCCCGGCGGAACCGACGACCTCGGGCGCAACCGCCGACCTCGCGCCCCGCGGGGACCCCGCGAGCGTTGTGGGACCCGGACAAGCCGGACGCGGCAACCGTGTGCGGGTCGTGAGCGGGCGCGGCGCGCGCGGACCGGCAGAGTGGTCGGGTGCTCGCGATCGTCTGCCCCGGACAGGGCGCCCAGACCCCCGGCATGCTCGCGCCCTGGCTCGAGCTGCCCGGATCCGCCGACCGCCTGGCGGCCTTCTCGGAGGCGTCGGGAGTCGACCTGACCGCCCACGGGACGACCTCCGACGCCGACACCATCCGCGACACCGCGGTGGCCCAGCCCCTCATCGTGTCCACCTCGCTCCTCGCGCTGCGCGCGCTGGAGGACGAGGGCGGACCGGTCGCGGCCGGCGCCACGGCGGGGCACTCGGTCGGCGAGTTCGCCGCCGCGGCCGTCGCGGGCGTGCTCGACGACGCCGCCGCCGTGGCCCTGGTCGGGCAGCGCGCCCGGTTCATGGCCGAGGCCGCCGCCGCGGAGCCCACCGGCATGACCGCCGTCCTGGGTGGCGACCCGGACGAGGTCCTCGCCGCGATCGAGGCGGCCGGGCTGTGGCCCGCCAACGTCAACGGCGGCGGGCAGGTCGTCGCCGCCGGCGCGCAGGACGCGCTGGCCCGGTTCGCCGAGAACCCGCCGGCCCGCGCCCGGGTCGTGCCGCTCCAGGTCGCCGGCGCGTTCCACACCCCGTTCATGCACCCGGCGCGCGACGCGTTCGCCGCCGTCGCCGCGCAGACCCCGGCCGCGTCGCCCCGCGTGACCCTGCTCACCAACGCGGACGGCTCGGCCCTCGGGCCCGACGTCGCCGGCGCCGACGTCGTGGCCCGCATGGTGTCCCAGATCGCCTCGCCGGTGCGCTGGGACCTGTGCCAGGCGACCCTCCTCGAGCTCGGCGTGACGGGCCTGCTGGAGCTCGCCCCCGGTGGTGTGCTCAAGGGCCTGGCCCGGCGTAGCCTGCCCGGGGTGGAGACGGTCGCGATCACCTCGCCGGCCGACCTGCCCGCCGCCCGGGACCTCGTCGCCCGCCACACCGCGACCCCCGGCGCCGCGCCCACGACCGACGACTCCCGGGAGACCGCGAAGTGACCCGCCCCACCCTGACCCAGGCCACCGGCCCCGCCCACACGCGGATCCTCGGCCTGGGGGCCGCCCGCGGCGAGAACGTCGTCCCGAACGACGACCTGGTCGGCCCGATCGACTCCTCCGACGAGTGGATCCGGCAGCGCACCGGCATGGTGACCCGCGTGCGCGCGGGCGCCGGCACCGACGTGCTCGACCTGGCCGAGACGGCCGCGCGGGAGGCGATCGCGAACGCGGGCCTGACGGGCGCGGACATCGACGCCGTCATCCTGGCGACCGTCACCTACTTCCACCAGACGCCGTCGGGCGCCGCGATCCTGGCCGACCGCCTCGGGGCGACCCCGGCCGCCGCGTTCGACGTGTCGGCCGCGTGCGCGGGCTACTGCTACGGCATCGGCCAGGCGGACGCCCTGGTGCGCGCCGGCACCGCCCGGAACGTGCTGGTCATCGGCGCGGAGAAGATGAGCGAGTTCGTCGACCCGACGGACCGGTCCATCTCCTTCCTGCTGGGCGACGGCGCGGGCGCGGTCGTGATCGGCCCGTCGGACTTCCCCGGCATCGGCCCGACGGTGTGGGGCTCGGACGGCTCGCAGGCGCAGGCCATCCGGCAGACCCACTCCTGGCTGGACACCCGCGACAAGGGCGCCGGCTGGCCGACGCTGCGCCAGGAGGGCCCGAGCGTCTTCAAGTGGGCCGTCTGGCAGATGGCCCCGGTCGCCGAGAAGGCGCTGGCGGCCGCGGGCGTCACCGCCGACCAGATCGACGCGTTCATCCCGCACCAGGCGAACATGCGGATCATCGACCAGATGATCAAGCAGCTGAAGCTGCCCGAGACCGTCGCGGTCGGCCGGGACATCGCCGACACCGGCAACACGTCGGCCGCCTCCATCCCCCTGGCCACGGAGCGCCTGATCCGCGAGGGCCAGGCGAAGAGCGGCGACCTGGCGCTCCAGATCGGCTTCGGCGCGGGCCTCGTCTACGCCGCCCAGGTGGTCGTGCTGCCCTGACGGGCCGCGCGACCGCAGTACCGTTCATCGACCGCACGACCGTCGCCGCACCTCACGGTGGGGCGCAGCACACAACCAAGGAGACACCGATGGCGCACAGCGAGCAGGAGATCCTGGCCGGCCTGGCCGAGATCGTCAGCGAGGAGACCGGCCTGCCGACCGACTCGGTCCTGCCCGAGAAGTCGTTCACGGACGACCTCGACATCGACTCCCTGTCGATGATGACGATCGTGACCCTGGCCGAGGAGAAGTTCGAGGTCCGCATCCCGGACGACGAGGTCAAGAACCTCGCGACCGTCGGCGACGCGGTGTCGTTCATCTCGAACGCCCAGGCCTGAGACACCCGACCGGGGTCCGCGCCGCGCCGCCGCCTCCGCGCGGCGTCCGGGAGCCCAGCGCTCCCGCGGCGCGGACCCCGGTCGCGTCCCGGCAGCCGCCGGGTCACCCCCGCACCACCAGCCGCACCCGACACCCCAGGAGCACCTCATGAGCACGCGAGTCGTCGTCACCGGCCTCGGCGCCACGACCCCGCTCGGCGGGGACGTCCCCACCACCTGGCAGGCCGCCCTGGCCGGCACGTCGGGCGCGCGCACCCTGGACAACGACTGGGCCGAGACGTACGGCCTGCCGGTCGACTTCGCCGCCACGCTCGCGGTCCGCCCGGAGGAGGTCCTCCCCCGGCCCGAGATGAAGAAGATGGACCCCTCGGCGCAGTACGCGATCATCGCGTCGCGCGAGGCGTGGTCCGACGCCGGCGCCCCCGAGGTCGACCCCGAGCGGCTCGGCGTCGTCGTGTCCTCCGGCATCGGCGGCATCTGGACGACCCTCGACGCGTGGGACACCCTGCGCGAGAAGGGCGCCCGCCGCGTCCTGCCGATGACGGTCCCCATGCTGATGCCGAACTCGCCGTCCGCGTACGTCGAGCTGGAGTTCGGCGCCCGCGCCGGGGCGCACGCCCTGGTGTCGGCCTGCGCGTCCGGCGCCGAGGCGATCGGCTACGGCGTCGAGATGATCCGCACCGGCCGCGCCGACGTCGTGATCGCCGGCGGCACCGAGGCCACCATCCACCCGATGCCGATGGCCGCGTTCGCCGCGTCCCGCACGCTGTCGACCCGCACCGACGACCCGGCCCGCGCCTCGCGGCCGTACGACGTCGACCGCGACGGCTTCGTGATCGGCGAGGGCTCCGGCATCGTCGTCCTGGAGTCCGAGGAGCACGCCCGGGCCCGCGGCGCGAAGGTCTACGCGGCCGTCGCCGGCGTCGGCCTGTCGTCCGACGGCTACCACATCACCTCCCCCGAGCCGACCGGCCGCGGCCAGATCGCCGCGATGCGGATGGCCATGACGGACGCCGGCATCGGCACCGCCGACGTCAAGCACGTCAACGCGCACGCCACCTCCACCGTCGTCGGTGACCTCATCGAGGCCCGCGGCGTCCGCGAGACCCTCGGCTCCGACGCCGACCAGGTCGCGCTGTCCGCCACCAAGTCGATGACCGGCCACCTGCTCGGCGGCGCAGGTGCGCTCGAGACCGTGTTCTCGGTGCTCGCGGTGCACGACCGCCAGGCCCCGCCGACGATCAACGTCGAGAAGCCGGACCCGGAGCTCGTGCTCGACCTGGTGCGGGACACCCCGCGCGCGCTGCCCGAGGGCGACCTGGCGGTCGTGAACAACTCGTTCGGCTTCGGCGGCCACAACGTCGCCCTGGTGGTCACGAACGCCTGACCCGGGTCCTTCGACCCTCGCGATCGCCCGGGTGGGGCGTTCTGCCCGACATGCGCCGGCGTGTCGGGCCGGACGCCCCACCCGTCTTCCCTCACCGGCCCCCGGGTCGGCGGTACGGTCCGCGGCATGGACGCGATCACCCGGCACGAGATCCACGAGGGCTGGGCTCACGCCGGCATGGTCGAGGCCGGTGGTCTCGTGTTCGTCTCCTACTGCGTCGGCCGCACCACCGGTACGACCGCCGAGCAGGTGCACGGCGCGCTCGACACCCTGGAGGCGCGGCTCGCGACGATCGGGCTGTCGCTCGCCGAGGTGGTGCAGGTCGACGCCCTGTTCGCGGACATCTGGGAGATCCCGGCGATGGAGGCTGTGTTCCGGGAGCGGTTCACCGCCGGGTACCCGGCCCGGAAGTCGATCCAGACGGCGTTCGCGCACGAAGGGCTGCGGTTCCAGCTCGACGCGGTGGCGCACCGGGGGGCAGCAACCCCCTGAGCGCCGCCCGGGCGCTCAGCCCGGGCCGTCGCTCCCCGCCGCCAGCAGCGGGACCAGCACGTCGCCCACGGGCGTCGGGATGCCGTGCGCCCGGGCGCGGCGCAGCACGACGCCGTTGCGGGCGTCCCACTCGAGCGGCCGCCCGGCCTCGCGGTCGGCGAGGATCGACGTCCCCAGGTCGGGCGGGTTCGACCGGAAGCCGTCGAGGATCGCCTCGGGCACGTCGTCCCCGAGCGCCGCGCCCTCCGCCCGGGCGACCGCCAGGCACTCCCGCAGGTAGCGCAGCGCCAGGTCGCCGACGTCGTCCCGGCGGAACGCGGCGGAGCGTCGCCCGGTCAGGACCATGAGGCCCGCGGCGGCGTTCTGCAGCAGCTTGCGCCACGCCACCGTGGGGAAGTCCGCGGTGAGGTCGACAGCGCACCTGCTGCCGCGCAGCGCGTCGTGGACGACCGCCGCCGCGGGCACGTCCGGCAGCGTGAGCCGGGGCTCGCCACGCAGCAGGACCGACCCGTCGGGCTCGGCCACCGCCGGGAACCAGACCACGGCGGGCAGCACCTCGGCCCCGCCGGCCAGCGGCGCCACGACCGGCACCTGCTCGACGCCGTTCTGCAGCACGCACACCACCGTGCCCGGGCCGCACAGCGCCGACAGCCACGGTGCCGCGCCCTCGACCTGGGTCGCCTTGACCGCGAGCAGCACGAGGTCGACGGGGGCGCGGACCTCCCGCGGGTCCGTCCGGACCGGCCCGGGCACCACGACCGTGCCCTCCCCCGTCCGCAGCACCAGGCGGTCACGCGGCGTGCGGCCGTACAGCCGCGGCGTCCGTCCGCTCTCGTGCAGGGCCGCGGCGACGGTGGTGCCGATGGCACCGGGGCCGACGAGGGCGGTCGTGGCAGGGGGTGCGCTCGAGGTCACACCGGCGAGGTTACGCGCCGCCGGGCGGCCCGGCAGCGGCGTCGGGCCCGCGCCACCCCCGGCTCAGTACCCGCTGAACGCGTCCGTCCGCACCCGCCGCGCCCCCGCGCGCCGCAGCAGCGCCCGCGTCCCGTCGACCATCGCCGGCGGCCCCGACACGTAGGCGTCGCGCTGCGCCAGGTCCGGCACCGCCTCGGCCAGCCCCTCGACGCTCAGCCGTCGCTCGCCCAGGTGCACCGCCCCGGCCGGCAGCCCGTCCAGCTCCGGCGTCGGCGACAGCACGAGCACCCGTGCGCCCGCCGCCCGCGCCACGTCGGCGTAGGCGAGGTCGGCGTGGTCGGTGACGGCGTGCACCAGCACCACGTCCCGGCGCTCCCCCGCCGCCGCCAGCGCGCCGAGCTGGGACGCGAACGGCGTGATCCCGATGCCGCCGGCCACCAGCAGCACCGGCCGGTCCGCGTCGTCGGGCAGCACGAAGTCGCCGCCCAGGCCGGTCGCCCGCACCCGGGACCCGACCGGGAGCGCCGCCAGCGCCCGCTTGAACGTGCTCGGCCGCTCGGGCACGGTCAGCGCTACGGTGAGCTCGCCCGCCGACGGCGCCGAGGACACGCTGAACACCCGCCGGGTGCCGCGGGCGTCCGGCCGGGGGTGCGGGACGGTCAGCTCGACGTACTGCCCGGGGCGGAACCGCACGGGCCGGTCGGCGCGGAACGCGAGCTCGACCGTGCGCGGCGTGAGCCGGGTCGACCGGGTCAGCGTCAGCCGGACGGCGCCGCGCTGGCCCCAGGCGAAGCCGAGCAGGTTGCCGACGACCAGCGCCGCCTCCGGCGTGCTGTACAGCGGCCCGACGTGGTACGACACGGCCATCAGGGCGCCGACGACGACCGCCTCGACCAGCTGCTGCCGGCGGCGCGGCGGCAGGGTCAGCGGCTCGGTCAGCATGACGCCGCCGAGGAACAGGATCGGGTAGGACACCACGGCCGTCTGGACCGCCGGCCACGGCGCGGACCCCTCGGCCACCAGCCGGATCGCGACGGCCAGCACCGCGACCCCGACGAACGTGCCGACCAGCGCGTAGCGCCGCGTCCGGACGACCACCACGAGGGTCAGCAGCAGCACCGGCACCAGCAGCCAGCGGTCCGCCACCCACCAGGTCGTCGCGTCCCAGCCGGTCAGCCCGACCAGCAGCGCGCCGACCGCCGCGGGGTTGAACAGGTGCCGGCCGCGCCAGGCCAGGACGTACTTGGAGGCGTTCGCCAGCAGCGCGGCGAGGGCGAGCGTGCCGAGGTACCGGACCTCGAGGGTCGGCCAGAACAGGAAGAACAGGATCAGGCCGGTGATGATCGCCGACTCGGTGTGTGGGCGGGTGCGGAACGCCAGCGCGGCACCCCAGGCGCTCGCCACCGACGCCGCCACGGCGACCGCCGCGCTGACCAGCATCGCCCCGGGGTCGAGGAAGATCACGTCGATCACCGCGAGCACCAGCGCCACGACCGCGAGGGCCGACAGCCCCAGGGTCAGCAGCCGGTACATCGTGACGCGGCCGAGCCGCTCGTCCAGCCGCGCGAACGCGCTCACGCGAACACCTCCCCGTCCAGGCCGAGGGACCAGCGCAGGCTCCCGTCGGCGCGCAGCACCACGTAGCGGACGCCGAACCGGGACGCCACCAGGTCCGGCTCGGCGAAGAACAGCGCGGTCGCGGCGACGTCGGCGGCCAGGGCCGACTCCCCGACCGCCCAGGTGGCCAGCACGCCGGAGGTCGGCGAGCCGGTGCGGGCGTCGACCACGTGGTGCAGGCCCTCGCCCCAGGCGCGCCGGTTCGTCGCCGACCCGCACAGGGCGCCGTCCGCGAGCCGGAGCACGCCGAGCGCGTGCGTCGTGTCCCGGGGATCCTCCAGGGCGACGGTCAGCGGGCCGGCGCCGAGCCCGGCCACCCGCAGGTCCCCGCCCGCGTCCACCACGTGCTCCGCGATCCCGTGGGCCGCGAGCACGCCGGACACCAGGTCGACCAGGTAGCCCTTGCCGCCCGCGCCGACGTCGAGCAGCGCCGGCTCGTCGAGCACCAGCGTCGCGCCGTCGCGCCGGGCAGCGGAGCGCCAGTCAGGGGCGGGCGCCGTCACCAGCGACCCGGCGGCGTCCCGGCGCGGGCGCAGCGTGTAGGCCGCGTCGTAGCCCAGCTCCTCCAGCGCCCGGCCGACCAGCGGGGTGACGGCGCCGTCGGTGCACCGGGCCGCGGCGTCGTACGCGTCGAGCAGCGGACCGGCGTCGCCCGGCAGCCGGTACCGGCCCGCCCCGCCGCGCGCGACCTCCGCCACCCAGGAGTCGTCGCGGAACCGCGACCAGTCCCGGTCGAACCGGTCGATCCGGTCCCGCACCGCGCCGAGCACGACCTCCGGGAGCGGCTCGGCGGTGTCGATCGACCAGCGGGTGCCGATCGCGTCGAACGCGACGGTGGCGTCAGGCCGCGGCATCGGCGCGGATCTGGTCGAGCGCCGCGTTGAACCCGTCGCCGGTCAGCGAGGAGCCGGAGACCTTGTCGACGGACAGCCCGGCCAGCTCCTGGCCCACGACCTCGTCGGCGATGCCGGAGGCGAACTCGTCCTGGAAGCGGGCCGCGTTGCCGCCGGTCGCCTCGGGGGTGACCGTGACGTCGGTGACCACGCCGTCGGCGACGGTGAGGTCGACCGAGATCGACTCCTCGCCGCCCGGCGTGGAGTACGAGCCCTCGGCGGTGTAGCTGCCGTCGGTGAACTCGCCCGTCGACGAGCCGGCGGTGCCGTCGGTCCCGGCCCCCGCCGTCGCGTCCGTGCCGCCGGAGCCCGCGTCGGACCCGGTGGACGACTGCGCGTCGTCCTCGGTGGCCGCGTCGGCGTTGCTGCAGGCGGCCAGCGCCACGAGGACGGACAGGCCGGACATCAGGCCGAGCGTGCGGCGTCGGGTGGTGTGCGCCATGGGTCGTCCTCCCCTGGTCCCGGCCCCCGGGACCCCTTGGTTGAATCCGATCGCACTGCGTAGGACACCCGACGCTAGGCACGCTTGCTGGGAACGGCCTGGGAAACGGCGAGGTGCCTGCCCATCATCCGGTGAACTTCTGGTCACGGCGCGCTTGCGGGACGCCCCGGGACGCTCGCTACGGTCGACGCGTGCCGACGCTGACGATCGAGACCGGGACCCCCGCGCGCGTCACCGTCCGCGGAGAGGACGGCGCGTGGCACGCGCCCGGGGACGCCGTCCGCGACCGGACCGCCGACGACCGCCCGGGCGTGCTCGGGATGGACGTCGACCCCACCGACGGCTCCGCGATCGAGCCCGGGTACACCGCGCACTTCCTCTCCATCGGCACCGCGGAGGTCCCCGTGCCGCGCGGGGCCTGCACGGTCGTCGTGGAGCGCGGGCCGGAGCACCGGCGGGTCGAGCGGGTCGTCGACGTCGGGGCCGCCGGCGCGCGCGTCGTGTGCGACCCGGAGCGGTGGGCCGACCTCGCCGCGGACGGGTGGTGGTCCGGCGACCTGCACGTGCACCGGCCGCTCGCCGACGCGGCCGCGCTGCTGCGGGCCGAGGACCTGCACCTGGGGGCGTTCGTGACCCGGTGGAACGAGCAGGCGCCGGCGGGCGGGGCCGGGGCCTGCTCGTTCCACCGGGTCACGAA
>NZ_JAKRMS010000269.1 GCF_022346185.1 Cellulomonas sp. ACRRI | reverse complement strand
CTGGGGAGCGGGGCGCTGGAGGGCCGGGCGCGCCGGAGCTCGAGGGACGGGGTGCCCGGCCGTCCGGGGACGGCGGCACGGCCGCCCGGGCGTGGCCGGCGCGGATCGCCCGGCGGGCGTGGCTGGTCGCCGGCGAGGCCGCCCGGATCCGGTCGCGGGGCGACGCGGCGCGGCTGTCCTGGAGCACCGGGTTCGGCATCGGCTACGCCCTCGGCGGCCTCCCCGACCCCGAGCCGCTGCGCGTCGGGGAGCCGGCCTGCGCCGGGGCGGGGCGCGCGGCCGGTCGCGGCTGAGGGCCGGCGGTCCGCGGGCGGCGCGTCGACGGGGCACCCGCACGGGTGACCCGTCCGGCGACCGGGGGACCCCGGCGCGGGCACCCGGGTGACCGGCTCGACGCGTTGCTGTCCGGTTTGCGAGGGTATGTGGAGATTCTCGGCCGCCCGACGCCGAGCGAGCCGGAGGTGACGCGTGACCGACGTCCGGGCCCGCGCCGACGTCTCCGTGGTCCTGGTCGCGCGGGGCGACGAGCACGGCCTCGCGCTCACCCTGCGTGGCCTGCTCGCCTCGCTGGACCACGCGGCCGGACGCCGGGAGGACCGGACCGCGTGGCTGCGCGGGGAGCGTCTGCACGGTGAGGTGCTGCTCGTGGCCCGCGACCTCGCTCTTCTGCCCCGGCTGCCCGCCGACCCCCGGCTGCGCGTCGTGGCCGCCCCGGGCGTCACCGGCGGACGGGCCCGGAACGTCGGCGTCGCCGCCGCGCGCGGCCGGTACCTGCTGTTCACCGACCCCCAGGTCCGGGTGCCCGCCGACTGGGTGCTCGCCCTGACCGCCCCGCTGCGCGCCGGTCGCGCCGACCTGGTCGGCGGGGCCGTCCGGCTCGCCGCGAACCTCGAGCGCCCCTGGCTCACCGAGGAGCTCGCCGCCGCGTACCTCGACCTCGTGCCCGACCCGCCGGAGGTCGGCGGCGCCTTCAGCGGGATCAGCATGGCCGCGTCGCGCGCCGTCCTGGAGGCCGTCGGGTTCGACGAGGCGCTGGGCACCGCGCGGTGCCCGGACGCCTCGT
>NZ_JAKRMS010000268.1 GCF_022346185.1 Cellulomonas sp. ACRRI | reverse complement strand
ACCCCGCGCCCGGCACCGACCCCCCGCCCGTCGGCGCGGCCGGCCCCCCGCGGCCAGTCGACCGGCGACGCCGGGAACGCCTGACCTGCACTGACACGCCCGGTCCCCACCGGGACCGGACGGACGAGTCGCGCCCCGGCGCGATGCGACGACAAGGAGAGACGGCAGCCATGCCGAAGAACAAGACGCACTCCGGTGCGAAGAAGCGCTTCCGGATCACCGGGAGCGGCAAGGTCATGCGCGAGCAGGCCAACGCGCGTCACCTGTTCGAGCACAAGTCGAGCCGTCGCACGCGTCGCCTCGCCTCGGACCAGGTCGTCTCCGCGGCCGACGCCCCCAAGATCAAGAAGCTGCTCGGCAAGTGACCCGTCGGCGCGCGAGCGCCGCGGTCCTGAGCCGACCCGATAACGAAGCAAGGAGCATCACGTGGCACGCGTGAAGCGGGCGGTCAACGCCCAGAAGAAGCGCCGGGCGACCCTCGAGCGGGCCTCCGGCTACCGCGGTCAGCGTTCGCGCCTGTACCGCAAGGCCAAGGAGCAGGTCACCCACTCCCTCGTCTACGCCTACCGCGACCGCAAGGCGCGCAAGGGCGACTTCCGCAAGCTGTGGATCCAGCGGATCAACGCGGCTGCGCGCGAGCAGGGCCTGACCTACAACCGCCTCATCCAGGGCCTCAAGGCCGCTGGCGTCGAGGTCGACCGTCGCGTGCTGGCCGACCTGGCCGTCACCGACGTCGCGGCGTTCAACGCCCTGGTGCAGGTCGCCAAGGACGCGCTGCCGGCCGACGTGAACGCGCCGAAGGCCGCCGCCTGACGCACTCGCGTCACCGCGGGGCGCGCGGGCGACCGCGCGCACGCACTCCTCCGGACCCCCGGGAGCCACGGCTCCCGGGGGTCCGGCGCGTCCGGGGGCCGATCGCGGGGCTCCCCTCGGGGTCTCGGCTCCGCCGGCCCCCCGGCCCGCTGGCCTGCCGGCCCGCCGCACCAGCCCGGTGCCGAGTGTGCAACCGACACGTCGAGTGAGTAGTCGGCGGATGCTCGCTGGCCGTGTCGGGTGCACACTCGCCGCCCCGCCCCGCACCGCCCGGCGC
>NZ_JAKRMS010000267.1 GCF_022346185.1 Cellulomonas sp. ACRRI | reverse complement strand
CCCCCCCCCCCCCCCCCCCCCCCCCCCCCCCCCCCCCCCCCCCCCCCCCCCCCCCCCCCCCCCCCCCCCCCCCCCCCCCCCCCCCCCCCCCCCCCCCACTTGCTCCCGCCGCCCACCCCCGTGCCCTCCACTCCGCTCCCCGGGTGGGACGCGGCCGCGGGTCCGGCCGCGCAGAGATCGCCCGTGACCTGCGGAGACGTCGCGGATCCGGTCGTGCGTCCGCCGTGGGCGGGCGCCGCGCCCGCCGTGGGCCGCGGCGCGTCACGCGCCGCACGGTGCCCGCGACCCTCCACCGCGCTCCACCTGCGTTGACCTGCGGCGACGCCTCAACTTCACCCGAGTGCCGCCGATTCGCTCCATGCAGGTGGAGTGAAGTGGAGTACCGTGGAGCCATCGGGTGCCGCGGGGTGCCCGATCGCGCGGTCCGGGGGAGGTGGACGACGTGGGGTTCGAGCAGGCGCTGGCCGGGCTCGGCTCCTCCGTGCCCTTCCTCGGGACGCACACCCCGAAGCTGGACGACAAGGGGCGCCTGATCCTCCCGGCGAAGTTCCGCCCCCAGCTCGCCCAGGGCCTGGTCATGACCCGGGGCCAGGACCGCTGCCTGTTCCTGCTGCCGCTCGACGAGTTCGCGCGGATGCACGACAAGCTGCGCCAGGCCCCCGTGACCAGCAAGCAGGCCCGCGACTACCTCCGCGTGTTCCTGTCCGGCGCCTCGGACGAGACGCCGGACAAGCAGGGGCGCATCTCGATCCCGCCGATGCTGCGCGCCTACGCGGGGCTCGACCGGGACGTCGCCGTGATCGGCGCCGGCACCCGGGTCGAGGTCTGGGACCTCCAGGCCTGGGAGACCTACCTGGCCGAGCAGGAGGCCGGGTACGCCGAGACGGCGGAGGAGGTCTTCCCCGGCGCCTTCTGACCCGCACGACCCGCACGACCCGCACCACCCGCACGACCCGCAGCACCACCGCCCGGCGAGACCTCCCCCCGGCAGCTCTGACGCACTTCCCCGGCGTCAGAGGGCCGGTGGGGGATCTGGTCGGACGGCGGAGGGGCCGCCCGACCACCCCCGTGCCCACGACGCACCACCCCGC
>NZ_JAKRMS010000266.1 GCF_022346185.1 Cellulomonas sp. ACRRI | reverse complement strand
CGGCAGCGTCGTGCAGACGTCCGACTGGGACGCCGGCGTCGGCGCCGTGCTGCACAACTGGTTCGGCGGGCAGGAGCAGGGCGCAGCGATCGCCGGGATCCTGTTCGGCGACGTCAACCCGTCCGGCCGGCTGCCCGTCTCCATCCCGGTCGACGAGGCGTCCACGCCGGTCAGCGACCCGTCGCAGTACCCGGGCGACGGGCTGGACCAGCAGTTCAGCGAGGGCATCTTCGTCGGGTACCGCGGCTACGCCGAGAACGGCATCGCCCCGCAGTACGCGTTCGGGCACGGCCTGTCGTACACCTCGTACGAGTACACCAACCTGCGCACCGCGGCCGTCCCCGGCCCCGAGGGCGGCACGCAGCTGCAGGCCACGGTGGACGTCCGCAACACCGGGGCGGTCGCGGGGACCGAGACCGTCCAGGTCTACGTCGGGAACCTGCCGACCCGCCGGGTGAGCAGCGCGCCGGTGTCCCTGGCCGGCTTCGGCACCGTCACGCTCGCTCCGGGCCAGACGCAGGCCGTGACCGTGACGCTCAGCCCGGAGTCGCTGTCCTACTGGGACGTCGACCTGGACGAGTGGCGCACGCCGACCGGCACCATCCCGGTCCTGGTCGGCGCGGCCTCGGACGACATCCGCCTGACAGGACGCCTGGCGATCTCGGACGCGCTCGTGCGCTGAGCTAACCGCGAACCGTCCCCTCCAGGTCGAGATAGGGCCTCCCGCGCGAGGTAGGACCGTCCACGGTCCTACCTCGGTGCGAGGGCCCTATCTCGACGTCCGGGCGCAAGCGGGCGGGCGCGGGCGGGCGCGGGCGGGGCGCGACTGGGGCGCGTGATCGCCCTGCGCGAATCGAGATCGCGTCCGCCGCCCCCGTGCGGTGACAATGGACCGCCGATGACAGCCGCCGACCCCACCAGCCCCGCGCCTGCTCCGCCTCCCGCGAGCGGCGACGGCGGCGACGCCGCACCCGGGCGCCCGCGACGGCGACGCGGCGGGCGCGGACGACGGCCGGCCGGCGACGGACGCGCGGCCGACCAGCGCGGCCACGACCAGGCCGCGGGCGACCGGGCCGCCGACCGCCCCGACGCCCGCGAGGAC
>NZ_JAKRMS010000265.1 GCF_022346185.1 Cellulomonas sp. ACRRI | reverse complement strand
GGCCGGGGTGCGCCGGGGGCGCGGGTCGAGGTGCGCCGGGGGCGCGGGTCGAGGCGGGCGGCGACCGCCGGTCAGGGCGGCGTGCTGCCGGCAGCGCCGAGGGACCAGGTGCCGAGCGGCCGGTAGAGCGGCCCTCCGGCGCGACCCTCGCCCGGCGACGACGCGGCCAGCACGAGCTCGGTCACCGGCCACCGCGGCCCGCGGTACACGGCGAGCGCGTGCACCAGCACGTCACCCGGGTCCGGGGGCTGCGCGGCACGGTCCCGGCGCCGTGTCCCGCCTCGCTGCGGCGCCACCCGGCCGAGCGTGACGTGCGGCCGTGACCGGACCCGGTCGTCCTGACGCGCGCCGACCGCGTCGCCCGCCTCCCGGCACCCGGCGACCAGGCCCTGCACGGCCGCGACGTCCCCGCCCACCCCGGCCCAGAGGGTCCGGTGCGCGAACACGCCGGCGCCGGCGAGCTCCAGGTCGAACGGGGAGGTGCCGGCCGCGATCCCGGTCATGTGCTCCGCGAGCACCTCCGCACGGCCCTCGCCGACCTCACCGTAGAACGCCAGGGTCACGTGCCAGTTCTCCGCGGGCGTCCACCGCACGCCGTCGGGTGCCCGGCCGGGGGCGAGCTCGGGGTCGACGCCGACGGCCGTGACCAGCGCGCCGGCCAGGTGGCGGCGGACCTCGTCGGTGGGCCACAGGGCGGCGAAGACGCGCATCGCCCCAGCATGCCGTGTCCCGCGTCGGGTGCGTGGTGCGCGGCCGGTGGGTCGTCGAGTGGAAGGTCTGGCCGGACACGCCGTCGGCGTGTCCGGCCAGACCTTCCACTCCTCGGCGACGCGCGGCGGTCAGCGGTGGGCGCGGGAGGACGCGTACAGGCAGACCGCGGCGGCCGTGCCGAGGTTGAGCGACTCCGCCCGGCCCCGCAGCGGGACCCGGACGACGGCGTCCGCGCGGTCGCGGTCCTCGGCGGGGAGCCCCCACGCCTCGTTGCCGAACAGCCAGGCCGTGGGGGCGCGCAGGTCGGTCACCGCCCGGTCGCCGGGGCTGGACGACGACCCGGCGTGCCCGGCGAGCGCGCCGGCGCCCGCGGGACCGGGGGCGCCGGCCAGCGCCGCGGCGTCCTGGAGGTCGTCGAGGTCCAGGGCGCCCGTGCCGTCGGCCGC
>NZ_JAKRMS010000264.1 GCF_022346185.1 Cellulomonas sp. ACRRI | reverse complement strand
GCTCGGGGCGGGCTGGGCCGGGTTCGCGGAGGTCATGGCTCCACCGTCCGCCGGGTCGGGCGCCTCGGCAACCGGAAGCCCAGCATGCTGACTTCCGGTGACGCGTCCCCAGGGTGCGGGCGGGGTGCTTGCGCGCGGGTCGAACACGTGTTCGAATCGACGCATGCGGTGGGACGGGCAGAAGATCGCGGTGGAGGCGGCGCAGGCGCTCCCGGGCCTCGCGCTGGCCGGGCACCAGCGGTCGGTGCGCACCCCGGAGTTCGCGGGGGTGACGTTCCACGAGGTGCACGCCAGGTCGGCGCTGAACAAGGTCCCGGAGGCCTCGGCCATGCCGTTCCGGTGGACCGTCAACCCGATGCGCGGCTGCCTGCACGCGTGCACCTACTGCTTCGCCCGCCCGACCCACGAGTACCTCGGCCTCGACCCGGACGAGGACTTCCAGACCCAGATCGTCGTCAAGACCAACGTGGTCGAGGTGCTGACCGCGGAGCTGCGCCGGCCGTCCTGGCGGCACGAGCACGTGGCGCTCGGCACCAACACCGACCCGTACCAGCGGGCCGAGGGCCGGTACGCCCTGATGCCCGGGATCATCGGCGCGCTCGCCCACTCCGGCACCCCGCTGTCCCTGCTGACCAAGGGGACGCTGCTGCGCCGGGACATCCCGCTGCTCACCGACGCGGCGGGGGAGGTCGGCGTCAGCGTCGCGGTGTCGCTCGCGATCGGCGACGAGGACCTGCAGCAGGCGATGGAGCCGGGCACCCCCACGCCCCGCGCCCGGCTCGGGCTGATCCGCGCCGTCCGGGAGGCGGGGCTGGAGTGCGGCGTGCTGGTCGCGCCGGTCATGCCGTGGCTCACCGACTCGACGGCGCACCTCGACGGCCTGTTCCGCGACCTGGCGGAGGCGGGTGCGTCGTGGGTGACCACCATCCCGCTGCACCTGCGCGGCCCGGTGCGGCCGCTGATGCTGTCCTGGCTCGCCGAGCACCGGCCGGAGCTCGTGCCGAACTACCGGCGGCTGTACGCGCGCGGGGCGTACGTGCCCGAGGAGTACCGCCGCTGGCTGTCCGAGCGGGTGCGGCCGCTGCGCCGGCGGTACGGGCTGCACGGTCCCGGGGCCGCACCGGCGGAGGGGGCAGGGTCCCGGGACCGTGCAGCCCGTACCGCC
>NZ_JAKRMS010000263.1 GCF_022346185.1 Cellulomonas sp. ACRRI | reverse complement strand
TCGGCAGCGTCACCACCAGCCCGGTCGTGCTGGTCGGCGGGCAGCAGTACACCGGCGACCTCGGCGACGCCGACGCGCTGCTGGCGTTCGTCGAGCAGGTGAGCACGGAGCTCGCCGCGCAGACCGCGGCGGAGGCGGCCGCGTCCCCGACCGCGTCACCCACCGCGCCCGCGACCGAGGCGCCCACCGGGTCGGCCACGGGGTCCAGCACGCCCTAGCGTGGCGGCATGGACCGGTGGACCTGGCCCGCGTGGGTGGGCGTCGTCGGCGGGGTCGCGGCCTTCGCCGTGCTGCTCGTGCCGGTGCTCGCCGCGCAGAGCAGGCGGTACGGCCGGCTCAGCGGGGCGCGGCTGCTCGGTGCGGCGGCGGTCGCCGTGTACGGCGTCGCCCTGCTCGCGTACACGCTGCTGCCGCTCCCCTCGGGCGACCTCGCCGCGTGGTGCGCGCGGTACGGCGTGGGCGGTCCGCAGCTGCGCCCGCTCCAGTTCGTCGCGGACATCCGGCGGGACACCGCCGGCCTCGGTCTCGGGGCCACGCTGCGCAGCGCGGCCGTCCTGCAGGTCGTGTTCAACGTGTTGCTCTTCGTCCCCTGGGGCGTGCTCGTCCGCCGGTACCTCGGCCGGGGCGTGCTCGCCAGCACGGTGTCCGCGGCCGCCGCGTCCCTGGTCATCGAGGCGACCCAGGCGACCGGCGTCTTCGGCCTGATCGGCTGCGCGTACCGGCTGGGCGACGTCGACGACCTGCTCACGAACACCCTGGGCGGGCTGCTCGGCGCCCTGGTCGCGCCGGTGGTGCTCGGCTGGATGCCGCGCCCCGGCGACCTCGCCCCGGGGCGCGCGCTGCCGCGGCCGGTCACCGTCGCGCGGCGGTGGGTCGGGATGCTCGTCGACGCCGCGCTCGTGACGGCCGTCGGGTTCGCCCTGACCGTCGCGTACCGGCTGCTCCTCCTCGCGACCGGCCGACCGCTCCCGGGTGCCGGCGACGCGGTGGAGCTGCTGATCGGCACCGTGCTGCCCGTCGCGGCCCTGCTGTGGCTGCCGCCGCTCCTCGGGAGCGGCGCGTCGCTCGGGCAGCGGGCGATGTGGCTCGAGCCGCGGTGGCGCCGGGCGGACGGGACGTCCGGGCGCGGGTCGCTCGGGGTCCGGGCGGCGCGGGGTGCGCTCGGGGC
>NZ_JAKRMS010000262.1 GCF_022346185.1 Cellulomonas sp. ACRRI | reverse complement strand
GCCCCGCCGGGCCCCGGGGGGGGGGAGGGGGCCGCGCGGGCGGGGGGTGGGGGGGGTGTAATTGGTAACCCCTTCCACTTTGCCGGGGGTGGTGGGGGATGGGGGGGGGGTGGGGGGGGGACGGACCCGATCGCGTGGGGGTGGTGCGTGGGGGTGGTCAGGTGCGCCCGGGGCGCGAGGTGAAGCGCTGCTGCAGCAGGACGGCGACGACGATGATCGCTCCCTTCGCGATCTGCTGGACCGACGAGTCGAGGTTGTTCTGGACGAACACGTTCGTCAGCGTCGCGAAGATGAGGACGCCGAGCACCGTGCCGACGATCGTGCCCCGGCCGCCGGACAGCAGCGTCCCGCCGACGACGACCGCGGCGATCGCGTCCAGCTCGTAGTAGAGGCCGTTGGTCGACGACCCCGCGCCGGTGCGGCCCAGCATCATGACCGCGGCGATGCCGGCGGCGAGCCCGGCCAGCGCGTACAGGTACATCGTGTGCCGCTTGACCGCGATGCCCGCCAGACGCGCGGCCTCGGGGTTGCCGCCGACGGCGACGGTGCGGCGGCCGAACGTGGTGCGGTTGAGCAGGAACCAGCCCGCGACCGCGACCACCGCGAAGATCCACACGATCTTCGGCACGCCCAGCAGGTCGCCGCGGAACGTGTCCTCGAACGACGCCACGTTCACCAGCTGCGTGCGGCGCTGGGCGATCAGCTCGGCCAGGCCGCGCGCGGCCACCAGCATGGCCAGCGTGGCGATGAACGCGACCACCCGCCCGTAGGCGATGAGGACGCCGTTGACCACTCCGGCTGCCGTGCCGACCGCCAGCGCGCAGAGCACCATGACGATCCAGCCGTACTGGTCGGCCATGGTCTGGGTCGCCAGAGTCGTGGCCCACACCGACGCCAGGCCGAGCACCGACCCGACCGACAGGTCGATGCCGCCCGCCGTGATCACGAAGGTCATGCCGATGCTCAGCACGCCGATGATCGACGCCAGGCCGAGGATGACCAGCGCGTTGTCGATGCTGGCGAACCGGCTGCCGGCGGTGATGTAGCCGACCAGGCAGATCGCCGCGAGGGCGATGACGAGGCCGAGCGTGCGGGCGGCGCCGCCGCCCGCGAGGCCGCGGCGCCCGCCGGAGGTCCCGCGGGCGACACGCTCCACCCGGGCGGACTCGTCCGCGGCGGGCGGCACGGGGGTCGGGGGTTTCGTGCCGCCCACCCCCCCCACGTCCACGGGCACGGCGC
>NZ_JAKRMS010000261.1 GCF_022346185.1 Cellulomonas sp. ACRRI | reverse complement strand
GACGACGCGGGGGCCGCGCGCCCCGCGCCCGGCCCCCGCGTCGTCGACGGGCTGTACGTCCCCGGCGCCCCGCCGATCGACGGCTCCGACTCCGTGCTGCGCGAGCGGCTGCTCGCCCAGAAGCGGGTGGTCGGCGCGTCGCGCACCCCGGCGGCGTTCCGCGACGAGCTCGGCCTCGTCCTCGGCCTGCGCGCCGGCGACTACGCCGAGGCCGACGGCACCCGCCACGTCGCCCCGCCCGTCGAGGGCGCGGACTTCGACCTCTGGGTGCTCGCCTCGTCCGCGGGGGAGAGCGCCCGGGTCGCCGGGGAGCTGGGCCTGCCGATCGCGGCGAACTTCCACGTCTCCCCGGCCACCACGCTCGACACGATCGCCGCCTACCGGGCCGCGTTCCGCCCGGGCGTCCTGGACCGGCCGTACGTCGTCGTGTCGGCGGACGTGCTGGTCGCCCCGACCACCGCGGAGGCCCGGGCGCTCGCCACGCCGTTCGCCGACTGGGTGCTGTCGATCCGCCGCGGCGCCGCCGGGGCCGTCGCGTACCCGCACCCCGACGACGCCGTGCCGTGGGAGGAGCGGGACGCCGACGAGCGCGCGGTCGTCGCCGACCGGGTCGACACCCGGGTGGTCGGCGCCCCCGGGGACGTCGTCGCCCGGCTGGAGACGCTGCAGCGCGTCACCGGCGCGGACGAGCTGCTGATCACCACCGCCACCCACGACCCGGCCGACGCCCGCCGGTCGTTCGCGCTGCTCGCGCAGGCGTGGGGCGTCGCACCCGGCGCCGCCGCCCCGACCACAGGCGCCGACCGCGCCGCCCTCACCCTCGTCCCCTGAAGGAGCCCGCCATGACCAGCACCGCCAGCACGCCCGACGTCCCCGGCACCGCTGCCCCCGAGGCCGCGGCACCGGCCCTGCGCCCGCCCGTCGAGGCCGCCGCCGAGGTCGCCCGCGGCGCCCTGCTCGTCGACGTCCGCTCGGCCGCCGGTCGCGCGTCGCACGGCGAGATCCCCGGCTCGACGCTGCTCGACCGCACGGACCTCGACGCCCTGTTCGGCCCGGCGCACGCCCCGGTCATCTCGATCGACACCCCGGTGGTCGTCGTCTGCGGCTCGGAGAACGGCAGCCGCCCGGTCGCGGAGGCCCTCGCGGCCCGCGGCTACACCGTCTCCCACGTCGACGGCGGCTTCCCGGCCTGGCGCGACGCCGGCCTCCCGGCCGAGCCCCCGACCGACACCCCCGCCTGACC
>NZ_JAKRMS010000260.1 GCF_022346185.1 Cellulomonas sp. ACRRI | reverse complement strand
CGGCTGTGCGCGGGACCCCCGCGCCCGCGCGCACCAACGCCCCGCCGAGATGGCAACTCTCGGCTGGCGCGGGGGCTAGCGGCGGGGGAGGTGCCGGCGGGGCTGCTCGATCAGGCGCGGGGCGCCCTCCGTGGCCTCGACCACGAGGACGCTGTCGCCCCAGCGGTCGGGCGCGGGGCCGAACGCCTTGCGCGCGCCCTGGACCACCGTGCGCCCGAGGGCCCGGCCGCCGGTGATGCCGATGACCGCGCCGATGCCGAACGGCACCATCCGCCCGAGCGCCAGGCCGCTCTGCCGCGCGAGCTGCTTGCGGAACAGCTGCCGGGTGAGCCGGGCGTTGACCCGCCGGATCGTGCCGGTCGGCATCCGGGTCAGCAGGGCCCGGGCGACGTTGAGCCCGCGCAGCCCGGTCAGCTCGCCGACGTCCGTGACGGCCTTCGCGCCGGACTCGCCGAGGATCGTGGCGAGCAGCAGCGCGCGGCGGCGCTCGGCGTCCTCGACGTCGATCCCGTGCACGCTCGCGACGGCCAGCGAGAACGCCGCGGACGCGCCGAAGAACGTCGCGACGTCGCCGATGGTCAGCGCCATCGCCACGCCGGTGCCCACCGCGGGCGCCGCCGCGGCCGCGCCGACCGCGCCGCCGGTGCCCTGGACGACGAGCAGGTACTCGCGCTCGAGCAGCCCGACGACCTCCGCGGGGGAGGCCTCGGGGTTGCGGCGCCGGATCGAGTCCACGTGGGCGTGGATCGTGGCGGACGGGATCGTCACGGCCCGGTCGAGGGCCGCGTCGACGATCGGGGTCCGGCGCAGCTCCATCACTCGCCCGTGATCTCGAGGTCGACGCTCGCCCCGGCCTTGAGCGTGTTCCCCACGGTGCAGTGCTGCTCGACGGCGCGGTGCACCACGCGCAGCAGCCGCTCCTTGGTGGCCTCGTCGAGGCCGGACAGGTCGACGACCATCCGCTCGTGCAGCTCGGGGTAGCGGTCCTCGGGCTTGTAGTTGTCCCCGCTCACCTCGACGGTGACCTCGACGTCGTCGCCGAGCCGGTGGCTCAGGGCGGTGTCGGCGGACATGCCGGAGCAGCCGGCGAGGGCGATCTTGAGCAGCTCGCCCGGGGTGAACACGGCGCCGGCCTCGGCGGGGCCCATGCGGACCTCGGCGCCGCGCTCGTTGCGCCCGGTGTAGGTGCGGGTGCCGGTGCGCTCGACCCAGAGCCGGGACGACGGTGCGGCGGGGGCGTCGGGGGTGGCG
>NZ_JAKRMS010000025.1 GCF_022346185.1 Cellulomonas sp. ACRRI | reverse complement strand
CGCCGCCCTCGCCCTGGCCGCCCTCGCCGCGTGCGCCGGCGGCTCCGCGGACGGTCCCGCCGCCGACGGCACCCCGGCCGCCGGCACCCCGTCGGCCGGCGCGTTCACCCCGGTCACCCTCGACAACTGCGGCACCGAGGTCACCGTCGGCAGCCCGCCGGAGCGCGTCGTCGCGATCAAGTCGACGTCGATCGAGATGCTGCTCGCGCTCGGGCTCGAGGACCGCCTGGTCGGCACGGCGTTCGCCGACGGCCCCGTGCCGGACGAGTACGCCACCGCCTACGACGCCGTGCCCGTGCTGTCGGACAAGGTCCCCGGCCAGGAGGCGCTGCTCGAGGTGCAGCCCGACTTCGTCTACGCGGGCTGGGAGTCGAACTTCTCCGACGACGGCGCCGGCGAGCGCTCCGCGCTGCAGGGTCTCGGCATCGGCACCTACGTCTCCCCCGCCGCGTGCAAGGAGGAGGGGTACATGCCGGACCCGCTGACCTTCGACGGCCTGTTCGACGAGATCCGCGAGGTCGCGTCGGTGTTCGGCGTCGAGGACCGCGCGGAGGACCTCATCGCGGAGCAGCAGGCCGAGCTCGACGGCGTGCAGCCGCCGGCCGCGGCGACCACCGCCCTCTGGTACTCCTCGGGCACGGACACCCCGTACGTCGGCGCCGGCATCGGCGCGCCGCAGATGATCATGGACGCCGCCGGGCTGACCAACATCTTCGCGGACGTGCACGACACCTGGACGTCGGCCGGCTGGGAGCAGGTCGTCGCCGCGGACCCGGACGTCATCGTGCTGGTCGACGCCACCTGGAACACCGCCGAGAGCAAGATCGCGATGCTCGAGGGCAACCCGGCCACCAGCCAGCTCACCGCCGTCAAGGAGCACCGGTACCTGACCGTGCCGTTCCCCGCGGCCGAGGCGGGCGTGCGGAACGCCGACGCCGTGGTCAGTCTGTCCGAGCAGCTCGCTGACCTGGAGGGCTGACCGCTCCCATGACCACCGCCGCGCCCCCGAGTGGAAGGTCTGGCCGGACACGCCGTCGGCGTGTCGGGTCAGACCTTCCACTCGGCACCGCCAGCCCCGGGGTCCGGCCCCCCTGGCGGCCGCCGCTGCTGCCGACGCTGCTCGTCGGCCTCGCGCTGCTCGTCGTCACCGTGCTCGTCTGCGTCACGATCGGGCCCGCGGACATCGCGGTCGCCGACGTGGCGCGGAGCATCGCCGGCCACCTCGGGCTCGGCCCGGCCGCCGGCGCGGACGGCGGGGTGCCGGTGCTGACCGACGCGATCGTCTGGGAGCTGCGGCTGCCGCGGGTGCTCACCGGCGCGGCGGTGGGCGCGGGCCTGGCGCTGGCGGGCGCGGTGATGCAGAGCCTGACCCGCAACCCGCTCGCCGACCCCTACCTGCTCGGGCTGTCGTCGGGCGCGTCGCTCGGGGCCGTGGCCGTCCTCGTCGTCGGCGTGGGCCTGCTGCTGCCGGTCGCCGCGTTCGCCGGGGCCCTGGCGGCGCTCGTCGCGACGCTGAGCCTGGCCCGGGTCGGCGGCGTGCTGACCCCGGGGCGGGCGGTGCTGGCCGGCCTCGCGGTCTCGCAGCTCGCGGCCGCGGGGACGTCGTTCGTCATCTTCTGGTCGGCGACCGGGGACTCGTACCGGGAGATCCTCAACTGGCTGCTCGGCTCGCTGGCGGGGTCGACGTGGCAGAGCGTCGCGATCGCCGCGGGCGCGCTGGTCGTCGTCGGCACCGTGCTGGTCGCCTCCGCGGTGCGGCTGGACGCGTTCGCGTTCGGCGACACCGCCGCGGCGGCGCTCGGCATCCCCGTCGACCGGACCCGCTGGGTGCTGATGACCCTCGTCGCGCTGCTGACCGGGGCGATGGTCGCGGTGAGCGGGTCGATCGGCTTCGTCGGGCTCGTCCTCCCGCACGCGGTGTCCGCGCTCACCGGCCCCGCGCACCGCCGGCTGCTGCCGGTCGCCGCCGTGGTCGGGGCGATCTTCCTGGTGTGGGCCGACACCGGTGCCCGCACGCTGTTCGACCCGCGGGAGCTGCCGGTCGGCATCGTCACGGCGCTGATCGGCGTCCCGGTGTTCGCCGTGCTGCTGCGGCGCGGGAAGGGGTCGGCGTGGACCTGAGCATCGCGGGCGTCGGCACCCGGCTGGGCGGCCGGTGGGTCGTCGACGGCGTGGACGCGACCCCGCCCACCGGCGCGCTGACCGGCCTGCTCGGCCCGAACGGCGCCGGCAAGACCACCCTGCTGCGCCTGATCGCCGGGCTGCTCGACCCCGAGGCCGGCGCCGTGCTGCTCGACGACGTGCCCGTGCACACCGTGCCGCGCCGGGAGCGCGCCCGCCGCGTCGCCCTGCTGGAGCAGGAGTCGTCCTCGACCGTCCCGCTCACGGTCCGCGAGGTCGTCGCCCTCGGCCGCATCCCGTACCGCACGCTGTGGGGCGCCGACGCGGACGAGGCGGCCGTCGACCGCGCGCTGGCCGCCGCCGACGCCGCGCACCTGGCCGACCGGGCGTGGTCCGCGCTGTCCGGGGGCGAGCGGCAGCGGGTGCACATCGCCCGGGCGCTCGCCCAGGAGCCCGACCTGCTGCTGCTCGACGAGCCGACGAACCACCTCGACGTCAGCGCCCAGCTGTCGCTGCTCGCGTTCGTCCGGGACCTGGGCCGCACGACCGTCGCCGCGCTGCACGACCTCAACCTCGCCGCCGCCTACTGCGCGCACGTGCTCGTGCTGGCGGACGGGCGGCTGGTGGCGGCCGGCGACCCGCGCGACGTGCTGACAGCCGACCTCGTGCGCGCGGTGTACGGCGTCGAGTGCGCCGTGCTGACCCACCCGCGGACGGGGCGGCCGGTGATCGCGTTCGGCGACCCGGTGCCCGGGACCGCGACCCCGGCCGACGCCGACCCCCGCACCCGGCCCTCGCCGGTCCCCGAAGGAGCACGATGAGGATCACCGTCCTGTCCGGCGGCGTCGGCGGCGCCCGGTTCACCCGCGGCCTGCTCGCCCTGCTGCGCGACCGGCTCCCCGACGGCCGCGGCGGCACGACCGCCGAGGTCACCGTGATCGCCAACACCGGCGACGACATGTGGCTGCACGGCGTCCGCGTCTGCCCCGACCTCGACACCCTGATGTACACCCTGGGCGGCGCGGTGCACGAGGAGCAGGGCTGGGGACGGCGCGAGGAGTCCAGCCGGGTCAGCGCCGACCTCGCGGCGTACGGCGTCGGCTGGGACTGGTTCACGCTCGGCGACCTCGACCTGGCGACCCACCTCGCCCGGACCCAGTGGCTGCGCGAGGGCCGGACCCTGTCGGAGGCCACCGCTCTGCTGAGCCGCCGGTGGGGGCTCGCCGAGCAGGGCGTCCGGCTGCTGCCGATGGCCGACGAGCCCGTCGAGACGCACGTCGTCGTGGCCGACCCGGAGGGCTCCGGCGCGGAGCGGACGATCCACTTCGAGGAGTGGTGGGTGCGCCACCGCGCCGCGCTGCCCGCGCTGCGGTTCGTCCAGGTCGGGCTCGAGGACGCCCAGGCGGCCCCGGGCGTGCTGGCGGCGATCGCGTCCGCCGACGTCGTGGTCGTCCCGCCGTCGAACCCGGTCGTGTCGGTGTCGACGATCCTCGCCGTGCCGGGCGTCCGCGCCGCGCTGGCGACGACGGCAGCCCCCGTGGTCGGCGTCTCCCCGATCGTCGGCGGCGCGCCCGTGCGCGGGATGGCCGCGCAGTGCCTGGCGACCATCGGCGTCGAGGCCACCGCCGACGCGGTCGCGCGGTTCTACGGCCGCCGGGACGACGCCGCGCGGACCGGGCCTGACGCCGGGGTGCTCGACGCGTGGCTGGTCGACACGGTCGACGCCGATGCGGCGGAGAAGCTGGCGGCCGACGGCTGGCGGGCCGCGGCCGCGCCGACGCTGATGACGGACGTGCCGACCACGGCGCGGATCGCGGCGGAGGCGCTGGCGCTCGTCGCGCTCTGACGCGCCCGGCGTGCGCGGTGCGCGCCGATCCGCCCCCGCGCGGGCACGCGCCCCGCTACCGTCGACGCGACAGCACCCACGTCCCGGGGAGGCGGCATGCGACGGCGACGGGCGGCCGTGCGCGCCGCGGTGACGGCGACCGGGCTCGCGGCGCTGGCGCTGCTGTTCGCCGACGGCCTCCCCCGGATCCCGGTCGTCGGGGAGCCGGGGCCGTGGACCGTCGTCGCGGGCCCGGACGTCACCGGCGACGCGGGGGCGTGCTGGGACGACCCGGCGGTGCTCTCGGCGATCACCCCCGCCGTCTGGCCGCCGGCGGCCGTGACCGTGCAGCTGGTGGAGGGCGCGACCCGCGACGACGCGCAGCGGGTCGTCGCGTGCCTGGCCGACCGGGCGGGGTACTCGCCGGTCAGGGTGCTCGGGCCGGACGACTGACGCCCGCGTTTCTCAGCCCGGCGTCCCCAGCGGTCCCAGCCGGCGCAGCAGCGCCCCCGTGCGCCCTCCGACCCCCCGCGCGACGAGCGCCGCCAGGTCCGCCGGCACGTCCACGTCGTGCCGCAGCGTCGCGTCGACGGGCAGCGCGATCTCGGCGTGCCCGAGCGCCCGGTGCGCCGCCGCCGACCCGCCGCCGAACGCCGGCCGCAGCACCGCCCCCGCCCGCGCGGTGAGCAGCGTCGTCCCGGTGCCGTCGGCGTCGGGGAGCACCGCGAGCGGGTGCGCCTCGGCGGCCGCGAGCGCCGCGTCGAGCTCGTCGGGGTCGAGCCCCGGCAGGTCCCCGAGCAGCACCCCGACGTGCGCGGTGGGCGCCTCGCCGCGCGCGGCGGCCACCCCGGCGGACACCGCGCGGTCGAGCGACGCCCACCCGCCGGCGGCGTCGTCGGGCCCGGCCGGCGGCTCGGGCAGCACCCGCACCCGGGGCAGCGCCGCCGCGGCCGCGGTGACCTCGGCGTCGGCGGTCACCACGACCACCCGGGCCACCCGCGGGCTCGCCAGCACCGCCTCCACGGTGTCGAGCGCCATGGCCCGCACCAGGGCGGCGCGCGCCCGCGGCTCCAGCACGTCGGCCAGCCGGGTCTTGCCGCGCCGCGCGTCCTTCACCGGGACGACCAGGACCCACCGACCGAGCAGCACGGACGCACCCTACGCGGGGCGGCCCGGGGAGCGCCGCCCGCGTCCGGGCCCGGTCAGCCCCGGGTCCGGTCCAGGGCGGCGTCGATCTCGGCGCGCCGCCCGGTGACGAGCGCGTCGAAGGCCTCGGGCGGCAGCGGCCGGTCCGCGGTGAACCGGATGCCGCCCTTCGTCGCGTCGAAGCCGTCGAGCGTCGCCAGCACGGCCGCGACGACGTCCGAGCTGAACGGGTACGCCGTGCAGCCGCGCGGCCCGACCGACACCGTCACCAGGGGCCGGCCCCGGTAGCGGTACGCCGCCATGCCGTAGCTCGTGCCCTCCTCGACGTCGGGCACCAGCGCCCGCGCCCGGTCCAGCAGCCCGGCGACCACCGCCCGCTCCGGCTCCGCCAGCGACGCGACGTACTCCGTGACCTCGGCCATGCGTGCTCCCCTCGTCCGCGTGAGCCGTCCTCTCCCGATCCTGGCAGGGCGGCGTCCACCCGGTCACCCCCTCGCGATCACCCGGATGCGCCCTCCACGCGGGCCTCCCGCCGCCGATGGGTGGGGGGACAGGATGTCGCGGGGCCGGGCAGGAGCCGGGCAGGAGGCGGGGTGATGAGCGTGCGTCAGCGCGTCATGTCCGTGCTCACCCTGGTGGGCTGCCTCACCGGCATCGTCGCCGTCCCGCTCGGCTGGGGCGCGCACGAGCCCGCGCGGTTCTGCGCCACGGCGGCCGACTGCCCGGACCTGCGGTGGCCGGCGGCGGCCGACCTCACCGGCCGGCCCTGATCTCGCGCGGCGCGCGGCGCGTCAGCAGTCGACGTGCCCGGGGGCGCACCACTGGTGCCCGACGTCGACGACCAGCCGCGACCCCGCACCGGGGCCGGCGAGCACGAACGCCCGGAACGGCAGCCGCGCCCGCACGCCCAGGCCGACGGTCGAGACGCCCTCGAAGCTGCCCGCCCAGGCCACCTGCCGGAACGTCTGGTAGCCCGCGGTGCTGACCACGTCGCTGCCCACGCCCACGAAGAACGCGTCCGTCGGCAGGACGTTCACCCGCGCGACGACCTCGAGCCGCGCGCCGCCCCGGACCGGGACCACCGCCCCGGAGCCGTCCGCGACGACCTGCGGGACGTACTGCACGGACCACGCCGTCAGCGGCCGGTCGACGTCCAGCACGAGCCGGTCGTAGCAGGCGTGCCGCCCCGCACGCACGTTCGTGAGCTGCCCCGCGGACATGCCCGGCACGCCCTTCGCGAGCGACCCCCAGACCTGCCCGCAGTACGGGTGCGCCGCGGCCGCGGGGGCCACGAGCACGCTCCCCCCGAGCAGCAGCGACAGGACCGACAACCAGACGAGCAGCCGACGACGCATGGCGGCACCCCCTCGTGCTCCCTCCACGGTCCGCCCTCGCGGCGATCCCGGCAACGGCCGCGTGGCACCCGCAGCGGGTGAGATCCGCGGCGCGCGGCGCCCGGGCACAATGGCGCGATGACCCTGTGGCTGACCGGCGACCCCGAGGCGGACCGCCTGCTCGACTCCGACCCGTTCGCGCTGCTCGTCGGGATGCTCCTGGACCAGCAGGTCACGATGGAGTCGGCGTTCGCGGGCCCGGCCAAGATCGAGCAGCGCATGGGCGGGTTCGACGTCCGGCGGATCGCCGAGGCCGACCCCGAGGAGTTCACCGCGCTGTGCGCCACTCCCCCGGCCGTGCACCGGTTCCCGGGGTCGATGGCGGGCCGCATCCAGGCCGTGGCCCGCGCCGTGGTCGACGACTACGACGGCGACGTGACCCGGATCTGGGCCGACGGCGACCCGGACGGCGCGACCGTGCTGAAGCGGCTGAAGGCGCTGCCCGGGTTCGGCGACCAGAAGGCGCGCATCTTCCTGGCGCTGCTCGCGAAGCAGCGCGGGGTCACGCCGGCCGGCTGGCAGGAGGCCGCGGGCGCCTACGCCGACGACGTCCCGCGGTCGATCGCCGACGTGCGCGACCCGGAGTCGCTGCGGCGGGTCCGCGAGACCAAGCAGGCCGCGAAGGCCGCCGCGCGGGCCGCGAAGGCGTAGGCCCGCGGGCGGGCGGCGGACCGGTCCGGTGACCGCACCGCCGCCCGGCCACCGGGTGTCGGCGCGGGCTCAGCCGGCCCGGACCGTCGACCCCAGCCAGTCGTCGAACGACAACCGCCCCCGCACCGCGTCGGGTCCGCCGCGGAGCGCGCCCGAGGCCAGACCCGCCCCGTACCGGCCCGGGAGCCGCACCTCGAGCACCCGGCGCCGCGTGCCCTCGTGCGCCGAGAGCCGGCGGATCATCGCCGCCAGCGTGTCGTCGGCCGGTCCGACCAGGTCCGGCGCGCGACCGACCGGCCCGCCCTCGGCCACCGCCACCAGGTGGTCCGCGACCTCGGCGGCGGCGACCGGCCGGGTCAGCGTCCGCGGCGCGAGCGTCACCGGCCCGAGCGATGCCCGGGCCACGATCTGCCCCGCGAACTCGTGGAACTGCGCAGCCCGCACGATCGAGTGCGGGACCCCGCCCGCCGCGACCAGCCGCTCCTGGGCGAGCTTGCCCGCGTAGTAGGACGCGTCGATCCCGTCGATCCCGACGATCGACAGGGTCACGTGGTGCGGCACGCCGACCCGCTGCTCCGCGGCCAGCAGCCGACGGGTGGTCGCCGTGAAGAACGCCACCGCGCCCTTCGCCGACAGCGTGCTCGTGCTCAGCACGTCGACCACCGCGTCGGCCCCCGCGAGCGCGGCGTCCACCGCGTCCTCGGGGCCCCGGGCGAGGTCGACGCCCTCGGCGCGGCTCAGGACGGCCACCTCGTGCCCCCGCGCGGCGGCGACGCGCACCACGTGCCGCCCCACCACGCCCGTACCACCGCAGACGGCGATCCTCATCGCGACGCTCCCCCAGCAGGACTCCCGGAACCCGTCCGCGCGTGCTCCGGCGCCGCTACGTTAGCTGGGCATGGGCCACCGCCTCGATCGGCAGCGCGCGTCCGTGCTCGGCGCCGCGACCGTCGGCGGGTCGGCCGACGTCCTGGACTTCCTGCTGCCGCTCTGGGCCGGAGTCGAGCTGGGCGCGACCCCCGCCCAGATCGGTGCGCTCGTCGCGCTGGAGCTCGCGTGCTCGTTCGCCGCGCGCCCGCTCGCCGGCCGGCTGGCCGACACCCGCGAGCGGACCAGGGTCGCGGCCCTCGGGGCGCTGCTCTACGGCGTCGGCTGGCTGGGGTACGCGCTGGCTCCGGGCCTCGGCGCCGGGCTGGCCGCCGCGGCCACGACGGGTGTGGGCGGCGCCGTGCTGTGGGTGTCGGTGCGTGCCATCACCGCGGAGCGCCTGGAGGACGACGACGCGGCGTTCGCGCGGCTGTTCTCCCGGGTGGCGATGGCGGCGTGGCTCTACTGGGTGCCGGCGATGGTCCTGCTCCCCCACCTCGGGTACCGCGGCGTGTTCGCCTGCCTGGGCGCGACGTGCCTGGTCGGCGCCGCGGCCCTGCTCCGGGCCGTCCCGCGTGCACGTGACTGCGCGGCCGGTCCGTCGGACCGAGGCCCCGGGGGCGACGCGCGGCGGCTCGCTCCGCTGCTCGGGGTCGTCGCGCTGACCGCGGTCGCCGAGTCCGGGGTCGGCCTGCTCCTCCTGCTGCACCTGCAGCAGGCGTACGACCTGGACGTCGTGCAGATCGCACTGGTCTTCCTGCCCGGCGGCATCGCACTGACCGTGCTCCCCGGCCCGCTGCACCGGCTGACCGCGCGGTGGGGACGACGCCCGGTCTACGTGGCGGCCGGCGCCGGCTCGGCGGTATTCGCCGCAGGCTTGGCCGTCGCCCCCGGTCCGGTGGCGATCGCCGGTCTCTGGGTCCTCACCAGCGCGGCGTGGGCGGCCCTGACGCCGATCCACGAGGCTGCCGTGGCGGAGGTGGTGGCGCCCGGGCGCAGCGGGCGCGGCATGAGCCTGCTCGGGAACGCCGCACTCGCCGGTGGGGCGCTCGGCTCGGCGACCGCCGGCGCACTGTACGGCTCCACCTCCTGGGCGCTCGTCTGCGGGGTCCTGGCCGCGCTGCTGCTGGTCGCGGCCGCCGCCGGTCCGTGCGCGCTGCGCCGGATCGGCGTCGGCGACCGTCCGGCGGCGGCCGCCGCGCGGCGCGAGGTTCCCGACGCCTCGCCGGCCTAGCCCGCGAGCCCCTTCGGCACCGACAGCCCGACGAGCCGCAGCAGCCGGACCACCGTCTCCTCGACGAACGTGTCCTCCGGCTCCTCGCCCTCGATCGCCATGAGCCGCCGGACCTCCTTCGGCTGCACATCGAGCGCGCCGACGGCCTCGGACCACGTGGCGAAGGCCTCGGCCTCGCCCTCGATGTCGACGGGCTCGCTCTCGGCCGGGTCGTCGTAGAGGTCGCGCGGCTGGAACCCGAGGTAGAACCGGCCGAGGCCCTCCGGCGCCGGCCGGTAGTCGATCACCGCGATGTCGCTGTCCTGGACCTCGATCGCCAGGCTCGGGGTGGCCGCGAGGTCGCCGCCCCACCGACCGTCGCCGTACTGGAACTTCTCGGACGTGCCCAACCCGGGCCTCCCTCTCGTCGTGCCCCCGCCGTCGGCGCCGCACCGTCGGGCCCGGCCCCGCGATGCTAGCCGCGCCCGGGCGGGTGGCGGCGGACCCGGCGGCCGGGTGATCCCTCGCGCCCGGTTCGCCGCGCGCGGTCCGGGGCTGGCACGATCGCCGCATGATCGTGGTGACCAGCAACGAGATCCCCGGCTACCGCATCCAGGCGGTGCTCGGCGAGGTCATGGGCCTGACCGTGCGCTCGACCAACATCGGGGCCAACTTCACGGCGGGCTTCCGCTCCATCGGCGGCGGCGAGATCCCCGAGTACACCAAGATCATGTACGAGTCCCGGCACGAGGTGATGCGCCGCATGACCGAGGAGGCGGCGCAGCGCGGGGCGAACGCGATCGTCGCGATGCGGTTCGACACCGACTCGATCGGGCAGTTCAGCGAGGTGTGCGCCTACGGCACCGCCGTGATCGCGGAGCCGATCCCGGCCGGCGAGCCGGGCGCGACGGGGCAGTCGGCGCAGATCGCGGCGCAGCAGCCGGGGCGCTGACCCGGGCGCTGACCCGGGCGCGCCTCAGCGCCCCGCCGCGTCCTTCCACCCCCGCGCGTACGCCTCCGCGGTGCCCTCGGCGAACATGTCGTCCGGGCCCGTCCGCACCAGCACCCGCGCGCCCGGGCCGTCCTCGGCCGTCACGACGTGCGCCAGGCCGCGGACCACGGCGAGCGGACGGCCGGTCGCCTTGCCCTTGACGAGCTCGGCGGCGGCGGCGATCTCGTCGGCGACCGCCGCCATGCTGACCTGCAGCGGACGCCCGTGGGTGTCCGTCGAGCCGCGCAGGTCGTCGAGGACCCGCACGCCGGCGGCGCCGATCGCGATGTCGGTCTGCCCCTGCCGCCACGGCCGGCCGGCGGTGTCGGACACGACCACCCCGACCCGCACCCCGAACCGCTCCCCCAGGGCCGCGCGCAGCGCCCGCGCGGTGGCGTCGGGGTCGACGGGCAGCAGCAGGACGGTGCCCTCGTCGGTGTTCGACGCGTCGACCCCGGCGGCGGCCATGACGAGGCCGAGCCGGTTCTCGACGATCCGGGTGACGCCGCCGGGGTGCTCCCGGGTGGCGACGACCCGCACCGTCTCGGCGGTGATCGCGGCCTCGCGGTCCTCGGCCTGGACGACGCGGCCCTCGGCCTTGGACACGACCTTGCTCGTCACGACGAGCACGTCGCCGTCCGCGAGCGCCGTCGCCGGCCGGGCGGACGCGTCCGCCGCCAGGGCGTCGCCGAGCAGGGCCGCCAGGTCGTCGCCGGGGCGGACCTCGCCGATGCCGGGGACGCCCCAGGCGGTCAGCAGGTCGGCGGCGGCGGAGACCGGGCCGGCCTCGGCGTCGGGCACGGTCAGCGCACCAGCTTCGGCAGCACGTCCCGGCCGAACACGTCGATCCACTCGCGCTGGTTCCGGCCGACGTTGTGCAGGTAGACCCGGTCGAAGCCGAGGTCGACGTACTTCTGGATCTCGGCGCGGTGCACGTCGGGGTCGGCCGAGATGACCATGCGGCCCTCGAAGTCCTCGGGGCGCACGAGCTTGGCCATCTGGGCGAAGTCGAACGGCGACCGGATGTCGCCCTTGGGGAACTTCATGCCGCCGTTGGGCCACTCGACCATGGCGTTCTCGAGCGCCTGCTCGTCGGTCTCGGCCCAGGACAGGTGCAGCTGGAGCACCTTCGGCAGGTCCTCCGGGTTCCGGCCCGACTCGCGCACGCCCTCGTCGAACTTGCCGAACAGCCCGCTGATCTTCTCCAGCGGGGCGCCGACGGTGATGAGGCCGTCGGCGTGCTTGCCGGCGCGCTTGGCGGTGACGGGGCCGGCCGTGGCGACCAGGATCTCCGGGGCGACCTCCGGCATGGTCCACAGGCGCGTCGACTCGAGCTTGTAGAACTGGCCGGCGTGCTTGACGTCCTTGCCCGCGAGCGACGCCGAGAACAGCTTCTTGATGATGTCGATCGCCTCGAACATCCGGTTGATGCGCTCGGGCGCCTCGGGCCAGTACTGGGCCGTGATGTGCTCGTTCAGCGCCTCGCCGGAGCCCAGGCCCAGCCAGTGCCGGCCGGGGTACATCGCGGCCAGCGTCGCCGACGCCTGCGCGACCATCGCCGGGTGCCAGCGGAAGGTCGGCGCGGTCACGCCGGGGCCCATGTCGCCGGTGGTCCGCTCGCCCAGCGCGGCGAGGACGTTCCAGACGAACGCGGACTGCCCCTGCTGCGGGACCCACGGCTGGTAGTGGTCGGCCGCCATCGTGCCGAGGAACCCCTGCTGCTCCGCGTAGGCGGACAGCTCGACCGCCTCGGTCGGATGGAACTGCTCCAGCATCGCCGCGTACCCGACCTGCAGGCCCTCGGCCACCACACCCTGTGCCACGAACGCTCTCCCTCGTGCCCGGGCCGCGCGGACGCGCGCCCCACCGTCGAGCCTAACCAGCGGGTGTTACCGGGACATTCCGTCCGCGCGACGCGCGGCCCCCTTGACCCGCGCCGGCGTGCGCTGCGACGCTCCCCCGGCCGACGTGAGGAGCACCGATGCCCCGCCCGATCATCCTCGACTGCGACCCCGGCCACGACGACGCGGTGGCGCTGCTGCTGGCGCACGGAAGCCCGGGGGTCGAGCTGCTCGCGGTGACGACCGTCGCGGGCAACCAGGACCTCGACAAGGTGACCCGCAACGCGCTCGCCGTCGCGCGGGTGGCGGGGCTTGCGGGCGTCCCCGTCGCCGCCGGGGCGGACCGCCCGATCGTCCGGGTCCGGGACCACGCCGCGCGCATCCACGGCGAGTCCGGCCTCGACGGTCCGGTGCTGCCCGAGCCCGCGCAGGCGCTCGACCCGCGGCACGCGGTGGACCTGATCGTCGAGACGGTGATGACCCGCGAGCCGGGCACGGTGACGCTCGTGCCGACCGGGCCGCTGACCAACATCGCGCTGGCGGTGCTGCGGGAGCCGCGGATCGTCGACCGGGTGCGGCAGGTCGTGCTCATGGGCGGCGCGTACCGGACCGGGAACTGGTCGCCGGTCGCCGAGTTCAACATCCGGGCGGACCCCGAGGCGGCGCGGGTCGTGCTGCGCGCCGGGTGGGACGTCGTGGTCGTCGGGCTGGACCTGACGCACCAGGCGCTCGCCACCCCGGAGGTCGTGCGCCGGATCGCCGACGTCGGCACCGGGCCCGCCCGGTTCGTCGAGGAGCTGCTCGCGTTCTTCACCGCGTCGTACCGGGACACGATGGGGTTCGACGCGCCGCCGGTGCACGATGCGTGCGCGGTCGCCTACGTCGTCGACCCGGCGGTGATGACGGTGCGGCGGGCACCGGTCGACGTGGAGCTCGCCGGCGAGCTCACCACCGGGATGACCGTGGTCGACCTGCGCGGTCCCGCGCCCGAGGGCTGCCCGACGGCGATCGCGCTCGAGCTGGACCGGGAGCGGTTCTGGGACCTGGTGGTGGACGCGCTGGAGCGGATCGGCGAGCCGGGCTAGGCCGCCGGGCTCACGCGCCGCGGAACAGGTGCGCCAGGTGGCCGCGAGCGTGCAGCCGCGCGGCGACGGCCTCGCTCACCTCCGCGAACACGTTCTCCGACCGCTGGACACCCCAGACGCCGCCCATGGCGCCGGCGCCAGAGTCCCGGCCGAACCGCGCCACGGGGGTGCCCTGGTGGTCGAAGAACCGGACGTCGTAGACGAGCCGCTGGTTCTTCCGGCCCGCGAGGACGCCGAGCAGGGCGGTGGCGGTCGTGCTGCCCCGGGCGACCTCCCACGAGCCGTCCGCCCGCGGCGTGACCGTGAAGCCGTGCTCGGCCAGCGCCTCGGCGAGCGCGGCGCGGGCGGCGTCCGGGTGGCCGGACAGGAAGTAGTCGGCGCTGGCCACGGGAGTCCTCTCGTCGTCGTCCGGCCCGGGCGGTGCCGCCGGGCCGGGCGCGACCGTAGCGCAGCCCCGCCGTCCGCGTCCCGGCCGCTCAGCGCGGCGCCTGGCCCAGGATCGCCGAGGTGAGCGCCTCGATCGGCTCGCGCGGCGACTGCGGGTTGGCGACCAGCGTGATGTCGACGTCCCCCAGGTCCGGCAGCCCGAGCGCGGCGGCCGGGAGCTGCACCAGGTCCTCGGGCAGCAGGCTCTGCGGCAGCACCGCGATCCCGAGGCCCGCGCGCAGGGCCGCGAGCACGCCGTTCACCTCGACGACCTTGCAGGTGGTGCGCCACGGCCGTCCCGCCTCGGTGAGTGCCCGTACCGCGGCCTGCCGGGTGAGCGACGCGCCCTGGTAGGTGATGAGCGGGACCGGCGCCTCGGCGTCCACGGCCGTGCCGGGGACCGCCACCCAGACCAGGCGGTCGCGGCGGACCAGCTGTCCCTCCGCCTGACCGGTCGCCTCCTTGATGTAGACCAGGTCGAGCTGCCCCGCCCGCAGGCGCCGGTGCAGCGCGCCGCTCTGCGCGACCGTCAGCTCCAGGTTGATCCGCGGGTGCAGCCGGCGGAAGTCGCGCAGGACGCGGGGCAGCTGGGCGAGAGCGAGGTCGTCGGCCGCCCCGAACCGCAGCCGCCCGTGCATCGCCGAGCCGGTGAAGTACCGGGTCGCCTCGTCGTGCGCCGCGAGGATCGTCCGGGCGAAGGTCGCCATCGCCTGCCCGTCGTCGGTGAGCGCCACGCCGCGGGTGTCCCGGTCGAGCAGCCGGCGGCCGGCGGCGTCCTCGAGCTTGCGCACGTGCTGGCTGACCGTGGGCTGCGACAGGGACAGCCGGGCCGCCGCGCGCGTGAAGTTCAACGTCTCGGAAACGGCGAGGAAAGTGCGCAGCTGGTCGGGGTCAAACACGGCGATCCTCCGGCTCGGGCGGCGGCCCGCTGACCTGCGGCACCACCACACGATCATTACAGAACATGATCACAGTGATTGCCGCCATCACCTCAAGAAATCGCGTCCGGGGCCGTAGCCTAGGGGGACACGACTCGTCCGGACCCGTTCCGCACCCACACCACACGCATCGCTCAGCAAGGAACACCTGTGCCCTCGGCTCGCCGCCACGCCCCGTCCCCGACCCGCACGAACCGCCCCGCCACCGCCACGAGCCGCCTGCGCCGCACGCTGCACGGCCCCCGCCTCGCGCTGCACCGCCGCCCGGCGCCGGTGACCGACACCCCCGCCGACGCCGCCGCCGCGTCGCAGGCCGCCCCGGCGCCCACCGCGCCGAAGCCGCGGAACGCGACGCTCGCCGCGCTCGGCGTCCGGAACTTCCGGCTCTACGTCTTCTCCCAGGTGCTGACGAACACGAGCGGCTGGGCCGCCCGCGTCGCCCAGGACTGGCTCGTGCTCAGCCTCACCGGCTCCGCGGCCCTCGTCGGCCTCACGGTCACGCTGCAGTTCGTCCCGATGCTGCTGCTCGGCCTGGTCGGCGGCGTCGTCGCCGACCGGTTCCCGCGCCGGCGCGTCCTCATGGTCACCCAGTCGGTCTTCGGGCTCTCGACCCTGACGATCGGCGTGCTCGCGATCAGCGGGCACGTCCAGGCCTGGCACGTGCTGGTCGCCGCGTTCGTCAGCGGTCTCGCGACCGTGTTCGACAACCCCGCACGGCAGGCCTTCGTGCACGAGGTCGCCGGGCCGGAGCACCTCCGCCAGGCGATCAGCGTGAACTCCGCGGTCTTCCAGCTCGGCGGCCTGGTCGGCCCCGCGGTCGCCGGCGGCCTGATCAGCGCGGTCGGCGAGGGCTGGACGTTCCTGCTGAACGCGGTGGCCTGCCTCGCGGCGGTCGCGCTGCTGGCGGTCATGCGGACCGCCGAGCTCGCCGTGACGCCGGTCGTGGCGCGCGCCAAGGGCCAGCTCCGCGAGGGCCTGGCCTACGTGCGGCGCAGCCCGCGGATCCTGTGGTCGGTCGTGCTCGTCGGGTTCGTCGCGGTCACCGGCGTGAACATGGCGACCGTCCTCGCCGCCTACACCGACCAGGTGTTCCGCACGGACGCCGGCGGCTACGCGCTGCTCACCTCGATGCTCGCCGTCGGCGCGCTCACCGGTGCGCTGCTGTCCACCCGCCGCCGCGGCAGCCGGATCACGCACCTCGTGCTCCTCGCCGGGGCGATCGGCCTGCTCCAGCTGCTCGCCGCCGCCGCGCCGTCCCGCCCGGTGTTCATCACCGTGCTGATCGCGATGGGCGTCGTCACGCTGCTCTACCTCACCGGGTCGAACACGCTCGTGCAGACGACCGTGGCCCCGCACGTCCGCGGCCGGGTCATGGCGCTCTACGTGCTGGTGCTGCTCGGCGCGCAGGCGGTGTCCGGGACGCTGATCGGCTGGGTGTGCGAGCACCTCGGCGCGCGGGCCGGCATGGTCGCGTGCGGCGTCGGCCCGCTGCTCGGCGCGGTGGTCGTGGGCCTGGCGCTGGCCCGGCGGAGCGAGGGCGGCACGCGTGCGACGTTCCACCGCTTCACGCACCGCTCCCCCGCGCCCGCCGCCGCCTGACCCACGGCCGAGCTCCCCGCGGGAGGATGGGGCGTGCCCCCGATCCGCGTCCGCCGCGCCGACGTCGTCCCCGCCGACGCTGTGGTGCCGCGGCTCACGGCCGAGGAGCGCGAGCGGCTCGATCGCGCGGCCCCCGGCGACCGGGACGGCGTCGCCTCGTCCCTGCTGCTCGCCCGGCTCGCGGTCGCCGAGGCCACCGGGGTCGACCCGGGGACCGTCCGCGTCCGCCGCCGGTGCCCGCGCTGCGGGTCGGCGGCGCACGGCGTCCCCGTGGCGGTCCGCGCGGACGGCGGTCGGGTGCCGCACCTGTCGCTGAGCCGCGGGGGCGACCTGGTCGTCGTCGCGCTGTCCGACGCCGGGCCCGTCGGGGTCGACGTCGAGCCCGTGCGCCGGGTCGGCGAGGGGCCGCGGGACCGGGACCGCGGCCTCGCGCGCCTCGTGCTCGCGCCCGGGGAGCCGCCCGCCGCCGGGGCGCACGGGCTGCTGCGCACGTGGGCGCGCACCGAGGCGGTGCTCAAGGCCGCGGGGACGGGGCTCGCGGCCGACCCGCGGGCGCTGCGGGTCTCCGACGCGGCCGGGCGCCCGGAGGTGCGGGTCGTGGACCCGGTCGCCGCCGCGGCCCTCGTGCCCGCGCCCGGCACCCGCTGGTGGCTGACGGACCTCGACGTCGGCGCCGACTACATCGCCGCGCTCGCCGCGCCGCTGCCGCCGAGCGCGCCCGCGGCGCTCGACGACCGCCCCATCCCCCTCCCCTGACGCGCGCACCACCGCCGAGGTCGAGCGTTTCCGGCGAGGTCGAGCGTCTCACCGGGCGCGACACGGGGAAACCCTCGACCTCGGCGGGCGGCGGCGGCCCGCGGGCGCGTCAGCGCCGGCGCGGCAGCGGCGGGAGCGGTGCCGCGCCCACCCACGCGGCCAGCACCGGGCCTGCGTCCGTCCCCGCCACGTCCGCGATGCACGCCGCGAACGCGGCCGTCGTGACCGTGCCGTGCCGGTGCCGGGCCGTCCACGAGCGGAGCACGTCGAAGAACGCCGCGTCGCCCAGGTCGGTCCGCAGGGCGTGCAGGGTGAGGGCGCCGCGCTTGTAGAGCCGGTCGTCGAACATGAGGTCGGGCCCGGGGTCGCCGATGACGAGGTCCTGCGGCAGACCCGCGAGCCGCTGGCGCACGGTCCGGGCCTGGGCGTCCGCCGACCGCCCGCCGGCGTGCTCCTCCCAGAGCCACTCCGCGTAGGCGGCGAACCCCTCGTGCAGCCAGATGTCCCGCCAGGTCGCCGCGGTGAGGCTGTTGCCGAACCACTGGTGCGCGAGCTCGTGGGCGACCAGCCGCTCGGTGCCGCGGCGCCCGTCGACGTGGTTGGCGCCGAACACCGAGAGCCCGTGCGCCTCGAGCGGGATCTCCAGCGGGTCGTCGGTGACCACCACGTCGTACCGGTCGAACGGGTAGGGCCCGAACCGGTCGACGAAGAGCTCCATCATCGCGGGCTGGCGCGCGAAGTCGTGCGCGCGCGCCGCCCGCAGCCGCAGCGGTGCGACGACGTCCTGGGGCACCGGCCCGGCCGCCAGGGCCGCCCGCTCGTACCGGCCGATCTGCACGGTCGCGAGGTAGGGCGCGGTCGGCTCGCGCTGCTCGAACTCCCAGCGCACCCGGCTGGACCGCTGGCGGCGGGAGACGAGCGCGCCGTTGCACACCACCGCGTAGCCGACCTCGGTGGTGACGGCGATCCGGAACGCGGCCTTGGCGCACGGCCGGTCGTCGCACGGAAACCAGGACGGGGCGCCGTCGGGCTGGCCGGCCACGATGACGCCGTCGGTCAGCTCCTCCCAGCCGACCTCGCCCCACGGTCCGCGGCGCGGGCCGGGGCTGCCGCCGTAGTGCACCTCGACGGTGACGGGGTCCCCCGCCGCGACCGGCCGGGCGAGCCGCACCTCCAGCCGCCCGTCCCGCACCGCGAACCGCCCGGGCCGGCGGCCGTCCACCAGCACGCGGGACACCTGCAGGCCGACGAGGTCGAGCGCCAGCCGGTCCAGGTCGGCGGCGGCGGTGGCGTGCACGACGGCGCGCGCGTCCAGCCGGTTGGTCGCGACCCGGTAGTCCAGGTCGAGGTCGTACCGCGCGACGTGCAGCCCCCCGGGGCCGCGGTCGGGCAGGTACGGGTCGACCCCCGCCGCGGCCCCGGCGGCCGTCCCCGCCGACGCGGGCGCGCCCGGGCCGCCGGTCACGCCGTCACCGGCGCGACCGGGTTGCCGGTCCAGCGGCTGCCCGCCGGGATGGTCTCGCCGCGCAGCACGAGCGAGGCGGGTCCCACGGAGGCGCCCGCGCCGAGGGCCGCGGCGGGCAGGACCACGCCGTGCGGGCCGACGCTCGCGCCGTCGTCCAGGCGGACGGTGTCGATGCTCATCACCCGATCATGGAACAGATGCGTCTGGAGCACGCACCCGCGGTTCACCGTCGCCCCGTCCCCGAGGGTCACGAGGTCCGCCTCGGGCAGCCAGTAGGTCTCGCACCACACCCCGCGCCCGACGCGGGAGCCGAGCGCCCGGAGCCACAGGGTCATCGCCGGCGAGCCGACCGTCGCCGGCCCGAGCCACGGCACGGCGACCACCTCGAGGAAGGCGTCGGCGAGCTCGTTGCGCCAGATGAACCCGCTCCACAGCGGGTGCTCGCCCGCGCGGATCCTGCCGACCAGCGCCCACTTGGCGACGACGGCCACGGCGCAGGCGAGCGCCGCGGCCCCCACGACCACCACCGGCGACAGCAGCGCCGCCGCCCCCAGGCCGCGCGCGTGCGCGACCTCGCCGAGCACCAGCAGCACCGCGACGCCGATCCCGAACGCCACGACGACAGCGAGCAGCCGGCAGGCCTCGACCAGCGCCCGGGCGACGCGCAGCCGCAGCGGCGGGTCGAAGGTGCGGGAGGTGTCCGCGTCGCCCGGGGTGCGGCGCAGCGGCTCCGGCGGCGAGCCCAGCCAGGACGTGCCCGGCTTGGCGCGCTCGGGCGCGCCGGACAGCACCGCGACCAGCCCGCGCTTGGGCACGGCCCGGCCGGGCGCGATCATCCCGGAGTTGCCGAGGAAGGCGTACTTGCCGACCTTCGCCCGCTCGACCCGCAGCCAGCCGCGCCCGAGCTCGTAGGAGCCGATCAGGGTGTCGTCGGCCAGGAACGACCCGGCGCCCACCGAGGTGAGCGAGGGCAGCATCAGCACGGTCGAGGCCTCCACGTCCCGGCCGACCCGCGCGCCGAGCGCCCGCAGCCACAGCGGCGTCAGCGTGCTGGCGTAGAGCGGGTACAGCGTGCTGCGCGCGTCGTCCATCAGCCGCTGCGTGGCCCACACCTGCCAGCCGACCCGGCTGCGCACCGGGTGGTACCCCTCCGCGACGCCGATCCCGAGCAGCCGGACGCCCGCGAGCGTCACCAGCGCCAGCACGGCGAACGACGCCAGCGCCGCGAGCGGCACGGCCCGCAGGGCGTCGTCCCACGCCCCACCCCAGGACCCGGCGTCCCGCAGGTCCGCCGCGACCACCAGGAGCCCGACGACCGCGGCGGCGACCGGCAGCGCCGCGAGCACCGCCGCCGTCGCCCCGTACCCGGCCACCCACCGGCGCCCGCGCGGCGCCCGGCCCGCGGGCCACGACTCGGCGGCCGGACCGACGAACGCCGCCGGCGACCCCGCCCACAGCTCGCCCGGCGCGACGCCCGCCAGCACCGCGGAGCCCGGGGCCACCTGCGCGCCCTGCCCGATGCGGACCCCCGGCGCGAGCGTGCTGCGGGTGCCGACGGTCGCGCGCTTGTCGATCCGCACGCGCCCGACGTGCAGCACGTCGCCGTCCAGCCAGTGGCCGCGCAGGTCCACCTCGGGCTCGACGGCGCACCGGTCGCCGAGGGTGAGCAGGCCGGTGACCGGCGGGGCGGTGTGCAGGTCCACGTCGGCCCCGACCTTCGCGCCCAGCGCGCGGGCGTACACGGCGGTCCACGGCGCGCAGGACAGGTTCTCCGCACCCGCGGCCGCCGCCCAGCTCTCGGCGAACCACAGCCGCAGGTGCACGGACCCGCCGCGCGGGTACCGGCCCGGCCGCAGCCCGCGGAGCAGGGTCCGCGCGACCAGCACCGTGGACCCCATCCGGCCGAGCGGGCTGATCAGCAGCACCCAGCCCGCCGCGAGCCACCACCACGACGCGGGCACCGGGGCCAGCCAGGGCACCAGGCCGGTGACCGCGAGCAGCTGCTCGGCCGCCAGCAGCCAGGTCAGCCAGCGCAGCCCGACCAGCGCCGCCAGCGGCACGCCGAGGAGCGTCTGCACGGCCTGCGCGCGCCGCGGCGTCGGCGGGACGACCCGCTCCGCGGCGGGCGCCGCGGGCTCGAGCTCGTCCAGCCGCCGGGCCAGGTCGGCCAGCCGCGGGTACTCGTACACGTCGGCGACGGTCACGGTGCCGAACCGCTCGCGCAGCGCGGACACCAGCTGCGCCGCGACCAGGCTGCCGCCGCCGGCGTCGAAGAAGTCGTCGTCCGGGCCGGCGACCGGCGCGCCCAGCGCGGCGGTCCACCGCTCGGCGACCCAGGCCGCGGTCGGGGTGAGCCCCGCGGCGGGCCCGGCGCCCGCGTCCCCGCCCGCCGCACCCGCGGGCGCCCCGGCCCCGGGCAGCGGCCACGGCAGCGCGTCGCGGTCGACCTTGCCCGACCCGCGGGTCGGCAGCGCGTCGGCGACCCCGAGCAGCGGCACCAGCGCCGCGGGCAGCACCGCCCGCAGCCGGGTCCGGGCGTCCCCGAGGTCGAGCGTCGTCCCCTCGGCCGGCACCAGGTACCCGGCCAGCACCGCGGTCCCGGCGGGCGTCCGGCGCACCGCGACGGCCGCGCCGGCGACGCCCGGCAGCCCGCCCAGCGCCGCCTCGACCTCGCCGAGCTCGATGCGCCGGCCGCCGATCTTGACCTGGTCGTCCGCGCGGCCGACGAACAGCAGCCCCGCGCGGTCCAGCCGGACCACGTCGCCGCTGCGGTAGGCGCGGTCCCAGCCGAGCCCGGGCGCCGGGGCGTACTTCTGGGCGTCCTTGGCCGGGTCCAGGTACCGGGCCAGGCCGACGCCGCCGATGATCAGCTCGCCGGTCTCCCCCTCCGCGACGGGGGCGCCGTCCTCGCCGACCACCGCGAGGTCCCAGCCGTCGAGCGCCAGCCCGATCCGCACCGGTCCCTCGCCGGTCATCCGCGCCGCGCAGGCCACCACGGTCGCCTCGGTCGGCCCGTAGGTGTTCCACACCTCCCGGGTGGGCGTCACCAGCCGGGCCGCGAGCTCGGGCGGGCACGCCTCGCCGCCGAAGATCAGCAGCCGCACGCCGGCCAGCTCCTCGGACCGCCACAGCCCCGCGAGCGTCGGCACCGTCGAGATGACGGTGATCCCCTGCGCGACCAGCCACGGCCCGAGGTCCATCCCGGTGCGGACGAGGGCCCGCGGCGCGGGCACCAGGCAGGCGCCGTGCGCCCACGCGAGCCACATCTCCTCGCAGCTCGCGTCGAACGCCACCGACAGCCCCGCGAGCACCCGGTCGCCGGGGCCCAGCGGCGCGCCGGCGAGGAACAGCCGGGCCTCGGCGTCGACGAACGCCGCCGCGGACCGGTGGGTCACGGCCACGCCCTTGGGCGCGCCGGTGGACCCGGAGGTGAAGATGATCCAGGCGTCGTCGCCGAGCCCCGGGCCGCGCACCGCCGCAGCCGCGCCCGCCCCGCGCCGCCGCCCGGCCGCGACGAGCGCGGGCAGGTCGCCCTCCGCCAGCACCCGGTCGACGGCGGCCTCCGCGAACACGGTCCGCGCGCGCTCGTCCGGGTCGTCCACGTCCACCGGCACGTACGCCGCGCCCGCGGCCAGCACCGCCAGGATCGCCGTGTAGAGCTCCGCGGTGCCGGACGGCACCCGCACGCCGACCCGCGAACCGGGCCCGATCCCCTCGGCCGCGAGCTCCGCGGCCGCGACCCGCACCACCGCGTCGAGCTCGGCGTACGTCAGCACGGTCGTCCCGTCGTCGACCGCCGGGGCGGCGCCGTGCGCCGCGACCGTCGCCGCCAGCACGTCCGCCAGGGTCCGGGGCGCAGGCGCCAGCCCCGAGCGCAGCAGCCCGTCCGGTTCGCCCACGTGTTCCTCCCGCCCGTCGGCCGCGCCACGTCCCGGGCGGCCGACGGGCACTGTGACACACCCCGCCCGCCGCCGCCGCGCCGGCCCGCGGCCGTTCACCGGGGCGTCGTCCGGCGTTCGCGTCCCGGCCACCCGGCGCCGCGTCGGGACGGGCCCGGACATCTGGGAAGATGTGTGCCCATGACCGACCTGTCCCCCGCCGCCACGCCCGCCGCACCCCCGACGACCGCCGCCGCGGCCGTACGCGCGGTGCGCGAGGTACCGGACCGGGTGTCGCTCGACGGCGTCGAGGACCGCTGGGACGGCGCGTGGACCCAGCAGGGCACCTACGCGTTCGACCGGTCGAAGACCCGCGAGCAGGTGTACTCCATCGACACCCCGCCGCCCACCGTCTCCGGCTCGCTGCACGTGGGCCACGTGTTCTCCTACACGCACACCGACGTCGTCGCCCGGTACCGCCGCATGCGCGGCGCCGAGGTGTTCTACCCGATGGGCTGGGACGACAACGGCCTGCCGACCGAGCGCCGCGTGCAGAACTACTTCGGCGTGCGCTGCGACCCGTCGCTGCCGTACGACCCCGACTTCACCCCGCCGCACGTCGGCGGCGAGGGCAAGAGCGTCAAGGCCGCGGACCAGGTGCCGATCAGCCGGCGCAACTTCGTCGAGCTGTGCGAGCGGCTGACCGTCGAGGACGAGCAGCAGTTCGAGGCCCTGTGGCGCCGGCTCGGCCTGTCGGTCGACTGGTCGCGCACCTACCAGACCATCTCCGGCGAGGCCCGCGCCGTCGCCCAGCAGGCGTTCCTGCGCAACCTCGCCCGGGGCGAGGCGTACCAGGCCGAGGCGCCGGGCCTCTGGGACGTGACGTTCCAGACCGCCGTGGCGCAGGCCGAGCTCGAGGCCCGCGACTACCCGGGCGCGTTCCACAAGGTGGCCTTCCACCGCGACGGCGCCGACCCGGTCTACATCGAGACCACCCGCCCCGAGCTGCTGCCCGCCGTCGTCGCGCTCATCGCCCACCCCGACGACGAGCGGTACCAGCACCTGTTCGGCACCACGGTGACCAGCCCGCTGTTCGGCGTCGAGGTCCCGGTGCTGGCCCACCCGGCCGCCGAGCCGGACAAGGGCGCGGGCATCGCGATGTGCTGCACCTTCGGCGACCTGACCGACGTGCAGTGGTGGCGCGAGCTGCAGCTGCCGACCCGCTCGGTCATCGGCCGCGACGGCCGCCTGGTGCGGGACACCCCGGACTGGATCACGGACGAGGCCGGCCGCGCCCTGTACGGCGAGCTGGCCGGCAAGACCACGTTCTCGGCGCGCGAGGCGGTCGTGGCCGGCCTGCGCGAGTCGGGCGACCTGGACGGCGAGCCGCAGGCGACCCAGCGCAAGGCCAACTTCTTCGAGAAGGGCGACAAGCCGCTCGAGATCGTCACCTCCCGCCAGTGGTACATCCGCAACGGCGGCCGCGACGCCGACCTCCGCGAGCAGCTCCTCGCGCGCGGCACCGAGCTCGGCTTCCACCCCGACTTCATGCGGGTGCGGTACGAGAACTGGGTCGGCGGCCTGAACGGCGACTGGCTCGTGTCGCGCCAGCGGTTCTTCGGCGTGCCGTTCCCGGTCTGGTACCCCGTGTCCGCCGAGGGCGAGGTCGACCACGACCACCCGATCCTGCCCACCGAGGACCAGCTGCCGGTCGACCCGTCCTCCGACGTCCCGGCCGGCTACACGGCCGAGCAGCGCGGGGTCCCGGGCGGCTTCGTCGGCGACCCGGACATCATGGACACCTGGGCGACGTCGTCGCTGTCCCCGCAGATCGCGGGCGGCTGGCGGTCCGACCCCGACCTGTTCGAGCGGGTGTTCCCGATGGACCTGCGCCCGCAGGGCCAGGACATCATCCGCACCTGGCTGTTCTCGACGGTCGTGCGCTCGCACCTGGAGCACGGCAGCCTGCCGTGGAGGGACGCGGCGATCTCCGGCTGGATCCTGGACCCCGACCGCAAGAAGATGTCGAAGTCCAAGGGCAACGTCGTCACGCCGATGGGCCTGCTCGAGGAGCACGGCTCGGACGCGGTCCGGTACTGGGCGGCCTCCGCGCGGCTCGGCACGGACGCGGCGTTCGAGGTCGGCCAGATGAAGATCGGCCGCCGCCTGGCGATCAAGGTGCTCAACGCGTCGAAGTTCGCGCTGTCGTTCGGCCCCGCCGCGCAGGGCGCGTCCGCGCTCGACGCCTCGCTGGTCACCGTGCCGCTGGACCGGGCGATGCTCGCGGGCCTGGCCGACGTCGTCGACCGCGCGACCGCGGCCCTGGAGGCGTACGACCACACCCGCGCCCTGGAGCTCACCGAGACGTTCTTCTGGACGTTCTGCGACGACTACCTGGAGCTGGTGAAGGACCGCGCGTACGGCGCCGGCGCGGAGGCCTCCGACGTCACCCCCGAGACCGCCTCGGCGCGCGCCGCGCTGAACGTGGCGCTCGACGTGCTGCTCCGGCTGTTCGCCCCGGTGCTGCCGTTCGCCACCGAGGAGGTCTGGTCCTGGTGGCGCGAGGGCTCGGTGCACCGCGCGCCGTGGCCGGTCGCGGAGCCGCTGCGGGCGGCCGCGGGCGACGGGGACCCCGCCGTGGTCGCCGCCGCCGGCGCCGCGCTCGCCGCGCTGCGCAAGGTGAAGTCCGAGGCGAAGGTCTCGATGCGGACCGAGATCCTGCGGGCCCGCCTCGAGGTGCCGGCCGCGCTGCTGCCGGGCGTGCAGGTGGCGCTGGGCGACGTCCGCGCCGCGGGCCGGGCCACCGGCGACCTCGACGTCGTCGAGGTGCCGGACGCCCCGGACGCGACGGTCGTCGCCCGCGACGCCGAGCTGCTCCCCCCGGAGCCGAAGCAGAAGCCGACGGCCTGACCGCCGCCCGGCACCCGCTCGCGAGGGCGCACCCCTACCCGGGGGTGCGCCCTCGCGGCGTCGTGGCACCCTGGGACTCTCGTCCCACCCCGGCGGGTTATGCATACGTATCCTCGCCCATGTATAGTTGTGCGGCCGTCCGTCCCCCACGAGGAGTCACCCATGCGCACCCGCACCCTCGCCGCTCTGCCCGCCGCCGTCGCGGCGGCGCTGCTGCTCGCCTCCTGCGGCGGGAGCGGCGACGACACCGCCGCGTCCGAGGGCGGCGTCCAGCTCGTCAGCGACGGCACGCTGACGGTCTGCACCAACCCGCCGTACGAGCCGTTCGAGTACGAGGAGGACGGCGAGGTCGTCGGCCTCGACATCGCGATCGTGAACGAGGTGGCCACCGACCTGGGCGTCACGCTCACCACCAAGGTGACGCCGTTCGAGGGCATCCAGTCCGGCGCGGACCTCAACACGGACAACTGCGACGTCGTCGCCTCCGGCATCACCATCACGCCGGAGCGCCAGGAGAAGATCGACTTCTCGGACCCGTACTTCGACGCCGACCAGGGCCTGCTGGTCCCGGAGGGCTCGGACCTCGACAGCGTCGAGGCGCTGGAGGGCAAGACGGTCGGCGTGCAGCAGGCGACGACCGGCGAGACCTGGGCGACCGACAACGGCCTGCAGACCGTGCAGTTCGAGGATCTCGGCCTGCAGATCCAGGCGCTCAAGACCGGCCAGGTCGACGCGGTCGTCAACGACATCGCCGTGCTCGGCCCGTACGTCTCCGAGGGCTTCGAGGTCAGCGCCAACTTCTCCACGGGCGAGCAGTACGGCCTGGGCGTGAAGCAGGGCAACACCGCGCTGCTCGACGAGATCAACGCGACCCTGGAGCGGATCCGCGAGGACGGCACCTACGACGAGCTGTACACCCAGTACATCGGCACCGCCCCGATGACCTCGGAGACCGCGTCGGCGTCGCCGAGCCCGTCGGACGGCTGACGTGACGACGACGTCCACCCCGGCGCCCGGGACGCTGCCCGCGTCCCGGCGCCGGTGGAGCCCGCGCCGGCGCCAGCGGGCGTTCCGGCTCGCCCAGTACGCGCTGCTCGTGGTCGTCCTGGTGGCGGTCGCGCTCGCGATCGACTGGGAGAACGTCGGGACCAACTTCTTCAACGCGCAGGCCGCGAGCGACATCGCGGCGCTGATCCCGGCCGCGTTCCTCAAGACGCTCGAGTACACGTTCGCCGGGTTCGCCGTCGGCCTGTCGCTGGGCACGGTGCTCGCGCTGATGCGGCTGTCGTCGGTCGGGCTGTACCGGTGGCTGGCGATCGTCTACATCGAGTTCTTCCGCGGCATCCCCGCCCTGCTGGTGGTGATCTCGTTCGGCTACGCCGTGCCGATCGCGTTCGGCGTGAACATCCCCTCCGTCACCCTGAAGGCCGCGCTCGCGCTCGGCCTGGTGTCGGCCGCGTACATCGCCGAGACGCTGCGCGCGGGCCTGCAGGCCGTCCCGACGGGGCAGCTCGAGGCCGCCCGGTCGCTGGGCATGTCGCACGGCCGCACGCTGCGCCAGGTGGTCGTCCCGCAGGCGTTCCGGATCGTGCTCCCGCCGATGACGAACGAGTTCATCCTGCTGACCAAGGACACCTCGCTGGTGTTCCTCCTCGGCCTGTCCACCAGCCAGTACGACCTGACCAAGATCGGCCGCGACGCGCTGAACAGCGCGCAGGGCGGCCTGACGCCGCTGTTCGTCATCGGCGCCTGCTACCTGCTCATCACGCTCCCCCTGGGCCAGCTCGCGCGGTACCTGGAGAAGCGCACCGGCGCGAGGAGCCGCACATGACCGCCGCCGCACCCACCGGCGCCCCCGTCGTCCGCATCGCCGGGCTCCGCAAGGCGTTCGGCGAGCGCGAGGTGCTCACCGGCATCGACCTGGACGTGCACGCCGGCGAGGTCGTCTGCGTCATCGGCCCGTCGGGCTCCGGCAAGTCGACCCTGCTGCGCTGCGTCAACCTGCTCGAACAGCCGACCGGCGGCACCGTCGAGGTGCTGGGCGTCGACGTGACCGACCCGGACGTCGACATCGACCAGGTCCGCACGCACGTCGGCATGGTGTTCCAGCAGTTCAACCTGTTCGCGCACAAGACCGTGCTGGAGAACTGCACGATGGCGCAGCGGGGCGTCCTCAAGCGCTCCGCGGCGGAGGCGGACCGGATCGCCCGCGCGAACCTCGAGCGCGTCGGCCTCGCGGACCGCGCCGACGCCCACCCGGCGCAGCTGTCCGGCGGGCAGCAGCAGCGGGTCGCGATCGCCCGGGCGCTGTCGATGGACCCGCAGCTCATGCTGTTCGACGAGCCGACCTCCGCCCTCGACCCGGAGCTCGTCGGCGACGTCCTCGGCGTCATGCGGGACCTGGCCGACGGCGGCATGACGATGATCGTGGTGACGCACGAGATGGCGTTCGCCCGCGACGTCGGCGACCGCGTGGTGTTCATGGACGGCGGCGTCATCGTCGAGGACGGCCCCGCGGACGAGGTGATCGGGGCGCCCCGCGAGGCGCGCACCCGCACGTTCCTGCAGCGGGTGCTCGACCCGACGCACACCGACGTGGCCTGACGGGCCGCGCCGCGCACGACCGCCCGGGTCGTCGGGATCCCACGATCCCGGCGGCCCGGTCTTGTCGTCCCGGGTCCCGGGTGGGTGCACAGGCGGCCGATAGCATGACGAGAACGGTCGACGCCGCTCGTCAGCGCGGTGGCGCCCCGGTCCCCCGACCCCCGCACCAGGAGCACCGATGCGCGAGTTCAGCGCCGACACGCCCGCCCCGCACGACCCCGCGCTCACCGTGCCCGGCCTGCTGCTGGAGCGGCTCGCGCGCGGTGGGTCCAGCGTCATCTTCGAGCGGTCCACGGGCCTCGGCGGCTCCTGGGCGCCGGTGACCGTCGCCGAGTTCGTGCGAGAGGTCACCGCGCTCGCCAAGGGCCTGGTCGCGCGGGGGCTCGAGCCGGGCGACCGCGTCGCGATCATGTCCCGCACCCGGTACGAGTGGACGCTCACCGACTTCGCCGTGTGGTTCGCCGGCGGCGTGGGGGTGCCGGTCTACGAGACGTCCTCGGCCGAGCAGGTCGAGTGGATCCTGTCGAACTCCGGCGCCTCGCTGGTGGTCGTCGAGACCGCCGCGCACGCCGCGGTCGTCGGCCAGGTGCGCGCGGCGGTGCCCGCGGTGCGCGACGTCGTGGTGATCGACGAGGGCGGGCTCGCCGACCTGGTCGCCGCCGGCGCCGGGATCGCCGACGCCGAGGTCGAGCGCCGCCGGTCCCTGGCCACCGCCGCCGACCTCGCGACGATCATCTACACCTCCGGCACCACGGGCCGGCCCAAGGGCGTCGAGCTGAGCCACGGCAACTTCGTGGACAACGCCCGCAACGGCGTCGCCGCGCTCGCCGAGGTCTGCGCCACCCCGGGCTCCCGGACCCTGCTGTTCATGCCGCTCGCGCACGTGTTCGCGCGGTTCATCCAGATGGTCGCGATCGAGGCGGGCTCCCCGCTCGGCCACACCCCGGACACCCGGAACCTGCTCGCGGACTTCGCGTCCTTCCGGCCCACGTACATCCTGGCCGTGCCGCGGGTGTTCGAGAAGGTGTACAACTCCGCCGAGCAGAAGGCCGGCCACGGCGCGAAGCTCAAGCTGTTCCGCTGGGCGGCGAAGGTGTCGATCACCTACTCCCGCGCCCTCGACACCGCCTCCGGGCCGTCCGCGCAGCTCAAGGCGGCGCACGCCCTCGCGTCGTCGCTGGTGCTGCGCAAGCTCCGGGACGCGATGGGCGGCTCGCTCCGGTACGCGATCTCCGGCGGCGCCCCGCTCGGCGAGCGCCTGGGCCACTACTACCGCGGCCTCGGCCTGGTCGTCCTGGAGGGCTACGGCCTGACCGAGACCACCGCGCCGTCCGCCGTGAACCGACCCGGCCTGATCAAGATCGGCACCGTCGGCCCCGCGTACCCGGGCACCTCGCTGCGGGTCGACGACGACGGCAACGTCTTCGCGAAGGGCCCGCACGTGTTCCGCGGGTACCACGACAACCCCGAGGCGACCGCCGAGGTGCTGGACGCCGACGGCTGGTTCGCGACCGGCGACATCGGCCAGCTGGACGACGACGGCTACCTGCGGCTCACCGGCCGCGCGAAGGAGCTCATCGTCACCGCGGGCGGCAAGAACGTGGCGCCGGCGGTGCTCGAGGACCGGTTCCGCGGCCACCCGCTGGTCAGCCAGGTCGTGGTGGTCGGCGACGGCCGCCCGTTCATCGGCGCGCTGGTCACCCTCGACGCGGACATGCTGCCGGGCTGGCTGTCCATGCACGGCCTGCCGCCCATGGACGTCCGCGCCGCCGGGAAGCACCCCGAGGTGCTGGCGGCCCTGGACCGCGCCGCCGCGCGCGCCAACGAGGCCGTGTCCCGCGCCGAGTCGATCCGCAAGGTCCGCGTCCTGGACGGGGACTTCACCGAGGCCAACGGCTACCTCACCCCGAGCCTGAAGGTGAAGCGCGCGCTGGTGCTCAAGGACTTCGCGGCCGACGTCGAGGAGCTCTACGTCGACACCCGGGAGCACTGACCCCACCCCTGACAGTGGAAGGTCTGGCCCGACACGCCGTGCGCGTGTCGGGCCAGACCTTCCACTGTCGGGACGTCGCCGGGGTCAGACCACGTCGTGCAGCCGGCGCTGGTCGGCCGACTGCGTCGGCACCGCCTCGCTCGGCGTCGACCCGTCGGTGTAGCGCAGCAGGGCGCCCACCCCGTCGACGGCCTCGACCTGGCCGTCGAGCGCGATCGCGAGCCCGGCGTCCTGGGCGAGCGCGGCGCGCAGCAGCGCCACGTCGGCGGGCATCCTCCGCGCCCCCTCCGTCACGCCGATGCCGGCCAGGTCGTCCTCGCTGGACGCGATCTGCAGCGGGTCCGGGCCGACCCACAGGTGCCGGTCCCCGAGCGCGGAGCCGGGCAGGGTGACGTCCTCGTGCAGCACCAGCGCGCGGACCTGGCCGCGCTGCAGCACGGTCACGACGTCGTCCAGGGACGTCACCGCCGCTCCCCCGCGGCCCAGCTCCTCGCGGTACCGCGCGAGCGTCTCCTCGCGCCGGCGCTGCCGGAACGCCTCCAGCGCCTCCGCCACCCGCTGGTGGAACACGTCCTGCTTGACGCCGTCGGCGCGGGAGCCGCCGGGGACCTCGACCACCAGGTCCTTCGTGCGGGGGGCCACCGCGTGGCACAGCAGCGACACCGCGCGCACGTCCCCGGTGACCAGCACCACCTCCGGCTTCTTCTCGACCACCTGGCGGTCGAGCTCCGCCGCGACCGTCTCCGCGTTGCGCTCCCAGGAGTCCTCGGCGCGCATCTGCACCCGCCGGGCCTTCCAGCCGTCGCCGGTCTCCTTGACCTTGCGCAGCTCGTCGTGGCTGCCCTCGACGCTCTCCTTCTGCGCCGTGCGCAGGCCGGAGCCGTCCGACCAGGTGAGGTCCGCGCCCTGGCGGTCGACCTCGACCAGCAGGAACCGGGTCGCCTGGTCCGCGGCGCGGACGGCCGGCAGCAGCACCGGCACGTCGCCGAGGTGCGCCGTCGACTGCGCGGGGGCCTCCTTGAGCACGCGGTCCACCACGACGCCCTGGGCGTCCGCGACGACCACGCGCCCGTGCGGGCCGGCCACGCCGGTCGGCCGGGTGACCCGCTCCTCGATCTCGTCGAGCACCGTCGCCGACGCCCCGGATCGCTCCAGCTCCCTGCGCAGGGCCCGCCACCGCCCCGCGACCTCCTCGTCGCCCGACGCGTCGGCGCGGGTGGCGTCGAGATGGATCGTCACGAACGGGGCGGGACGTCCGAGCAGGGGCTTGAGCCAGTGCAGTTCCACGAGCGACCTCCGAGGGTCCGGTTGCGTGGGTCGTGCCGGCGGAGCCCTGTCCGGGCCGCACCGACCGACCGGTCCTGACCCCTCCCACCCTCTGACAGCCGGTCGCAGGACGCCACCCCGGCGGGGTGCGAGTTCGGGTCCGGGCCCCGGGACGCGGCGCCGTCAGTCGGTGACCGGGTCGTCCGAGGCGGTCGCGGCGGCGCGCTGCCCGTCGGGGCCGGCGGCGATCTCCTCGTGGTGCCGGATGACCTCCTCGACGATGAACGCGAGGAACTTCTCGGCGAACACCGGGTCCAGGTCCGCGGCGTGCGCGAGGTCCCGCAGCCGCGCGACCTGCTGCGCCTCGCGGCCCGGGTCGGACGCCGGCAGCCCGAGGCGGGCCTTGAGCACGCCGACCTGCTGGGTCGCCTTGAACCGCTCCGCGAGCAGGTGGATCAGGGCGGCGTCGATGTTGTCGATGCTGCCGCGCAGGCGCGCGAGCTCGGGCGGGGGTCCGGCGGGAGGAGTCGTCACGCCCCCGATCGTAGGGGGCGGGGCGGACCGCTCAGGCGCTCTTCTCGCGAGGCGTGCGCTTGGCGGGCGCCTGCCGCGGGACGAGCGTCGGGTTGACGTTCTCCAGCACCACGCCGCGGTTGACGACGACGCGCTCGACGTCGTCGCGGCTGGGCACCTCGAACATCACCTGCTGGAGGACCTCCTCCATGATCGCCCGCAGGCCGCGGGCACCGGTGCCGCGCAGCAGCGCCTGGTCGGCGATCGCCTCGACGGCGTCCTGCGTGAACTCGAGCTCGACGCCGTCGATCTCGAACATCCGCTGGTACTGCTTGACCAGGGCGTTGCGCGGCTCGGTGAGGATGCGCACCAGCGCGGACTGGTCGAGCGGCGACACCGTGGTGATGACCGGGACGCGGCCGATGAACTCGGGGATGAGCCCGAACTTCAGCAGGTCCTCCGGCATGACGTCGCCGTAGACGTCCTTGTCGTCCGCGCTGTGCAGCGGGGCGCCGAAGCCGATGCCCTTGCGGCCCGAGCGGCTGGTGATGATCTCGTCCAGGCCGGCGAACGCGCCCGCCACGATGAACAGCACGTTCGTCGTGTCGATCTGGATGAACTCCTGGTGCGGGTGCTTGCGGCCGCCCTGCGGCGGCACCGAGGCCGTCGTGCCCTCGATGATCTTGAGCAGCGCCTGCTGCACGCCCTCGCCGGACACGTCGCGCGTGATCGACGGGTTCTCGCTCTTGCGGGCGATCTTGTCGATCTCGTCGATGTAGATGATCCCGGTCTCGGCCTTCTTCACGTCGAAGTCGGCGGCCTGGATGAGCTTGAGCAGGATGTTCTCGACGTCCTCGCCGACGTAGCCCGCCTCGGTGAGGGCCGTGGCGTCCGCGATCGCGAACGGGACGTTGAGCATCCGCGCGAGGGTCTGGGCGAGGTACGTCTTGCCGCAGCCGGTGGGGCCGATCAGCAGGATGTTCGACTTCGCGATCTCGACCGAGTCCTCGGCCTGCGCGGTGCCGACCGACGGGGTCGCCTCGCCCGCCTGGATGCGCTTGTAGTGGTTGTAGACGGCGACCGCGAGCGACCGCTTGGCGGGCTCCTGGCCGACGATGTACTGCTCGAGGAACGCGAAGATCTCCTTCGGCTTGGGCAGCTCCACCATGCCGATCTCGGTGGCCTCCGCCCGCTCCTCCTCCATGATCTCGTTGCAGAGCTCGATGCACTCGTCGCAGATGTAGACGCCCGGTCCCGCGATCAGCTTCTTGACCTGCTTCTGCGACTTGCCGCAGAACGAGCACTTGAGAAGGTCGGCGCCGTCCCCGATGCGAGCCACGTGCGTCCCCTTCCCTCGGTGCGACCGGGCGGTCGCGAGTCACTGCGCTCTCGGGCGGACCGGCCGCGGCCGACCGCCCATCGGTCCATTGCACACCACGGCGGGCCCGGTGTCAGCCCGCCACGCACCGGGGGCCGGGCGTGTCGGCCGGGTTCCCCCGTCCGCCACGCCCGGCCCCCGCGCGCGTCACGGCTCGACGCGGGTCGCGATCGCGCCCTTGCGGCTCTCGAGCACCTGGTCGACGATCCCGTACTCGTGCGCCTGCTTGGCGGTGAGGATCTTGTCGCGCTCGATGTCCTGGCGGACCTTGTCCAGCGGCTGGCCGGTGTGGTGCGCGATGGTCTCCTCGAGCCACTCGCGCATCCGGATCAGCTCGTTGGCGTGGATCTCGATGTCCGACGCCTGGGCGTAGCCGCCGCCCTCCATCGCGGGCTGGTGGATCAGCACGCGGGCGTTCGGCAGCGCCAGGCGCTTGCCCGGGGTGCCGGCGGCCAGCAGGACCGCGGCGGCCGAGGCCGCCTGGCCCAGGCACACCGTCTGGATCTGCGGCTTGATGTACTGCATCGTGTCGTAGATCGCGGTCAGCGCGGTGAACGAGCCACCGGGCGAGTTGATGTACAGCGTGATGACGCCGTCGGGGTCGGTCGACTCCAGGACCAGCAGCTGGGCCATGATGTCGTCCGCGGAGGCGTCGTCCACCTGCACGCCGAGGAAGATGATCCGGTCCTCGAACAGCTTGGTGTACGGGTCCTGCCGCTTGAAGCCGTAGGCGGTGCGCTCCTCGAACTGGGGCAGCACGTAGCGGGACGACGGCGAGGTCGCGACGGACCCGGCGGTGCCGCCCCAGCCGCCGGCGAGGCGCCCGGCGCGGGCGATGAACTGCGACTCGGTGCTCACGAGTTCTCCTTACGAGGTCTGTTCTGGTCGGCGGGGGTCGGTCAGGCCGCGGTGCCGCCGCCGCCGGTGACGGCGCCGGCGTGGGTGACGACCTTGTCGACGAACCCGTACTCGAGGGCCTCGGGGGCGGTGAACCAGCGGTCGCGGTCCGAGTCCGCCGTGATCTGCTCGACCGACTTGCCGGTCTGCTCGGCGATCAGCTCCGCGAGCACCGTCTTCATGTGCAGGATCAGCTGGGCGTTGATGCGCACGTCGGTCGCCGTGCCGCCGATGCCGCCGGACGGCTGGTGCATCATCACGCGGGCGTGCGGGGTGGCGTAGCGCTTGCCCTTGGCGCCCGAGGAGAGCAGGAACTGCCCCATCGAGGCCGCCATGCCCATGGCCACCGTGGCGACGTCGGGCTGGATGTACTGCATGGTGTCGTAGATCGCCATGCCCGCGGTGATCGAGCCACCGGGCGAGTTGATGTACAGGAAGATGTCCTTGTCCGGGTCCTCCGCCGCGAGCAGCATCATCTGGGCGCAGATGGCGTTCGCGTTCTCGTCCCGGACCTCCGACCCCAGCCAGATGATCCGCTCCTTGAGGAGCCGGTTGTAGATGGAGTCGTTGAGGCCGAGTCCCCCGGACTCTGCCCGGGCGATGGCCGGCGTCTGGTCGTTCACGAACGCTCCCTCGATCAGGACTGGTTGCTTGTCAGCGACCCTAACGCCCGGCCCGCCCGGCATCAGTCCCGGTCGGGCCCCGTTTCGCTGTCGGCGCAGGGGGTGCGCCCGCCCCCGGACGCGCGAGGGCCCCGCACCGTCGCCGGTGCGGGGCCCTCGCGTCGAGCGGGTGCCGGGGCTCAGGCCTTGGCGTCCTCGGCGGGCGCCTCGGTGGCCTCGGCCGCGTCCTCGTCGCCCTCGGCGGCCGCGGTGGCGGCGTCCTCGAGCGCGGTCTGCGCCGCGTCCTCCTCGTCCGTCCCGATGTACTCCGACAGGTCGACCGCCGCACCGGAGCCGTCGACGACGGCGACGTGCCGCAGCGCGACCGCGAGGGCCTTCGAGCGCGCGACCTCGGCGACCATCGCGGGGATCTGACCCTGCTGGTCGATGGTCTGGATGAACGTGTTCGGGTCCATGCCGTACTGGCGGGACGCGCTCACGAGGTAGTCGACGAGCTCGCCCTGGTTGACCTTGACCTCGAGGTTCTCGGCCAGGGTGTCCAGGAGGATCTGGTTGCGCAGCGCGGTCTGCGCCTGCTCCGTCACCTCCGCGCGGTGCACGTCGTCCTCCAGGCGGCCCTCGGACTCGAGGTGGCGGTGCACCTCGGCCTCGACGGCGCCGGCGGGGACCGGGATCTCGAGCTGCTCGAGCAGCTGCTCCAGGAGCAGGTCGCGGGCCTGGACGGCCTGGTTCTGCGCCTTGATCTTGGTGGCCTGCTCGCGCAGGTCCGCCAGCAGCTCGTCCACCGTGTCGAACTCCGACGCCATCTGCGCGAAGTCGTCGTCGGCCTCGGGCAGCTCGCGCTCCTTGACGGAGGACGCGGTGACGGTGACCTCGGCCTGCTCGCCGGCGTGCTCGCCGCCGACCAGCGTGGTCGAGAACGTCGTGGTCTCGCCGGCCGACAGGCCGGTCAGCGCCTCGTCCAGGCCCTCGAGCATGTTGCCCGAGCCGATCTGGTAGGAGACGCCGGAGACCGTGTCGACCTCCTCGCCGTCGATCTTGGCGACCAGGTCGATCACCGCGAAGTCCTTGTCGGCGGCCGGGCGGTCGACGCCGACCAGGGTGCCGAACCGCTCGCGCAGGGTGTCCAGGCGGCCCTGGACGTCCTCGTCGGTGATCTCCGAGTCGTCCACGGTCACGGACAGGCCGTCGAGCGACGGGATCTCGATCTCCGGGCGGACCTCGACCTCGGCGGTGAACACCAGGTCGCCGTCGGTGTCGCCGGCCACGAGGCCCGGGACCTTCGTGACGTCGACCTCGGGCTGGCCGAGCGGGCGCAGCTTGTTCTCGCGGACGGCCTCGGCGTAGAAGCCGGACAGGCCCTCGTTGACGGCGTGCTCCATGACCGCCGGGCGACCCACGCGCTGGTCGATGATCCGCGGCGGGACCTTGCCCTTGCGGAAGCCGGGGATGTTCACCTGCTCCGCGATGTGGGCGTAGGCGTGATCGATGCTCGGCTTGAGCTCGTCGTACGGAACCTCGACGGTCAGCCTGACCTTGGTGGGCTCCAGGGTCTCGACGGCGCTCTTCACTTCAGTGCTCTCCAACTGCTCGGATTCGTCTGCGCCGGGGTGCCCGGCGTGGGCGCTGGGGCGGGCCGGTCGGGCGGTTCCCCGCTCTACCCCGAGGGGCGGCACGCTTCGGCGCGCGCGGGCATGGCTCGCCGCACCGGCCCACGAAGCCTACGCCACCGCGCCGCGCCGCCGCCAAAGCGCGCTCAGGCCCGGCGGCGGCCCCGCCACTCGCGCCACGCGCCCGTCGACCACAGGGACCAGGCGACGAGCCCGCCCTGGAACGGCAGCCGCGCGAGCCGCTTGGCGTCGGAGTCGAGCCCGAAGGCGTCGGTGTGCGTCAGGTACTGCGACACGTTGCCCGGGAAGATCGCGACGAAGAACGCGGCCGCGGCCCACCCGACCGTCGTGCGGTGCCGCGCGGGCGCCACGGCGAGCGCGGTGCCGAGCGCGATCTCGACGACGCCCGAGCCGAGGACGACCAGGTCCTCGTCCAGCGGCACCCACGGCGGGACCTGCGCCCGGAACTCCTCGCGCGCGAACGTGAGATGGCTGGTGCCGGCAAAGGCGAGCACCGCCCCGAGGCCGACCCGGCCCACCGTCCGCGCGAGGCCGCCGCCGCGCCGCGCCTGCTGCTCCGCCATGTCCGCTCCCTGGGTAGACGAGTTCGTCTACCCATCGAAGCACAGGTGCGGGGGCGGCCGCACCCGTGGTCGCGCGGGCGCCGGCGCGAGCGCCGGCACGGGCGCCGGCGCTCGCGCCGCGCGGGGCCGTCGGCCCGGGCGCGGCCGCCGCGATCAGCCCGCGGGGTCGACGCGCCGACGGGCGGAGGCCCGCCCGCGCCGGGACCAGACGACCAGCGCTGCGCCCGCCGCCCCGGCCGCACCGGCGAGGGCGGCCGCCGCCAGCACCGCCGTGCCCGTCGCGGCGAGGCCGGCGGACGGCCGCGTGGCGCGCGCGCCGGGGTCGCCGGCCGTCGCGGCCGTGGTCCCCGGCCCGGTCCCCGGCCCGGGTGCCGAGCCGGGTCCGGCCCCGGGACCGGTCCCCGGGCCGGCCCCGGGGACGGAGCCCGCCGCCGTCACCGCGACGTCGCCCGTCAGGACGCCGGACACCTCGCCCCGGAGCACCAGCGGGAGCGACCCGCCGGGCGGGACCTCGGCCGCCGTGGCGGTGACCGCGACGGACCCCTCGGCGTCGGCCGGCACCGTCCCGAGGTCGGCTCCCCCGAGCGTCACGCCGACGAGCTCGCCCGGCTGGAACCCGGCGGCGCCCAGGGACCCGGCGCGGCCCGCGACGAGGGCCGCGGCGGTGATCCCGGGCAGCCCGACGCGCCAGCGCACCGCGGTCGACGTGTTGCCGGCGGCGTCCTCGGCCTCGACGTCCAGGCGGTCGCCCGGCGCCGCCACCGGCGTCAGGGCGAGCGACCACGTGCCGTCCGCGGCGGCCGTCGCCGTGCCGGCGAGCGCACCGTCCGCGTGCCGGACGCGCAGGAGGGCTCCCGGCTCGGCGGTCCCGGTGAGCGCGCGGCCGTCCGTCGGGCGCAGGACCGGCGCGGCGGGAGCGACGGCGTCCACCGTGACCGGCGCGCCCGGCCCGGTGACCCCGCGCACGGCGGCGACGGCCGTGAGGACCTCGCCGTGGAGCGCTGCCGGGGCGAGGTCGACGACGACGGCTCCGTCGGGGCCGACCACCGCCGACCCGAGGTCGGCGCCGCCGGCGTCCCGCACGGTCACGGTGCTGCCGGGCGCCGCCCGCGCGGTCAGCCGGGCGGCGGACGCGACGACGTCCCGGGGGGCGGCGGG
>NZ_JAKRMS010000259.1 GCF_022346185.1 Cellulomonas sp. ACRRI | reverse complement strand
TCGAGAGCGTGGGCGACACGGCGCGCGCCGTGTCGTCGACGGTCGCGATGCGCGCCGTGTCGCCCACGCTCTCGATGCGCGCCGTGTCGCCGACGGCGTCGAGCCGCTGCGTCGCGTCGACCTGGTCGATCCGCTCGGTCGCGTCGACGGTCTCGATCCGCTCGGTCGCGTCGCCCGGGGTCGGGGTGCCGGCCTGCGCGTCGACCTGGTCGATCTGCTCGGTCGCGTCGACGGTCTCGATCCGCTCGGTCGCGTCGCCCGGGGTCGGGGTGCCGGCCTGCGCGTCGACCTGGTCGATCTGCTCGGTCGCGTCGACGGTCTCGATCTGCTCGGTCGCGTCGCCCGTGCCGGGGGCGTCCGTCGTGCCCGCGTGCTCGATGCGCTCGGTGACGGGCTCGTCCGCGCCGTCGGGACGGGGGGTCCCGGAGCCGGTGCTGGTCATCAGTCCTCCTCGATGGTGATGCTGCCGACGCCGACCTCGATGGTCAGCTCGATCTCGGCGTCGTCGCGGTCGGACATCGCCTCGCTGGTGAAGGTGCGCGAGTGGCCGACGCCGTCGGCGCGCTCGTTCTTGCCGTCGACCTTCCAGGTGACGTTGCCGGCCCCGGAGCTGACGTCCGCGACGACCGCGGCGCCCTCGGGCACGACGACCGTGACGTCGCCCAGGCCGCCGCTGATCGGCACGGTGAGCGTCTCGTCGGTGAGCGGGACGGCGGTGAGGTCCACCCGGGCGTCGCCGACGCCGAACGAGTAGCCGCGCTCGGCCGCGGCGCGGCTGGTGACGGTGGTGTCGATGCTGCTGACCGGGCCGTTCTCGCGGTCCCAGTGGTCCCAGTCGCCCCACCGGGCGTCGCTCGTGGCTGCCGCGGGACCGGCGACGACCATGCCGACGATCGCCAGCGCGGTGAGGCCGCCGGCCGTGCGGCCCCGCAGGCCGGACACGATGATCGCCAGGCCGACGAGGGCATGGCCGCCGCCGACCAGCACGGCCGCGATCGGGCCGTCGTAGACCCCGGCGCGGTCGGCGGCCAGCAGGCCGGCCAGGCCGAGCAGGAGCAGCGCCACCACGATGCCGGTGACCGCGGCGCCGGGACCGCGGCGCGGCGGCCGGGGCGGGGTCGGGGGCGTGGGCGGCGGCGGGTTCCAGCCGCGGCTCGGTGGCGTCGGCGGGTTCGGCGGGCCCTGGTGGCGCCGGGCGCCGGTGCCGGTCGGCGCCGGCCCGGTGGGCGTGCCGCCGTACGGCGAGCCGGTGGGCGCG
>NZ_JAKRMS010000258.1 GCF_022346185.1 Cellulomonas sp. ACRRI | reverse complement strand
GCTGAGGCACCGACTCTAGCGAGCCCGCCCGGCTGGTCCACAGGGGTCGGGCGGGACTGGCGGACCAGCCGCGGCGTGTCCCCGGACGCGCCGCGCACGCCCGCGCCGCGCCCACCCCCCGCCCGCTCACCTGCGCGCCCGTTCACCCGCCTGCGCGCTCACCTGCGCCCGTTCACCGCCGGCGCGCTCATCCCTCCGCGATCACCCAGACCGGCTCCTGCGACCCCGCGGGCAGCGTCACCGAGCCCAGGTCGCCGATCGTCACGGCGAGGTCGCCGTCGGACGCCACCCCGTCGGGAAGCGCCACGACCGTCGTCGCCGGGACCCAGTCCATGGTGCAGGGCCCGTCCCCGGGCTCGGCGAACGCCACCGCGACGGTCCCGTCACCCGGGCCGGTCGCGCTCGGATCGGCGATCAACGGGCACGTGCTGGACCCGTAGGTGATCACGTAGATCAGCGCGCCGTCCGCGGTGCGCGCCGCACCGGCCGTCGCATTGGCCGGCGGCGCGACGAGGTCGTCGGGGAGCCCCACCACCGACGAGCCCGCGGCGAGCTCGAGGGTCAGGGCGGGTGTCGGGGTCGGCGACCCGGTCGTGGCGTCGTCCGTGCCGCCCGCGGACCCCGGGGTGGACGCGCACGCGGCCAGGAGGGCGAGCGTGCCGACCAGGGCCAGGCCACGCCACGGTCGACGAGGGCTGTGCTGCGTGCCCGGTGCCGGTGCCGGTCCTGCGGCGGTACCGCCGGCGTCCGGCGTGCGGGCCGCGGCGAGGTCGAGGGTCGTCGGTCGAGGGGCCATGGGACTACTCCGATGTCCGGCTGCTGGTGACGTGCGGTCCCGCGCTGCGGCTGTCGCCCGGTCCGCTCCCCCGCAGGCTAGCCCGCACGCCGGGCAGACCGGGGACCGCGGACGGCCCTGGCCGGCACAAATGCCAAAGAAGGTTTTTGCGTAGGTATCGCCACTCTTTGCGCGCGTATTCGGGACGAGTATCCCTGGAGGCAGGACGTGCGCCGCTCCGGATCTGCTCCTCCGGCGGCCCCGCTGCCGAGAGCGGTGCCGGCGCGGCACCACTCGACGCCACCACCACGCGGCGCCGAGAACGTGTCTCCCCCTCCCCTGCACCGGAGCGCCTGATGACCGACCTCACCGCCCCTCCCACCGACCGGGCGACAGCCGCAGCGCGGGACCGCACGTCACCAGCAGCCGGACATCGGAGTAGTCCCATGGCCCCTCGACCGACGACCCTCGACCTCGCCGCGGCCCGCACGCCGG
>NZ_JAKRMS010000257.1 GCF_022346185.1 Cellulomonas sp. ACRRI | reverse complement strand
GGACGGGGCCGCTGGGCCCGACGAGGCCGCTGGGACGGCCGGGGCGGCGGGCGCGGCGGTCGCGCTCGACCTCCGGCCGTTCCAGCTCGTCACCCTCCGCTTCCGCCGGCCCTGACCCGGCGCCGCCGCGGCCCCGCGCTCGCTCCCGCTCGCCGAGACGCGCCCTCCCGCTCTCGCCGAGATAGGGCCTCCGCGCCGAGATAGGGCCGTCCACGGTCCTATCTGGGTGGAACGGTCCTACCTCGGCGGACGGGGTGGCGCTTCGGCGCGCCGGGCAGCGCGTGGGGTCGGCATGGGCCGGACGGGGACGGACGCACAGGGTGCGCCCAGGGTCGGCTCAGGGTGTCGGCAGGTCGAGGCGGGAGCGTCGGCGCTGGTGGGCGCGGCGCCGCGAGGTGCGGCGGCGCGCCCCCGGCGTCCGACCCCCCGCACAGGAAGCGACCGATGAGCGCACGACCCCCGGCCCAGGAGAAGCTGCCGAAGAAGGACCGCAAGGCGCTCGCCCGCGAGCTCGCCCGCCTGGAGCGGGAGCGGCAGGCGCAGCGCCGGCGGCGGAACCGGCGCCTCGGCTGGGCGGGCGCGGGGACCGCCGTCGTCGCGGCCGGCGTGATCACGGCGCTCGCGGTGCAGGCGTCCGTCCGCGCCGGGCAGGTCGGGCCGCACAACATGCTGTCCGACGGCGTCGTGCTCACCGGCGACGGCAGCGCGGTCACCGCGAGCCGCACGAGCGCGCTCGACCCGGGGGAGGCGCCCGTCGCCACCGCCGTCGACCGCAGCACCGGCGTGCTGGACCTGGTGCTGTACCTGGACTACCGGTCGCCCGAGGCGCAGACGTTCTGGGCGGCCAGCTCGGCGTCGATCGAGCAGTGGGTGACCGCCGGCTACGCGACGCTGGAGATCCACCCGCTGGCGCTGCTCGACGGCGCGACGGTGCGCACCGGGGCGTCGCCGTCGGCCTCCGCCGCACCGTCGCCGTCCCCGACCACGGACGACTCGCTGCTGGGCAGCATGGCCACGACCGGCGACTACTCCGCCCGCGCCGCCGGTGCTCTCGCCTGCGTGGCGGACACGGCGCCGGACAGCGTGCTGGCCGTGCACGACGCGCTGCTCGCCGCGCAGCCCGACCTCGACGAGGACGGCATCGACGACGACGACCTCCTCGCGCTCGTGCAGGACGCCGGCGTCACCGACGAGGCCGTCGCCGCCTGCGTCACCGACGGCGCCTTCACCGACTGGGCGACCGAGGCGACCGCGCGGGCCGCCCGGGCGGTCGCCTGGGTCGCCCAGTCGGTGAAG
>NZ_JAKRMS010000256.1 GCF_022346185.1 Cellulomonas sp. ACRRI | reverse complement strand
GCTCCCGCCGCCGCCCGCACGCCGCCCTGGCGCTCGTGCCCGTCCTCGCCCTGCTCGCGGCCTGCGGCGGGACGTCCGACGCGGCCGAGGCCGGCGGCGGCGACCTCCAGGAGGCCGCGGCGGCCGCCGGCCTCGAGGTGGACACCAGCCCGGAGCAGGACCGGATCCACACCGCGGAGAACCCGGCCGCGATCGCCCTGCTGCCGCCCGAGCTCGCGGAGCAGGACACGTTCACCGTCGCGGTGAGCGCCTACGTCGCGCCGCTGGCGTTCCTCGCCGACGACGACGCCACCCCGATCGGCAACGAGACCGACATCGCGCAGCTCGTCGCCGACGCGCTCGGCAAGGACCTCGACCTCCAGGTGAAGGCCTGGGCCGACTGGCCGCTCGCCGTCCAGTCCGGCGACGTGGACGCCACGATCTCCAACGTCACCGTGACCGAGGAGCGCAAGGAGCTGTTCGACTTCTCGTCCTACCGGGACGACGAGCTCGGCTGGCTGGTCAAGGCCGGGAGCGACATCACCGCGATCGACGAGCCGGCCGACATCGCCGGCCTCACCGTGGCCGTCGGGTCGGGCACCAACCAGGAGAAGATCCTGCTCGCCTGGGACGAGGAGAACCAGGCCGCCGGCCTCGACCCCGTGCAGGTGGAGTACTTCGAGAACGACGGCGACACCATCCTCGCGCTGCAGTCCGGCCGCATCGACGCCTCGTTCGGCCCGAACGCCACCGCCGCCTACAAGGCCAAGGTCTCGCCGCAGGACTTCACCGTCGTCGGCACGCTCAACGGCGGCTGGCCGGACACCGCGCAGATCGCGGTCACCACGCTCAAGGGCAGCGGCTGGGCCGACGCCGTGACCGCCGCGCTGCAGGGCGCGTTCGACGACGGGTCGTACCAGCAGGTGCTCGAGCGCTGGGGCCTGGAGGACGAGGCCGTCGACGCACCCGAGACGAACCCGCCGGGCCTGCCGAAGACGTCCTGAGCGCCGACGGCCCGCCCGCACCCGAGGAGGAGAACCCATGCCCGAGAACCCCCGCGTCCCGCTGTCCGTGCTCGACCTCGCGGTCGTGCCCGCCGGCGGCACCGGCACCGAGGCCGTGCGGGCGGCCGTCGACCTGGCCGTCGACCTCGACCGGCTCGGCTACCGCCGCGTCTGGTACGCCGAGCACCACCTGTCGCCCGGCGTCGGCTCGGCGTCGCCCGCGGTGCTCGCCGCGGCGGTCGCGGCCCGCACGGAGCGGATCCGCGTCGGGTCCGGGGCGGTGCTGCTCAGCACCACGAGCCCGCTGGTCGCCGCGGAGCAGTTCGGCACGATCGCCGCGCTGCACCCGGGGCGGGTCGACCTGGGGCTGGGGCGGGCGTTCACGCCGCCCCAGCCC
>NZ_JAKRMS010000255.1 GCF_022346185.1 Cellulomonas sp. ACRRI | reverse complement strand
GCTCAGCAGCACCGCGTGGTAGCCGAGCGACGCGGCGACCTCGGCCTCGGCCACCGCCTGGGCGGTCGGCCCCGCGACGCCGGCGACCCGGACGAAGGGCCGCGGGTCCGCGGCGAGCGCGCCGTCCAGGGTGTCGGCCGCGAGCGCGAGCACCGGCTCGTACAGGCCGACGTCCCGGATCTCGAACTGCGTGGTGTGCACCCCGACGGCGACGCCGCCCGCCCCGGCCGCGGCGTAGTACCGGGTCAGCGCGCGCTGGTGCCGCTCGTCGAGCCGCCGGTCCTCGGTGAGCGCGAGCGGGTGCGCCGGGATCACCGTCCCGGCGCGGAGCAGGGCCGCGACGTCGCACGGCAGCGCGGGCGCGGCCATCAGAACCGCCCGTCCCGGACGGCCCACTTGGTGGGCTTCCCGCTGGTCGGCAGGCCGGCCGCGAGCCACTGCGCCTGCCAGTCGACGAGCGTGCCCGCGGTGACCTCGGGGTAGCCGAACAGGTCGAGGCACCGGGTGGCGTCGTTGAGCAGCGCCGTGCCGGCCGGCGCGCCCGTGAACGCGACGTCTCGCCCGAGGCCCGCGGCGAGCCGGCGGGCGACCCGCTCGACCGGCAGCACCTCCGGCCCGGTGAGGTTGAGCGTGAACACGTCGGGCGACGCGTGCGCCGTGGCGCGCAGCGTGACCTCGTTCGCGTACCCCTGCCACACCACGTTCACGTGGCCGGTGGTGAGGTCGACCGGCTCGCCGGCGAGGATCGTCGAGGCGATGTCGTAGAGCACGCCGTACCGCAGGTCGACGGCGTAGTTGAGCCGGATCAGCGACACCGGCGTGCCCCGGGTCAGGGCGCCGTGCGCGAACACCCGCTCCCGGCCCAGGCAGGACATCGCGTACTCGCCGACCGGCCCGACCGGGTGGTCCTCGGCGGCGCCCTGGCTGCCCACCGGCACCAGCGGGTAGACGTTCCCCGTGGAGAACGCCGTGATCCGGCTGTCCCGGTACCGGCGCGCCACGCGGTCCGGCAGCGCCGCGTTCACGGCCCACGCCCAGGACGGCGCCGCCGCCGCGCCGAACTTCGCCCCCACCATGAACAGCACATCCGCGCCGTCCGGCAGCGCCGCGGGGTCGTCGTCGCCGAGCAGGTCGGCCGTGACCACCCGGACGCCCGCGGCACGCAGCCGGTCGGCCTGGGCGCGGTCGGACCACCGCGAGACGGCGTGCACCGCGTCGCCGTCGCGCCCGGCCGCGTCGAGGGCGCGCCGGGCGAGCACGGCGAGCGTGGGGCCCATCTTGCCGCCGGCGCCGAGGATGACCAGGTCACCGGCGCCGCGGGCCAGGTCGGCGACCAGGGCGGCCGACGGGGTGGTGAGCCGGTCCTCGAGCTCCTGCTCGGAGGTGAACATGCGGGTCCTTCCGGGTGGGACGTGCGGGGAG
>NZ_JAKRMS010000254.1 GCF_022346185.1 Cellulomonas sp. ACRRI | reverse complement strand
GGGGCCGGCCTCGGTAGCGTGGTGCGCGTGCAGGGGGAGTCCTGGAACGACGACGTGGTCGGCCAGGTCCTGGACGCGCTGCGGCCCGGGACCGGGGTCCTGCTGACGGGGGTCGCGGGCGCAGGCGCCGGGGCGCTGGCCGAGCGCGCCGCGGGTGTGCTTGCCGAGGACGGGTGGCAGGTGGTCCGGGTGCCCGGTCGGCCGGGCGTGCGCGGCCGGCCGCTCGGGGCGCTGTCCCTCGCGGGTCCGGCGGCACGCCCTGCGTCGGGGGAGCCGCTCGCGCTCGCGGTGTCCCGCGTGCAGGAGGCGGTCGGGACCGGGCGCGCGGTGCTGCTCGCGCGGCGCGCGGATCTGCTGGACGAGGAGACGCGCGCGGTGCTCGCGACGGTCGTCGACCGGACCGCCGCCCGGCCGCTGCTCACCTCGCGGCCGGACCGGGGCAGCCGGCTCGCCGCCCTGCGTGCCGCCGGGGAGGTGCCCGTCGCGGCGCTCGCGGTGCCGCCGCTGCGGTTCGACGACCTCCTGGCGGTGCTGGCCGAGGAGCTCGGCGCCCCGGCGGCGCCCGACGCGGCGGCCCGCGTCTACGCGCTGTCGGCCGGCCTGCCGGGCGTGGCGCGGGCGATCGTCTCGGGCGCGCGCCGGGCCGGCCGGCTGGTCGAGGCGGGCGGCGCGTGGACGGCGGTCGCGGATCTGCGCACTCCGGGCCTGGAGACCGTGGTGGACCAGCTGCTGGAGCGGCTGGGCGGGGAGGCGCGGTCGGCGCTGGGGGTGCTGGCCACGCTGGGCCCGGCGAGCCCCGACGTGGTCCGGCGCGTGCTCGGCTGGGACGAGCTGGCCGCGCTCGAGGACGCGGGGGTGGTCCGGCTGGTCGAGTCCGGGGACCGGACGGAGGTGGTGGTCGTCCCGCCGCTCGTCGCGGAGCACCTGGTGGCGTCGCGGAACCGGGTCGAGGAGCTGCGGGCGCGCGACCGGGTCGAGCAGGCGCTCGGCGTCGTGCCGAGCGCCGCGGCCGACGCGCCGGCCGGGGTGACGGTGACGGGGTGGGCGGCGTCGCGCGAGGGGGTCGCGGTGCTGGGCCGCAGGCTGCGGCACGCGGCAGGCATCCGGCTCGCCGTCCGCCGGGCGGAGTGGCAGCACGAGCCGACCCCGGCGACGACGGTGCGCCTCCTCGACGCGATGACGCAGGCCGGGGCCGGCCGTGCGGACGTCGAGGAGGTGGTCGCCGCGGCGCGCGAGCGCCCCGCGACCGACGGGACCGGCGCCGTCGACGAGTGGTACGCGCGCTACCTCGGCCTCGCGTGCGGCGAGCCCGACGCCGCCCTGGCCGTGCCCGTCCCGCCGGGTGCCACCGGGCGGCGCGCGCGGGCCCGCCTGGAGCTGCTCCTCGGTCGCCCGCTCCCGCCCGCCGAGCCGCCCGCCGAGCCGCCCGCCGAGCCGCCCGCGGAGCCCGCGGTCCCCGCGGTCCCCGCCGACGGCCCCACCGC
>NZ_JAKRMS010000253.1 GCF_022346185.1 Cellulomonas sp. ACRRI | reverse complement strand
TTAACAGGAGTGACGCAGGAAGGTAGCCCGGCGTGGCGATGGTAGTCCACGTCCAAGGTCGTAGGGCGAGTGGTAGGCAAATCCGCCACTCATCAAGCCTGAGAGCCGATGGTGACAGCGTATGCTGGAAGAGGGTGATCCTATGCTGCCAAGAAAAGCTTCGACGCGAGGTTCTAGCCGCCCGTACCCTAAACCGACTCAGGTGGTCAGGTAGAGAATACCAAGGCGATCGAGATAATCGTGGTTAAGGAACTCGGCAAAATGCCCCCGTAACTTCGGGAGAAGGGGGGCCTGAAGCGTGTACCGGCTTGCCCGGGAAGCGTGGAGGGCCGCAGAGACCAGGGAGAAGCGACTGTTTACTAAAAACACAGGTCCGTGCGAAGTCGCAAGACGATGTATACGGACTGACGCCTGCCCGGTGCTGGAAGGTTAAGAGGACGGGTCAGCCGCAAGGCGAAGCTCAGAATTTAAGCCCCAGTAAACGGCGGTGGTAACTATAACCATCCTAAGGTAGCGAAATTCCTTGTCGGGTAAGTTCCGACCTGCACGAATGGCGTAACGACTTCTCCGCTGTCTCAACCGCGAACTCGGCGAAATTGCACTACGAGTAAAGATGCTCGTTACGCGCAGCAGGACGGAAAGACCCCGGGACCTTTACTATAGCTTGGTATTGGTGTTCGGTGCGGCTTGTGTAGGATAGGTGGGAGACTGTGAAGCCGGCACGCCAGTGTCGGTGGAGTCAACGTTGAAATACCACTCTGGTCGCTCTGGACATCTAACCTCGGTCCGTGATCCGGATCAGGGACAGTGCCTGGTGGGTAGTTTAACTGGGGCGGTTGCCTCCTAAAATGTAACGGAGGCGCTCAAAGGTTCCCTCAGCCTGGTTGGCAATCAGGTGGCGAGTGCAAGTGCACAAGGGAGCTTGACTGTGAGACTGACAGGTCGAGCAGGGACGAAAGTCGGAACTAGTGATCCGGCGGTGGCTTGTGGAAGCGCCGTCGCTCAACGGATAAAAGGTACCCCGGGGATAACAGGCTGATCTTGCCCAAGAGTCCATATCGACGGCATGGTTTGGCACCTCGATGTCGGCTCGTCGCATCCTGGGGCTGGAGTAGGTCCCAAGGGTTGGGCTGTTCGCCCATTAAAGCGGTACGCGAGCTGGGTTTAGAACGTCGTGAGACAGTTCGGTCCCTATCCGCTGCGCGCGCAGGAAACTTGAGAAGGGCTGTCCCTAGTACGAGAGGACCGGGACGGACGAACCTCTGGTGTGCCAGTTGTTCCGCCAGGAGCACGGCTGGTTGGCTACGTTCGGAAGGGATAACCGCTGAAAGCATCTAAGCGGGAAGCCTGCTTCAAGATGAGGTTTCCACGGGGCTTGCCCCGAGAGGCTCCCGGCTAGACCACCGGGTAGATAGGCCGGATGTGGAAGAGGGGACGAAAGACCCTCGCAGCTGACCGGTACTAATAAGCCGACAACTTCACCACTCATACTTTT
>NZ_JAKRMS010000252.1 GCF_022346185.1 Cellulomonas sp. ACRRI | reverse complement strand
CTGCGCGACGACGCCGGGCCCCGCCGCCGCGCCGGCTGCGGGCCCGGCGCGAGCGGGACGGGGGCCGCGGGGTGCGCGGGGACGACGGCGGCCGGGACGACCGGGATCTGGCGGGTGTCCAGGTCGGGGCCGAGGCCCGGCGTGCCCAGCGGCGGCAGCACGAGGTCAGGGGCGTCGAGCCGGCGGTCGGCGGCGAGGGCGCTCCACCGGGTCCGCGTCGGCTCCGACGGGGTGGGACCGGTGGCCGTCCGGTCGCCGGGGTCGACCGCGACCGCGTCACGCGGTGCGGCCGGGTGCGGGACGCCCGCCCACGCGGGTGCGTCGTCCGGCGCCGCCGCGGACCCGGTCGCGGCGGTCGCGCCCGCCGCACCTTCCGCGCGCGCCGGCTTGTCGGCCCAGGCGGCGACACGCCGCGCGGGCACGAGGCCGCGCACGTCGACGACCACCGCCTCCGCCACCCGGTCGTGCCAGCCGCGCCGGCGACCGGTCGAGTCGAACAGGGGCGACAGCAGCACGACCAGCTGGCCCACCCCGCACGCGAGCGACCCCAGCGCGACGATCAGGGCGCGCACGAACGCGCGCCCGAGGCCGACCGGTCGCCCGGTGCGGACGTCCACGAGGCGCAGGCCGAGCAGGCGGCGCCCGACGGTCCACCCCCGGGTGCCGTTCCAGACCCACTGGGCGACGCCCCAGGCGGCGAGCAGCACGGCACCGACCGCGAGCAGCACGCCCGACGGCGCCGCGGGCTCGGCCACGGTCGCGGACCCCGGGGCCGACGCCGCGCGCACCGTGGCCGCGAACGCCGGGGCCCAGGCGAACCACAGCGGCGCCGCGGCGACGGCGGTCAGCGCGGCGTCGACCAGGTACGCCGCGACGCGCCGCCCGACGGGCGCCGGGGGTGCGCCGGGCGGGACCACGCCGCCGGTGGTGCTGCTCATCCGTCCGCTCCGTCCGCTCGTCGTGCCCGTCGTCCCCCGCGTCCCCGCTTCTCCCGCCCGTCGGGCACGCTCCGGCGCGCCCGGTCGGCCGCCGCGGCCGCTCTGCGCCGCTCCGAGCGGCGCAGCGACCGGGTCGCCACCCGCCCGCGCCAGCGCTCCTTGCGCGGGGTCGCCGCGCGCATCGAGGCGAGGGTGCGGTCGACGTCCGCCCAGTACTCCCGGGCGTCGGCCGTCGTGGGCGCGGCGGCGCCGAAGACCGCCGCGTCGGCGCGGTGCGCGAGCGCGACCACCGCCGCGCCCGCCTCGGCCCCGGCCGGGGTCGGGGCGGCCGGCGCACGGGGCGCCCTCCGGCGACGGCGGCCCTCCTCGGGCGCAGGCGGCGTCGTGAACGCCCGGTCCAGGGCGCGCGCGCCCTCGCGCCGGGTGGCGACCGGGTCGACGTCGCGGCGCAGGTCGGTCGCGAGGTCGAGCACCTCCTGCCAGCCGCCGACGACGCGGTTGACCGGCACCGGGTCGCGCCGGCGCCGCCGACGGCGTCGCGCCTTGAGGGCGGCGATCACCAGGAACGGCGCGAGCAGCACCAGCAGCAGCCCGGAGCCGGCGGCGACGCCGAGGGCCACCCGCTGCCAGAGCGCGAGCGCGGTGTCGTCCTCGCCGTCCTGGGTCTGGGGCTGGTCGGTGTCGTCCGACGGCGGGTCCACGGGGTCGGCG
>NZ_JAKRMS010000251.1 GCF_022346185.1 Cellulomonas sp. ACRRI | reverse complement strand
GGCGCGGGGGCGGCGCGGGGCCGCGGCGGCGCGTCGGTGCAGGTTACGGTGGCCGGGTGCCTGCAGCCGGACCCGCCGCCGCCCGTCCCGACCGCGGCGCGGGGACGCCCCGCCCGCCCGCGCCACGCTCCGTCGTGGTGGTCGGCGCCGGCATCGCGGGGGCCCGCACGGTCCTGGAGCTGCGGGCCCAGGGCTTCGACGGCCGGGTGACGCTGCTCGGCGCGGAGGGCGTCGCCCCGTACGACCGGCCACCGCTGTCGAAGCACCTGCTCGACCGCCCGGCACCCGCGTGGCTGTCCGACGAGCTCGGCGCCGACGCGCTCGCCGCCGCCGACGACGTGCGGCTCGGCAGCCCGGCCGCGGGCCTCGCGGTGGACGACGGGGGCGTGCGGGTCGGCACCGCGGACGGCGAGGTCGCCGCGGACGCGGTGGTCGTCGCGACCGGGTCCGCCGCGGTCCGGCCGGCCGCGTGGGAGGGCGCGCTGACGCTGCACACCGCGGCGGACGCCGAGCGGCTGCGGGCTGCGCTCGGGTTCCCGCACGGGCTCGCGCCCGGCGACGGGCCGGCGGGCGACGCCCCCGCTCCCCGCCGGCTGGTCGTCGTCGGCGCGGGCTGGGTCGGCGCCGAGGTGGCGACGGTCGCGGCGGCGGCCGGCGTGGACGTCACCGTGGTCGAGGCGCGCCGGGCCCCGCTGATGACGGCGCTCGGCGCGGAGGTCGGCGCGCTCACCGCCCCGTGGTTCGCCCGGGCCGGCGTGCGGCTCCGCACCGGCGTGCGGGTCGCGGCGGTCGAGCCCGGCGCCGTGCGGCTCGGCGACGGCGCGGTGCTGCCGGCGGACGCGGTGCTCGCCGCCGTCGGCGCCCGGCCCGCGACGGGCTGGCTGGCCGGCGCGCTGCCGCTGGCGCCGGACGGGTCGGTGCTCGTGGACGAGCACCACGCCCCGGTCGGCGGCTCGTGGCGGGTGCGGGTCGTCGGCGACGCGGCCCGGCGCCGGTCGGCGCGGCACGGCTGGGTGCCGGGCGGGCACTGGGACGCCGCGCTGCGCGGCCCGGCGGTGGCGGTGGCGGGGCTGCTCGGCCGCGAGGCGGTCGAGTCCGACCTCGCGCCGTACGTGTTCTCGACGCAGCTCGGGCACGAGCTCGCCCTCTACGGCCTGCCCGGGGAGGACGACGAGGTCGCGCTGCGCGGCGACCCGGCCGGCGACGACGGCTGGACGGCGCTGTGGTTCGCCCCGGGCGGCGGTGCGGCCGGCACGCTGACGGCGGTGTTCGCGGTCGACCGGCCGCGCGACGTCGGCGGGGCGCGGCGGCTGCTCGCGGGCGCGGCGCTGCCGGTGCTGGACCGGGCGCGAGCGACCGACCCGGCGATCGCGCTGCCGAAGGCCCTCGCCGGCTGAGGACGACCGCGGTCAGCCGACCCGGTCCCGCGCGAGCCCCTCGGGCGCCGCCGACCCGGCACCGGTGTCCCGCGCGTCCGCGAGCCCGGCCCCGGTGAGCGCGTACGAGAGCCCCCGGTGCCCCCTGCTCCACGGGACCGACAGCACCCAGACCGCCACGAGCACCGGCTGCGCGAACGCCGCGACGGCACCGGCGACGTCCACCACGTCCCGCACCACCCCGGGTCCCGACGCACCGCCCGGCCACGCCCCCGGCAG
>NZ_JAKRMS010000250.1 GCF_022346185.1 Cellulomonas sp. ACRRI | reverse complement strand
GGCGCGCCCCAGGGGGCCGGCGAGCCCCACCCGGACGGGGGCTGCGGCGGCGCCGCTGCCGACCGACCCGGCCGCGGCCCCCGCGCCCGCGCTCCTGCCGCCCGGCGTCCTGCCGCCCCCGATGCCCGACCTCGGCGTCCCGGCCCGGGGCCGCCGACGCGGGCGCGGCCGCCGGCTGCCGCTCGGCGTCGTCGCCGGGCTCGTGGTGGCGGCCTTCGGCGCGGGGCTGCTCGGCGGCGTCCTCGGCGCGCGGCTCGACCGCGACGACGCGCACCTCGCGGACGCCGGCCTGCCCGCCGCCGTGGGCACCGGCTCGGGCGACCGCGCACCGGACAGCGTCGCCGGCATCGCCGCCGCGGTGCTGCCGTCCGTCGTGTCCATCGAGGTGTCGTCCGCGTCCGGGGGGTCCACCGGGTCGGGTCTCGTGCTCCGGCAGGACGGATACATCCTCACGAACCACCACGTGGTCGCGGGTGCGGCCGGCGCGGGCTCGTCGATCGTCGTGCTGCTCGCGGACGGCTCCCAGCTGCCCGGGACGATCGTCGGCAGCACGTCCGACTACGACCTCGCCGTCGTGAAGGTCGAGGCCGAGGGGCTGACCCCGCTGGTGCTGGGCGACTCGGACCAGGTGCAGGTCGGCGACCCGGTGGTCGCGATCGGCGCGCCGCTGGGCCTGGCCGGCACCGTGACCACCGGCATCGTCAGCGCGCTCAACCGCCCGGTCGCCGCGGGCGAGGGCGCCGAGGACACGGCCTTCATCAACGCGATCCAGACCGACGCCGCGATCAACCCCGGCAACTCCGGCGGGCCCCTGGTGAACGCCGCCGGCGAGGTGGTCGGGATCAACTCGGCGATCGCCCAGCCGCCGGGCGCCTCGGCCACCAGCGGCGGCAGCATCGGCCTCGGGTTCGCCATCCCCTCCAACCAGGCGCGGCGCACGGCCGAGCAGCTCATCGAGACCGGCGTCGCCACCTACCCGGTGATCGGCGTGCTGCTCGACGGGTCGTACGCGGGGGAGGGCGTGCAGGTCTCGGCCGAGCCGCAGGGCGGGCAGCAGCCCGTGACCCCGGGCGGTCCCGCGGAGCGCGCGGGCATCCGGGCGGGGGACGTCATCCTCGCGATCGACGGCCGGCCGGTCACGGCGTCGGACGAGCTCGTGGTCGCGATCCGCGCGCGGACGCCCGGGGACGCCGTGACCCTGCGGGTGCGCGCGGCCGACGGCGCGGAGCGGGACGTGCGCGTCGTCCTCGACGAGTCCGCCCAGGGCTGACCCGGGGCCGCCCGGGGCCCGGCCGCGCGACCGCTAGGTGGGGGGCGCCCCGGACGGTAGCCTGGGGCGCGTGTTCGGGATCAACGGCGGCGAGCTCCTCGTGATCCTGGTCGTGGCCGTGATCGTCATCGGCCCCACCCGGCTCCCCGGGTACGCCGAGCAGCTGGCCCGGCTGACCAAGCAGGCCCGGCACTTCCTCGCGGACGCCCGCCAGCGGGTGGACGAGGAGCTGGGCGACGACGTCAAGGACATCGACTGGGCCGCGCTCGACCCGCGCAAGTACGACCCGCGCCGGATCGTCCGCGACGCCCTGCTCGACCCCGAGCCCACGCCCGCCGGGGCGCGCACCGCCGCCGCGGCGGCGGCCGCCGGCACCGCGGCGCACGCCAGCCGCGCCGCCCCCGCGACGACGCCGCTGCCCCCCGGAGCGC
>NZ_JAKRMS010000024.1 GCF_022346185.1 Cellulomonas sp. ACRRI | reverse complement strand
CGCCCCCGGCGTCCGCCCGCACCGGACCGCCCTCGGCGGCGCCGTCGCCGAGCGGCTCCCCGCGACCACCGCCGGCCGCCGCGCGCTCGCCGGCGGCGGCCTGGTCGCCGTCGGCCTGGTGGTCGCCGCGGTCACCTCCACCCAGCCGCTGCTCGCGCTCGGTGTCGCGGCGGCCGTGCTCGTCGTCGGCCTCACGCTGCGGATGCCGATGGCGCTGCCGGTGCTCGGCATGCCGCTGCTGCTGCTGGTGAACCGGGTCGGCGGGGCGCTGTCGGTGTCGGACTTCGTGCTGTTCGCCGCGTTCTGGCCGGCCCTGCTGTTCTGCCGGCGCCCGCTGACCCGCCCGATGCGGAACGTGCTGTGGGCCTCGGCGTTCTACCAGGCCACGGTGCTGTTCACCGTGATCGCGAACCCGTACGCGGCGAACGCGGTCGAGTGGTTCCACGAGTGGCTGCTGGTCGGCGGGGCGCTCCTGGTCGGCTGGGCGATCGGGGCGGCCGGGCACGCCCGGCTCGCGCTGGGCCTGTACGTCGGGGGGTCGGTCGTCGTGGCGCTGGCCGCCCTCGCGCAGTTCGCGGTGAACCTCGCGTCGGGCAACACCGGGCCGGTGTACCTCAACGAGCCGCTGCTCATGCACAAGAACTACATCGGGTGCGTGCTCGCGTTCGCGGCGATCATCGTCTACGCCCGGCCGCGCTGGCTGCGGTGGAACGACCTGGTCTGCCTCGCGCTGTTCGGGCTGTTCCTCGCCGGGATCCTCGTCGCGCAGTCGCGGCAGGCGCTGATCGGCCTCGCGGTGGCGATCGCGGTCGTCGCGCTGCGGCCCGACCCCCACCGGCACCGGTCGAAGATCGTGCTGCTGGCGATCGCCGGCGCCGCCGTCGTCATCGGGACGCTGGTGCAGGACCAGCTCGAGTCCGGCAACCAGTACAACTCGGCCTACCAGCGGCTCATCTGGTTCCGGCAGTCGCTGCTGATCTGGCAGGAGTACCCCTGGTTCGGCGCCGGCCTGCGCTGGTGGTACACCGACCGGTTCGAGGAGAACTTCCAGCCGCCGAACGCCGAGTTCGAGATGCTGTCCTCCGGCGGGGTCGTCGGCCTGGTCGGCTTCCTGGTGATGTTCCTGGCGATCCTCGTCATCCTGTGGCGGGTCGACTCCCGGTACGGCACCCTCGCGTTCGTCCTCGTGCTCATGCGGTTCGTGCAGGGGCAGTTCGACCTGTTCTGGGTGGCGGCCCAGGTGTCGATCCCGTTCGTCATCGCGGGCATCTGCCTCGGCGCCCAGGCGCACGCGCAGCGCTCCGGCGAGGAGGAGGACGCCCCCGCCGCGCTCGGCCCGCGGGGCGGCCCGCGGGCCGGCGCGCCCGGCACCTGCGCGAGGCCGTCGTGGGCGGCCGCCCCCGCCGCCGGCGCGGCCCGCTGCCCGTCGGCCACCGGGAGCGCTCGTGACCGCCGCGCCGGTCGACGTCGTGCACGTGGTGTGCACCGACGCCTTCGCCGGGGTCGAGCGGTACGTCACGACGCTCGCCCGCACCCAGGACGCGCGGGGCCTGCGGGTGCAGGTGCTCGGCGGCGCGGCCGACCGGATGCCCGCCGAGCTCGCCGGCTCCGGGGTGCGGTGGGCGGCCGCGCCGACCCCGCTGCGGGCCGCGGCCGGGCTGCGCCGCGTGGACGCCCGGCTGGTGCACGCGCACATGACGGCCGCCGAGCTGGCCGCGACCGCCGCCGCCCGGGCCCCCGTGGTCGCCACCCGGCACTTCGCGGACCGCCGCGGGTCGTCGGCGGTGGGCCGCGCGGTCGGCCGGTTCGTCGCGCCGCGCATCGCCGCCCAGGTCGCGATCAGCGCGTACGTCGCCGACCGGGTCGAGGGCCCCTCGACCGTCGTGCACCCCGGCGTCCCCACCGTGCCGCGCACCGGCGCGGAACCCGAGCGCCGCCGGGTGGTGCTGATGGCGCAGCGGCTCGAGGCCGAGAAGCGCACCGACGTCGCACTGCGGATGTGGGCCGCCTCCGGGCTGGCCGCCGACGGGTGGGAGCTGCACCTCGCGGGCGACGGCGCCCTGCGGCCGGAGCTGGAGGCGCTCGCGGGGTCGCTCGGCCTCGGCGGGTCGGTCCGGTTCCTGGGGATGCGGGCCGACATGCCGGCCCTGCTGGCCACCGCCGGGATCTTCTTCGCGCCGCGCGGCGACGAGCCGTACGGGCTGTCGGTCGTCGAGGCGATGGCCCACGGCACCCCCGTGGTCGCGGGCCGCGGCGGCGGGCACCGCGAGACCGTCGGGGCCGCGGACGGCGCGGTTCTCGTGCCGCCGGACGACGTGGCGGCCGCCGGGGCCGCGCTGGCCCGGCTCGCGCGCGACCCCGAGCGGCGCGCGGCGTACGGCGAGGAGCTCCGGGCGCTGCAGCAGCGACGGTTCGGGCCGGAGGCGCACGCGGACGGCATCGCGGCGGTGTACGCGGCGGTGCTCGGCGCGCCGCTCGGGCCGGGCTCGCCCGCCGCCCCGTCGACGTCGGCCGCCCCGTCGGCGGGGGTGACCCCGTGAGCGCCCGGACCCGGGACGACGCGGGGCCGTCCGCGGCCCCCGGGAGGCCGGCGGTCGCCGCCCCCGCCCGTCCGGGCGACGACCGCCGCGACCTCGTCGTCCTCTCCCTCGAGCCGTGGGACGAGGTGTGGCGCCGCAACCAGCACCTGGTGGCCGGCCTGCTCGCCACCGACCCCGGCCTGCGCGTGCTGTTCGTCGAGCCCCCGGTCGACCACCTGCACGACCTGCGCCGCGGCGCCTCCCCCACGCTCGGCCGGCGGCTGCGCCGGCTCGGCCCGGACGACGGCGCGCCCGCGGGCCGCGCCTGGGCGTACCGGCCGACCAAGTGGCTGCCGCGGCGCCTCGACCCCGCCGGCGACGACCGGCGCGCCCGCACGGTGGCCCGGGTGGCCCGCCGGCTCGGCATGGCCGACCCGGTGCTCTGGGTGAACGACCCCGACGGCGCCGCCGTGCTGCGCGCCACCGGCTGGCGGTCGCTGTACGACGTGACCGACGACTGGCTGCGCGCGGTCCGCGAGCCCGCCGAGCTCGAGCGCACGCGGGCGGCCGAGGCGCTGCTGGTCGAGCGGTGCGCCGAGGTGGTCGTGTGCTCCCCGGCGCTGGCCCGGGCCAAGGGCGCCGACCGCCCGGTCACGCTGCTCACCAACGCCGTCGACGTCGACGCCTACCGCACGCCGCAGGCCCGCCCCGCCGACCTGCCGGACGGGCCGTACGCGGTGTACGTCGGCACGATGCACCCGGACCGGCTCGACGTGGCGGCCTGCCTGCGCGTCGCCACCCACCTGCGCGCGACCGGCGCGCACCTGGTGCTCGTCGGCCCGGCGCTGCTCGACCCGCTGGACCTGACCCGGCTGGACGCGGCGGGCGCGGTGGTGCTCGGGCCGCGGCCGGCCGCGCTGGTGCCCGGGTACCTGCAGCACGCCGGCGTCCTGCTGGTGCCACACGTGGTCGACGGCTTCACCGACTCGCTCGACCCGATCAAGCTCTACGAGTACCTGGCCGTCGGCCGCCCGGTCGTCGCCACCCCCGTCGCCGGGTTCCGGGACCAGCCCGCCGACCGGGTCACCACCGCCTCGCCGCAGAACCTGGCCGACGCCGTCGTGCGGGTGCTCGCGGAGGGCCGCCCGGCCGGCATCGGCCCGGCGCCGGCGGACGTGCCGCGCTGGTCCGACCGGGTGCGCGAGATGCAGGCGGTGCTCAGCCGCGTGCGGGAGTCGCCCGCCGCCACACCGCGGTGAGCCGCTCGGCGGTGCGGGCGATCGCGTAGTCCGCCTGCACGTCCTTCCACGCCCGGTCGGCCCGCGCCGCGGCCTCCTCCGGCCGGTCGAGCACCCGCGCGACCGCGTCCGCCAGCGCCGGCACGTCCCGCGGCGGCACCACGAGGCACCGCGGCGTGCCGTCGCCGGCCACCGCGATCTCGTCCACGCCGCCGCCCGCGGTCGCGACCACGGGCACCCCGCGGGCCATGCCCTCGACGACCACCTGGCCGAACGGCTCCGGCACCGGCGACGCGTGCACCAGCACGGACAGCCGGTCGATCTCCCCCACCGGGTCGGCCACCCAGCCGGTCAGCTCGACGCGGTCGGTCAGCCCGAGCGCGGCGACCCGGGCGCGCAGCTCCTCCTCGTACGCCTGCTCCTCGAACAGCGCGGCGCCGACGACGCGGAACCGCGCGTCCGGGAACCGCTCGGCGAGCAGCGCGGCGGCCTCCACGAACTCGCGCTGCCCCTTGGTCGGGCTGATGCGTCCCACCAGGCCGACGACCGGGCTCGCCGGCGCCGGGCGGGCGGCGGGGTCGGCGGCCACCTGCTCGGGGGCGAGGCCGGGGTACGCGAGGGTCCAGCCGCGCGGGAGCGGCAGCAGCGTGCGGGCGGTGGCCTGCGAGTTCACCACGACGTGCCGCGGCCCGCGCCGGGCGAGCACGCGGACGACCCGGGCGACCGGGCCCGGCAGGTAGTCCTCGGCGATCCGGTCGTGCACGTGCCAGACCAGGGGGCGGCGGGCGAGCCGGGCGGCGGGCAGGCCGATGAGGTCCGCCTTGAGCGAGGTCGTGTGCACGACGTCGGGCTGCAGGTCCCGCAGCAGCCGGGCCAGGCGGGCCACGAACGGCAGCGTCGCCGCCGCCGAGCGCGCCGCGCCGAGGGCGGACCGGCCGGCCGCCGCGCGGTCGGTCTGCGCGATCCGGGGGTCCAGCGGCAGCACGCGCACCGCGACCCCGGCGTCCCGCAGCCGCCCGGCGAGCGGGCCGTCGGCGAACAGCACCACGGTCACCTCGACCGCGGCCCGGTCGAGCGCCCGGCACGTGCGCAGCAGCGCGAGCTCCGCCCCGCCGAGCTGGGCGGTGTGGTCGAGGACGACCACCCGCACCGGGCGCGGTGCGGCGCCCGGTGCGGGGACGGCGGTCACTTCGACTCGGCGGCGACCGGCGCGCGGTCCTCCCCGGACCGGGCGGCGGCGTCGTCCGCCGGCTCGTCCGGGGAGGCCTCGGCGGCCTCGGCCGGCCGGTCGGCCGCGCGGTGCTGGCCGTCGGCGCGGGGCGCGGGCACCTCGGACTCCGCGTCCGCCGGCGCGTCCGCGGCCGGGGTCGCGTCGCGGTCGGCGGGCGTCTGAGCGCCGTCCGCCGGCTCCCCGCCGGTCGCGGCGTCCTCCGCCGGCGCGTCCGCGGCCCGGTCGTCCCCGGCCCGGTCGTCCGCCGCCCGGTCGTCCGCGGCCCGGTCGTCCCCGGCCCGGTCGCCCTCGGCGTCCTGCGCCGGCTCCTGGGGGACCTCCTCGGCCCCGGCGAAGGCGTAGGTCGCCGCGTAGGTCGCCTCGCTGCGCTCCGTGGTGCCGTCGACCGACAGGCCGAGCAGCGCGGCGTTCGCGGCGCGCAGGCGCTCGGCGGACTCCTCGACCGCGCCGACGTGGGTGTGGCCCAGCGTCACCGCGAGCAGCACGCCGTCGGCGTAGGAGCCGAGGATGGTCGCGTCGGCCGCGACCAGCATGGGCGGGGCGTCGATGATGACGACGTCCGCGGTCGCCCGCAGCTGCTCGACCAGGGCCCGCACGTCGGCGGAGGCGAGGAAGTCGGCCGGGTCGAGCTCGGTCTGCAGCGCGGGGTGCACCGCCAGGTGCGGGATCGCGGTCGGCACCACCGCCGTGCGGGCGCGGCCGCCGCCCCGGCCGGGGCGCACGGGCGCGTCGGCGTCGGCGGGCAGCAGGGCGTTGAGCCGCGGCTGGCGCAGGTCGCCGGACAGGACGACGACGCTCCGGCCGGACAGCGCCCAGGACGCCGCCAGGTTCGCGGCCAGGAACGACCGCGGGGTCTCGACGTCGGCCGCGGTCACGACGATCACGGCGCTGCCGGACTCGTTCTCGACCGCCGCCTGCAGGGCGGTGCGCAGCTCGCGGATCGACCGGGTGTAGGCGGTGGCCTCGCGCCGGGCGACGGGCAGCGTGCCCTCGGTCTCGGCCGACTTCAGGGCGGCGCCGGTGCCCGACAGCCGCGCGAGCACCGGGGCGCCGGCGGACCGGCGGGCCTGGCCCGAGGTGCGCACCTTGGTGTCCAGGCCGCGGCGGACGACCGCGAGGCCGATGCCGACGAGCAGACCCGCGAGGCCGGCGATCAGGTACACGAGGCTGCCCGGGAGGCTCACCAGGGCGCTGCCGACGGCGTTCTGCAGGATCGTGGCCGGGGAGGCGAGCAGCTGGGCCTGGGTGAGCTGGCCGGACAGCGTCTGGTACTGGTCCATCGTGGTCGAGTACTGCGCCTCCAGCAGGCCGTCGACCGGGTCCACCTGGGCGTTCGGGTTCGTCGCCGACGTGGCCGCCGCGGCGGCGCGCCGGGCGTCCGTGATCGCCTTCTGCTGCTGGTCGATGCTGGTCGCGAGGTTGCTCAGCCGCTCCTGCATCGCCGCGAGGTCGTCGTCGAACTGCGCCTGGAGCGCGGCGACGTACGCCTTCGCGATCGCGTTGGCCCGGTCGACCGTGGCGTCCGCGTCGGGGCCGGTCTCGGTGATGATGACGTTGCTCGGGCTGTCGGTCGCGTACTCGGCGGTGGAGGACGCGGCGAGCCCGTCGGCCAGGCCCGGGTCGCCGAGCTCCTTCGCGGCGGCCGCGGTCACGGAGTCGCTGGTCACCAGGCTCGGGTCGCTCTCCAGCCGCACACCGGCGGCGGCGAGCGTCTCGGCGTCGACGATCTGCACCGTCGCCGTGCTGGCGTACTGGGGCTCCTGCCGGGAGACGTAGAGGTACGCGCCGCCGAGGGCGGCGAGCACGGACACCAGCACCAGCCACTTGCCGAACCAGATGGTCCGGAACATGTCCTGCAGGGTCATCGGGAGCGCCTCTCGGTCGGGACGGGGTCGAGCCGGGCGGGGCCGTCGGGCCGGCCGGCCGCGCGCTCCTCGCGCACGACGCGGTGCAGCCGCTCGACGAACCGCTCGGCGGCGAAGTCGTCGGCGTGCGCGGTCAGCACCGTGGGGTCCCACGTGCGGGCCAGCGCGCGCCCGGCGGCCTCGGCCACCAGGTCGGGGTCGGGGGCGTCGAAGAACTCCCCGGTGACGCCGTCGCGGACGGTGTCGAGGTACCCGCCGTCGCGCAGCACGACGGACGGGCGGCCGAAGGCGGCGGCCTCCAGCGGGGACAGGCCGTAGTCCTCGTACGAGGCGGCGACCAGGGCCGCGCTGTTCCGGTACAGCCAGCGGAGCCGGGCGTCGTCCACGCGTCCCGCCAGGTGCACGCGGGGCAGGTCGCGCACCCGGTGCTCGAGCGCGGCACGCTCGGGGCCGTCGCCGACCACGACCAGCCGGGCACCCGGGGTGCGTCGCACGGCCTCGACGACGACGTCCACGTTCTTGTACGGCAGCAGCCGCGCCACGCAGAGCAGGAAGCCGGGCTCGACGCCGTCGACCCGCGTCTCCGGGCCGCCGGGCAGCATGGCGGGCGGCGGCGGCACGATCTCCGCCTCGATCCCGTACACCTCGCGGATCGCCCGCGCGGTGACGGTCGAGTTGGCCAGGTACCGGTCCGCGGTGCCCGCCGCGCGGCGGTCCCACGCACGCAGGGCCGGGGCGAGCAGCCCGAGGGCCGCGGCCGCGAGCCTGCGCTGGGCCCCGCCGCCCGGGGCGTCGCCCGCGCCACCGCGCGCCGGGCCGAGGTACCGGTCCGACTGGTAGAGCCAGCGCGCCGGGGCGTGGCAGTAGACGACCTTGCGCCCCGTGGTCGGGAAGCCGTGCGCCCAGCCGGTCGACGAGGCGAGCAGCACCTCCGCGTCGATCGGCGTCGCGCCCACGGCCGGGGCCAGCAGGGGCAGCGCCAGCCGGTGGTGCCGGCGCAGCACGCCGACCCGGTCCAGCGGGCTGGTGCGGACGTCGAGCGCCCCGAACTCGGGGAACGTGCCGTCCGGGTCGTAGAGCGTCGTGTAGAGGGGGGCCCCGGGGAACGCGTCCGCCATCACCAGCGCGACGCGCTCCGCCCCGCCGCGCTGCGTGGCGTAGTCGTGCGCCAGCGCGACCGCCCCGTCACCGCCCGCCATGGCCGCTCACGACGACGTGCACGGTGCGCCACAGGATCATGAGGTCGAAGGCGATGGACCAGTTCTCCACGTAGCGCAGGTCCAGCTTCACCGCCTCCTCCCACGCGAGGTCGGCACGGCCGCTGATCTGCCACAGGCCGGTCAGGCCCGGCTTCACGAGCAGGCGGCGACGGGCGGACTCCCGGTACTGGGCGACCTCGTACGGCAGCGGCGGGCGGGGCCCGACCAGTGCCATCTCGCCCTTGACCACGTTGATCAGCTGCGGGAGCTCGTCCAGCGAGTGCTTGCGCAGGAAGTGGCCGATCCGGGTGATCCGCGGGTCCCGGTCCATCTTGAACAGCGGGCCGTCGGCCTCGTTCGCGGCGCGCAGCGCGGCCAGCCGCTCCTCGGCGTCGACCACCATGCTGCGGAACTTCAGCATGGAGAACTCTCGCCCCTCCTTTCCGACCCGGGTCTGCTTGAACAGCACCGGGCCGGGGCTGGTGAGCTTCACGGCGACGGCCGTGACGGCCAGCACCGGCGACAGCAGGATCAGGGCGCCGAGCGCGAACGCCGTGTCGAACGCCCGCTTGGCGAGGATCCGGGACCGGCGGGACTCCGCGGCGTTCACGTGGATGAGGGACAGGCCGGCGGTCGGCTCGAGCGTGACGCGCGGGCCGAACACCTCGACGATGCCCGGGGCGACGACGAGCTCGGTGTCGGTGCGCTGCAGCGCCCAGGACAGCCGGCGCAGCGCCTGCCCGGAGAGCTCCGAGCCGGTGACGATCACGACGTCGAACTCGCCGTCCACCGCCACCTGCACCACGTCCGACACCGTGCCGAGCACCGGGACGCCCAGCGCGGGCAGCGGGCCGTCGAAGGACGGCACGCACACGCCGGCGATGTTGTACCCGTACTGCGGCAGGCCGCTGAGGTCGTCGACCACGTGGGTGATCGAGGACGCGTCGCCCACCACGAGGGTGCGGCGCATCGACTCGCCCTGCGCCCGGCGCTTGTGCAGCGAGCGGCGCGCCAGGTGGCGGGCGCCGAGCAGCAGCACCGCGACCACCGGGAGCGCGAGGAACACGATCGTGCGGGGCACGTCCACGTCGGCGCCGACCGCGAACACCGCCAGCGCGGCCGCGGTCAGCACGCCGCCGCGGATCACCGCCTCGAACTCCTGGTGCCCGTCGCCGATCACCTGGCGGTCGTAGCCCCGCTCCACGGCGACGAACGCGACGTACACCAGCCCGATCATCAGGCCCCAGGACAGCTGCAGCAGCGTCACCCCGTGCATGAGGAACAGCAGCAGGGTGGGCACGCAGGTGGCCAGGACGACGTCCCGGGCCAGGGTCTCGACCTGGTACGCGGCGTGCGAGCCGCGCCAGCCCGAGGGCGCGGCGTGGCCGAGCGGCTCGTGGAACGGGCGGTCCGAGGCCCAGGACAGCCGGGGGCCGCGGGTGTCGCGGCGGCGCTCGGCGGCGTGGTCGGCCGCGGCGCGCTCGGCGGCGGGCTGGCCCGTGGCAGGCTGCTCCGCGGGGCGCTCGACGGACCCCGTGGGAACCGCCGTGCCGCTCGGTGCCGCCGTGCCCGGGGCCGCGACGTCGCGCTGCGGGGAGCGCGAGACGTCGTGATCGTCGAGCAGACTCATGTCGGATCCCCCAGGGCGGCTTTGGTGTGACTTGAGGCTATATCAGCGGGTTTGCCCCAGTCCGCCCTATGTGTCCGTTTTCACCCCTTTCACACCCATTTGGGCGATCGGCGTCGCTCTGACGTGCACGAACGCACCCGGACAGCCCTCTCCCGGAGTACCCGCGGCGGGTACCGGTGACCAGGGCGAAGGCCCGTGACCAGCACCGACGCGGCACCGTCCCAGACCCCCTCCCCGGGGGCCACGAGGGCGCGGGCCGTCCCCTTTCACCCGGCCGTCCGGACCGGGCACCGCCGCGCGGCCCGTCGCCGGGGCACCCGCGGCGCGCCCTCGCCCGCACCCGCGGCGCGCCCTCGCCCAGGGGGTACCCGACGCGTCGAGCGAGTAGTCGGCGACGACTCGCTCGACGTGTCGGGTACCCACTCGGCGCCGCGCCCGCCGGGACGCGCGAGAGGCCGCCACCCCCGGCGGGGTGGCGGCCTCTGTCGCGTGCGGTGCCGGCGGCGCTACGCGGTCCGGGTGTGGAACCGGAGCTGCGCGCGCTCCAGGCCCTCGGTCACGAGCAGCTCGACGGCGTCGGCCGCGTCGTCCAGCAGCAGCGGCAGCTCCTTGAGCTCCGGCTTGGCGAAGTCCCGCAGCACGAAGTCGGCCGCGTCCATCCGCCCCGGGGGCCGGCCGATGCCGACCCGCACCCGCAGGTAGTCCTTGGTGCCGAGCGCCTTGGTGGTGTCGCGCAGGCCGTTGTGGCCGCCCTCGCCGCCGCCGATCTTCAGCTTGATCTCCCCGAACGGGATGTCGAGCTCGTCGTGCACCATGACCACGCGCTCCGGCGGCACGTCGTAGTACCGCGCGAGCGCGGCCACCGGGCCGCCGGACGTGTTCATGTACGTGGTCGGCTTCGCGAGCACGGCTCGCGGACCCGGCGCGCCGCCGGGCAGGGTGCCGATCCGGACCTCCGCGGTCGCGGCCTGCGGGCGCCGGGACAGCACGCCGCCCTTCGACCCGAACGACGCCTGCGCACGCCGCGCGAGCTCGTCGAGCACCATCTGCCCGACGTTGTGCCGGTTGCCGGCGTACTGCGGCCCGGGGTTCCCCAGCCCGACCACCAGCCAGACGTCGCTCATCGCGGCGCCACTCCCTCCGTCGTCCACCTCATGGAACGCCGGACGCCCGGCACCTCACGGTACCGGGCGTCCGGACGGCGTCGGCGCGCACCCGGCGCGCCGTGCGGGTCACTCCGCGGCAGCGGCCTCGGCGGCCTCGGCCTCGTCCGCGGCGCGGTCCTCGGCGGAGACGCTCGGGACCGTGACGGTCACGATGACCTGCTCGGCGTCGCCCTCGAGCACGGAGCCCTTCGGCAGGGTCAGCTCGCCGGCGGTCAGCGCGGTGCCGGCCTCGAGGCCCTCGATGGAGACCTCGACGTGCTCGGGCAGGTGCGTGGCCTCGGCCTCGAGGGTCAGCGTCTGGGTCTCGACGATGTGGATGGTGCCGGGGGCCGACTCGCCCACGACCGTCACGGGCACCTCGACGGTGACCTTCTCGCCGCGGCGGACGATCAGCAGGTCGACGTGCTCGATGACGTTCTTGACCGGGTCGCGCTGGACGTCCTTGGCCAGGGCCAGGACCGGCTTGCCGTCGAGCTGGATCTCGAACAGCGCGTTCGCCGCGCCCTTGACCGCGAGCATCGTCTCGTGGCCCGGCAGGGCGACGTGCACCGGCTCGGTGCCGTGCCCGTACAGGACGGCGGGGATCTGGTGCGCACGGCGCAGGCGGCGCGCGGCGCCCTTGCCGAACTCGGTGCGGGCGGTGGCGGCGAGCTTGATCTCGGACACGGTGACTCCTGGGGCGCTGAGAAGGGCGATGGCGAGCGGTGGTGGCCTCGACGCGGGGCGCGGGACGGGCACGCGGAGGCGTTCCACCCTGTCGATCACGGACCGGCGGACCCGGGTCTCTCCGGTGACCGTCCGACATCCCTCGCCGAGGCAACTGGTCGATCTTACCCGGGCACGCGCCCCGCACGAAACCGGGCCGGCAGCACCCCGCGCCCCGCGCACGCCCCCGGACGCGCCGAGGCCCGCTCCCCCGGCGCGGGGCGAGCGGGCCTCGGACGTCGCGCGGCGGTGGCCGGCGCGCGACGGGTCAGGACTGGCCGTCGAACAGGCTGGTCACCGAGCCGTCGTCGAACACCTCGCGGATGGCGCGCGCGATGAGCGGCGCGATCGACAGGACCGTGAGGCCGTCGAACCGGCGCTCGTCCGGGATCGGCAGCGTGTCCGTGATGATCACCTCGCGGGCCCCGCACTGCTGCAGGCGGTCGGTGGCCGGGTCGGAGAGCACGCCGTGCGTCGCCGCGACGATGACGTCCTTGGCGCCGGCCTCCTTCAGGACGCGCACGGCGCCCGTGATGGTGCCCGCGGTGTCGATGAGGTCGTCGACCAGCACGCAGGTGCGGCCCTCGACGTCGCCGACGACGCGGTTGGCGACCGTCTTGTTCGGCTGCCGGATGTCGCGCGACTTGTGCACGAAGGCGAGCGGGCCGCCGCCGAGCTTCTGCGCCCACAGCTCGGCGACGCGGATGCGGCCGGCGTCCGGGGACACGACGGTGACGTTCTGCACGTCGACGCGCGTCCGCACGTACTCGGTGAGGATCGGCATGGCCCACAGGTGGTCCACCGGGCCGTCGAAGAAGCCCTGGATCTGCGCGGCGTGCAGGTCGACGCTCATCAGGCGGTCCGCGCCCGCCGTCTTGAACAGGTCCGCCATGAGGCGGGCCGAGATCGGCTCGCGACCGCGGTGCTTCTTGTCCTGCCGGGCGTAGCCGTAGAACGGCGCGATCACGGTGATGGTCTTGGCCGAGGCGCGCTTGAGCGCGTCGACCATGAGGAACTGCTCCATCAGCCACTGGTTGATCGGCGCGGCGTGGCTCTGCAGCACGAACACGTCGGCGCCGCGCACGGACTCCGCGAACCGCACGTAGATCTCGCCGTTCGCGAAGTCGTACGCCGTGGTGGGCAGGAGGTCGATGTCGAGGCTCTTGGCCACGGCGGCGGCGAGCTCGGGGTGCGCGCGGCCCGAGACCAGGACGAGCCGCTTCTCACCGTCCTGCGAGACGATCCCGGTCATCGTGCGGTGTCCTCCGTGCTGGGCTGGGCGTCGGGCAGCGGGACCGGGTGGTCCGGCAGGGTCGGGGGTGGCGTGCGGTGCACGCCGGCGGCGGGGCCGGCGGCCTGGCCGGCGCGCTCGCGCTCGGCGCGCGCCTGGGGCGAGAGCTCGGCGTCGTCGCCGCGGGCGCGGGCGGCGGCGTCGGCCGCGGGGGTGCCCGGGCGGGAGCGGGCGACCCAGCCCTCGATGTTGCGCTGGGCGCCCGCGCTCACGGCGAGCGCGCCCGGCGGGACGTCGTGCCGGATCACGCTGCCGGCACCGGTGTAGGCGCCGTCGCCGACGGACACCGGGGCGACGAACATGTTGTCCGAGCCGGTCCGGGCGTACGAGCCGATCGTCGTGCGGTGCTTGCGGACGCCGTCGTAGTTGACGAACACCGAGGCCGCCCCGATGTTCGTCTCCACGCCGATCGTCGCGTCGCCCACGTACGACAGGTGCGGCACCTTGGACCCGGCGCCGATCTCCGCGTTCTTGGTCTCCACGAACGTGCCGATCTTGCCGCGCTCGCCGAGCACGGTGCCGGGGCGCAGGTAGGCGAACGGCCCGACGGTGGCGCCGGCGCCGACGACGGCCAGCGAGCCGTGCGTCCGGATCACCGTGGCGCCCTCGTGGACCTCGACGTCCTGCAGCGTGGTGTCCGGGCCGATCGTGGCGCCGGTCGCCACCGAGGTCGCGCCGAGCAGCTGGGTGCCGGGCAGCAGCGTCACGTCCTGCGCGAGCTCGACGTCGACGTCCACCCAGGTGGTCGCGGGGTCCACCACGGTCACGCCCGCGCGCATCCAGCCGTCGAGCACCCGGCGGTTGAGCTCGGCGCGGAGCACCGCGAGCTGGGCGCGGTCGTTGACGCCCTCGACGAGCACCGGGTCGTCGGTGCGCAGGGCCCGCACCCGGCCGCCGTCGCCGCGGGCGATCGCCACCACGTCGGTCAGGTAGACCTCGCCCTGCGCGTTGTCGCGGCCGAGCCGGCCGAACGCGCCGCGCAGCACGGCGGCGTCGAAGACGTAGACCGAGGAGTTGATCTCGGCGATCGCGCGCTGGGCGTCGGTGGCGTCCTTCTCCTCCACGATGCCGAGGACGTCTCCGGCGTCCGGGGCGTCGGGGCCGGCCCGCAGGATGCGGCCGTAGCCCGTGGGGTCCGCGACCTCGGTGGTCAGCACGGTGACGGCGTTGCCGTCGGCGGCGTGCGCGGCGAGCAGCTCGCCCAGGGTCTCGCCGTCGAGCAGCGGGATGTCGCCGGCGAGCACCACCACGGGACCCTCGACCAGCACGCCGGAGACCGAGCCGGCCTCCCCCGGCCGGTCGCCGGCCGACGCGGCCTCGGCCTGCGCGGCGGCGTCCAGGACGGACAGCGCGCACTGCACGGCGCGGCCGGTGCCCGGCACGTCGTCCTGGTCGGCCACCAGCACCTGCGGCATGAGCTCGCGGGCGTGGGCCGCGACGGCCTCGCGCTCGTGCCGGACCACGACCGCGGTGCGCCGCGGCTCGACGGCCTGGGCTGCCGCGAGCGCGTGCCCGAGCATGGACCGGCCGGCGAGGGTGTGCAGGACCTTGGGGGTGGCGGATCGCATCCGCGTGCCCTCGCCTGCGGCGAGGACGATGACCGCGGCGGGGCGGGGGGTGGTCACCTGTGGGTGCTCCCTGTGAGAGGTCTGCCCGCGCGCCCTACGGGCGAGCCGGGCGGGGACGTCGTGCGCTGACGCACTCTACCGCCGCCGGGGAGCCCGCCGTCGCGGGTCCGGTCGGGCGGCACCATGATGGGACCGGCGCGGGCGCCGGCGGGGCGCCCGCCGGTCCCCGCGAGGAGAGCCGCCATGACGGACGCGACCGCCCCCGGCGCCGCACGGCCCCGGGTCGTGCAGACGGTGCTGGACACCACCGATCCCCGGGGGCTCGCGGAGTTCTACCGCGCGCTGCTGGGCATGGAGTACCGCCCGGGCGACGAGCCGCCCGCCCCCGGTGAGCCGGACCCGGAGGGCGACGACTGGCTGGTCCTGCGGGGCGACGGGCTGTGGCCGCTGGCGTTCCAGAAGGTGCCGGAGATCACGCCGCCGACGTGGCCGGACCCGGCGGTGCCGCAGCAGCTGCACCTGGACATGACGGTGCCCGACACCGCGACGCTCGACGCGCAGCGCGCCCGGGCGGAGGGCCTCGGGGCGCGCCTGCTCCTCGACCGCCGCGACGACCCCGACGAGCCCCTGTACGTGTTCGCCGACCCGGCGGGCCACCCGTTCTGCATCTTCGTGGGGTGAGGCGGGCCCGTCCGCCGGGGCGCGGCGGGCGGCGTTTGACGTCGCGCCCGCCGCCCCCGTACAACTGACGGCACCAGGGTTGTTACTGAGCGGTTCAGGCAAGACCTGAGGCACCGGCGAGCGTCGGACGCCTCAGGTCTTTTTTGTTGCCCTGGCGCGCCGTCCGACGCCGGCCGGTGCGACGAGAAGGGAAGTTCCGATGCCTCGACGTCGAGCACGAGTCGCCACCGCCACCGGCCTGCACGCCCGCCCGGCGTCGCTGGTCACCCGCAAGGCCGCCGAGGGCGGCCACCCCGTCCTGATCGGCCGCGAGGGCGAGCCCGGCGTGGACGCCTCGAGCATCCTGTCGGTCATGGGCCTGCGCCTCCAGCACGGCGACCAGGTCGAGCTGAGCTCCGCGTCCGACGACGCCGAGGCCCTGCTGGACGAGCTGGCCGCCCTGCTGGAGAGCGACCTGGACCTCGTGGAGCAGGCGTGACCACCCTCGACGCGTCCCCGGCCGGGGCGCCCGCCGCCGGGACCGTGCTGGCCGGGATCGGCGTGGGGCGCGGCGTCGCGCTGGCCCCCGTCGCCCTGGTCGCCGCCCCGCCCGCCGTCCCCGCCGACGAGCCCGCCGCCGCGGACGCGGCCGAGGGGGAGGCCCGGGTCCGCGGCGTGCTCGCCGAGGTCGGCGACGACCTGCGCGCCCGCGCCGCCGCGACCGCGAACGCCGACCTGCGGCAGATGCTCGAGGCCGCCGCCACGATGGCCGGCGACCCGGCGCTCGCAGCCGAGGCCGCGCGCCTGGTGCACGCGGGCACCGGCCCGGCGACCGCGGTCGACCAGGCCGTCGAGGGCTTCGCCGCGGTGTTCACCGCCGCCGGCGGTGACCTCGCCGAGCGCGCCACTGACCTGCGCAGCGTCCGGCACCGCGCGGTCGCCCGGCTGCTCGGCGTCCCGGAGCCCGGCCTCGCCGCGCTGGACGCCCCGGCCGTCGTCGTCGCGGACGACCTGTCCCCCGCCGACACCGCCGCGCTCGACCTGTCGAAGGTCGCGGCCATCGTCACGGAGCTCGGCGGCCCGACCAGCCACACGGCGATCGTCGCGGGCCAGCTCGGCCTGCCGTGCGTCGTGCGCGTCCCGGGCGCCACGACGCTCGCCGCCGGCACGCCCGTCCTGGTGGACGCGGCGGCCGGCACCGTCGAGGTGTCGCCGTCCGCCGAGGCCGCCGAGCGGGTGGCCCGCCGCGCCGACGACGAGCGCCTGGTCGCGGCCGTGGTCGGCCCGGGTGCCACCGCGGACGGCCACCCGGTTCCCCTGCTGGCCAACGTCGGCACCCCCGCCGACGCCCGCGCCGCCGCGGCGGGCACCGAGGGCGTGGGCCTGTTCCGCACCGAGGTGCTGTTCCTCGACGCGCGCACCGAGCCGGCCGTCGCGGACCAGACCGCGGCCTACGCCGAGGTGATCGAGGCGTACGCCGGCCGCAAGGTCGTCATCCGCACGCTCGACGCGGGGGCCGACAAGCCGCTGGCGTTCGCCACCCAGGCCGACGAGGAGAACCCGGCGCTCGGCGTCCGCGGCTACCGGCTGGTCCGGTCGCTGCCGGGCATCGTGTCCCGGCAGCTCGAGGCGCTGGGCGCGGCCGTCCGCGCGCTGCCGGCCGAGCGGCAGGCCGACGTCTGGGTGATGGCCCCGATGATCGCGACCCCCGCCGAGGCCCGGGCGTTCGCGGCGGCCGCGCGCGAGGTGGGCATCGTCAAGGTCGGCGTCATGGTCGAGGTCCCCGCGGCCGCGCTGCTGGCCGAGGCGATCCTGGCCGAGGTCGACTTCGTGTCCCTGGGCACCAACGACCTCGCGCAGTACACGATGGCCGCCGACCGGCTGCGCGGCGAGCTCGCCGACCTGCTCGACCCGTGGCAGCCGGCGGTGCTGTCCCTGGTGGCGGCGACCGCGGCGGCCGGCGTGCGTGTCGGCAAGCCCGTGGGCGTGTGCGGGGAGTCGGCCTCCGACCCGCTGATGGCGCTCGTGCTCGCGGGGCTCGGCATCACCAGCCTGTCGATGGCGGCCGGCCGGGTGCCCGCCGCCCGGTACGCGCTGCGGTCCCTGACCCTGGACGCCTGCCGGTCGCTGGCCGCCGCCGCGCTGGCCGCCCCGGACGCGGCGTCGGCCCGGGCGGCGGTCCGCGCCGGCCTGGACGCCGACGTGGCGCGGGTCCTCCTCGGCGAGGGCTGACCCGCTCCCACCGACGAGTGGAAGGTCTGGCCGGACACGCCCGGGGCGTGTCCGGCCAGACCTTCCACTCCCGCGGGCTACCCGAGGGCCCGGTGCACCACGGCGGAGCCGGGCGCGCCCGCGGCGGGGCGCGTCGCGCGCACCGCCGCCCCGACCGGCAGCATCAGCCCGATGAGCGCGACGACGGCCACCAGCCCGCCCAGCACCGGCCCGTCGACCACCGGCACGGGCACCCCGAGCAGTCCCTGCCCGACGCCGAGCAGCGCGGGCAGCACCGCGGCCAGGCCGACGGCGACCGCGGTCCCGGTGATCAGCGCCGACTCCACGGCCACCATCCGGATCAGCTGCGCGCGGGTGGCCCCGGTGCGGCGCAGCAGCGCGAGCTCCCCGCGCCGGCTGCCGACGAGGGCCACCAGCGTGTTGCCCGCCGCCACCGCGACGAACGCGAGCAGCGCCAGCAGCAGCGCGGTCGACAGCCCCTGCTCCCCCGCCGCCGCGTCCCGGACCGTCCGGGCGTAGCCCGCGGGGTCGGTGACGTCGAGCCCGGTCGCGGCGACGGCCGCACGCACGTCCCCGGCGGCGGCCGGGTCCTCGGCCCGGACCAGCAGCACGCCGCCCTCGGCCCCCGCCGCGACGGCCGACCCGGAACCCACCAGGTAGTCGCCCAGACCGAGCCCGCGGTCGTAGACGGCCACCACGGTCAACTCCACGGACTCCCCGCCGACCCGCACCTCGACCGGCTCGCCCAGCCCGGTGCTGCCGAGCGCGGCCTCGCTGCTCACCGCGATCGTGCCGTCGCGGGCCAGGTCGTCGAGCGAGCCCGACCGCACCCCCGGGTCGAGCAGCGTCGACCCGGCGGGCACCGTGCGCAGCGCGGCCGGCTCCCAGGACAGCCCGTCGAGGAACGGCAGGTCCTCGTCCTCGGCGTCGACCCGGACCTGCGCGGGCACCGCGGCGGACACGCCGGCGGCAGCGACCCCGGGCAGCGCGGCGACCTCCGCGGCCCGGTCCTCGGGCACCCCGGCGGGCGCACCGGGGTCCTGCGCGACCACGTCGGCGACCACGCCGTCGCGCACCTGCTCCTGCGCCGCGTCGACGAGCGCCGCGTTCGCCCCGGACTGCACGGTGCCGAGCGCCAGCAGCAGCGCGAGCGGCAGGACCGCCCCGGTGAGCCGCCGGGAGAACCCGCGGGCGTTGGTCAGCGCCAGCGTGGGCACGGCGCGGGACCCGCGGGTGAGCCGCAGCCCGCGCTCCGCGCCCCACCGGACCAGCAGCGGCCCGACCAGCGCGGCCGCGATGAGCAGCACGATCGCCGAGGTCGTCGCGGCCGCGGCGCCCGCGATCCCGGGCAGGACGAACGGCACCAGCGCGGCGACGAGCCCCGCGGCGACCAGGACGGCAGCCGTCACGGCGCGCACCCGCGGGATGCCCCGCGGCTCGACCGCGGCCTGCTGCACGGCGCTCGCCGGGCTCAGGCGCGCGCTCTCCCGGCCCGCCAGCCGCGCGCCGAGCAGCGCCGTCGGCACCAGCAGCGCCAGGGCGCCGAGCACCGGCCACGGCGTCAGCGGCGGCGTGTACCCCGCGGGTGCCACCCCGCCGGACACCAGCACCCCGGACAGCAGCGGCGCCAGCAGCAGCCCCGGCACGGCCCCGAGCGGCGCGGCGACCGCGAACACCAGCAGCACCTCCGCGGTGACGATCTGCCGCACCTGCCCCGTCGTCGCGCCGACCGCGCGCAGCAGCGCGAACTCCCGGGCCCGCGGGCGGAGCGCCCCCGCGAACGTCGACGCCACCACCAGCAGCGCGATGAGCACCGCGGTCCCGGCGAACGACGACGCCACGGCGAGCAGCATCGAGGCGGCGGGGTCGTCCGCCGCGCCGGCCGCGAGCCGGACGCCCGCCTCGACCCAGACGCCCGTGGCCGTGAGCAGCGCGGCGGCGAGCCCCACGACCAGCGCGCTGCCCGCCAGGCTCCCGCGGTGCACCCGGACGGCGGACCGGGCCATCGCCCCGACGGCGCTCACCGGCCCAGCTCGATCATCCGGGCCGTGACCTGCTCGGTCGTCGGCGCGTCGAGGTGCCCGGCGATGAGGCCGTCGGCGAGGAACAGCACGCGGTCCGCGGCGGCGGCGACGTGCGCGTCGTGGGTGACCAGCACCAGGGTCTGCTGCAGGGTCTGGGCGGTCGAGCGGAGCACCTCGAGGACCTGGCCGCCGGTGTGCGAGTCGAGCGCTCCGGTCGGCTCGTCGGCGAACACCACCGCCGGCCGGGTGATCAGCGCGCGGGCGATCGCGACGCGCTGCGCCTGCCCGCCGGACAGCTCGCCCGGGAGCCGGTCCTCGAGACCCTCCAGGCCCACGGCCGCCACGAGGTAGCGGCGCAGGTGCGCGTCGGGCTCGCGGCCGCCGAGCAGCAGCGGCAGCGCGATGTTCTCGGCGACCGTCAGGTGGCCCACCAGGTTGTACGCCTGGAAGACGAAGCCGATCCGGTCCCGGCGCAGCCGGGTGACGGCGTCGGGGGACATCGCCGTCAGGTCGGACCCGCCGACGACGACCCGCCCGCTCGACGGCCGGTCCAGGCCCGCCGAGACGTTCAGCAGCGTCGACTTGCCCGAGCCGGACGGCCCCATGACCGCCGTGAACGAGCCGGGCGCGAGCGCCAGGGAGACGCCCGCGAGCGCCGCGGTCGTCCCGCTGCCGTCGGGGTAGGAGCGGTAGACCCGGTCCAGCAGGACGGCGGGCTCCGCGGCGGTGGGCGGCGGGGTCGGGGTCGGCCCCACCGGGCTGGTCGGGGTGGGTGCGGTGGCGCTCATGGCGGCCTCCTCGTGTCGGGTTGCTGCGTCCCCTCGACGCTAGGAATCCGGCACCCGCGCGCTCCAGCCGCCTGCGACGGAACCCGCGGGCCTGCACCCTTCGACGCAACCGGTCCGCCGCGCGGCGGACGGCGCCCCGCCGGTCACCCCTCGTCGGGGACCGTGACCACCCGGTTCTGGTACGCCCACACGACCGCCTGCAGCCGGGACCGCACGCCGAGCTTGGGCATCATCCGGGCGAGGTGGGACTTCACCGTCGAGACCTCGACGACGAGCTCCGCGGCGATCTCCTCGTTCGACATCCCCTGGGCGAGCAGCCGGAGGATGTCCTGCTCGCGGGCGGTCAGGGCGTCCGCGCCGCGCCGGACGGTCACGGGCTGCAGCCGCCGCCGGTCGGCGAACTCGCGCAGCACCCGGCGGGTGAGCGCCTGGTCGAGCGTGCCCCGGCCCGCGGCGACGTGCCGCACCGCCCGGACGATCTCCTCGGGCTCCGCGTCCTTGAGGAGGAACCCGGACGCGCCCGCCTCCAGCGCGCCGAACACGTAGTCGTCCAGGTCGAACGTCGTCAGCACGAGCACCGGCACGGGCCGCTCGGCCTCCGGGCCGCACAGCTCGCGGGCGACGCTGATCCCGTCCCGCCCGGGCATCCGGATGTCGAGGACCGCCACGTCCGGTGCGGCGGCGCGGGCGAGCGCGACCGCCTCGTCGCCGTCGGCCGCGACGCCGACGACCTCCACGTCCGGCTCGGCCGCGAGCAGCGCGGACAGGCCGGCGCGGACCAGGGGCTGGTCGTCGGCGATGAGCACCCGGATCACGGGGCGACCTCCTCTGGTCGGGGTTCGCGCGGCAGCACGAGCCGGACCTCCCAGCCGCCGTCGGGCGTCGGCCCGTGCCGCAGGTCGGCGCCCACGAGCTCCGCGCGCTCGCGCATCCCGCGCAGGCCGTGGCCGCCGTGCTCGGACGGTACCGGGTCGCGGCCGGCCGGGCCGTTCCGCACGGTCAGGACCACGGCGTCGGCGGCGCGGGCGTCGACCGTCACGCGGCACGAAGCGTCCGGCGCGTGGGCCCGGACGTTCGCCAGCGCCTCCTGCACCATCCGGTAGCCCGCGAGCTGGGCCAGCGGGCCGACGCCGGCACCCGGGTCGGCGCCGGCCGGCAGCACCTCCAGGGTGACGCCGTCCCCGACCAGGTCCGGCACCGCCGCGAGCGTCAGCGCCGACGTCTCGGCCCCGTCGTCCTCGCGGAGCAGCCCGACCAGCCGCCGCAGGTCGGCCAGCACGACCCGGCTCTGGTCCCGCACCTCCCGCACCCCCTGCCGCGCGGCCTCGGGGTCGGTGCCGATCTGCCGGTCGATCGCGGAGGCCATCAGCGCGATCCCGGACAGGTGGTGCGCGGCGATGTCGTGCAGCTCGCGGGCCATCGCCGTCCGCTGCTCCGCCAGGGCGGTGCGGACGCGGGCCTCCTGCTCCCCGGCGAGGGCGCGCAGCTCGCCGGCCTGCGCCTCCCGCACGGCGCGGCGGGACGACACGATTAGCGCCGGCACCAGCCCGAGCGCGACGACGGCCAGCGCCTGCGCGACGGCGGCGAGCACGACGAGCGGCCGCTCCGGGGCGTCGACGGCCTCGGCCGCCGCGGGCGCGGAGGCGACGGCGAGCAGCACGACCGCGGCCGCGAGCACCGCGCGGACGCGGGCGAGCGGGACGGCGACCACGGCGCGGTAGACCGCGACGACCACGGCCAGCGTGAGCAGCCCGGACGCGGCCACCGCCGTCCCGCCGCCCGCTGCGCCGACCAGCAGCGGGACGACGGCGACGACGAGCAGCGCGGACCGCGGGGCGACCCGCGCGACGACGACCGCGCCCGCCTGCACCGCCAGGGCGGCCACGACGAGCCACCAGCCCGGTGCCCCGACCGGCGGCGCCGGGTCGGGCTCGGCCGGCTCCATCGCCGCGAGGGCCGGCAGCGCGAGCAGCCCGGCGACGCCGAGCACGAACGTGACGCCTGCGGCCACGAGGTCCGCGCGCCGCAGGCCCCGGGGCAGGGTCGCGCGCGCGGGCGGCGGGGGCGCCGCGGGCACGGCTCGCTCAGTCACCGGGGGGCGCCGGCGCGTCGCCGCGGGTCCCCGGCGCGTCGCCGCCGCTCGCGCCCTCCTGCGCCGCCCGCGCCGTCCCGGCCCGGGCGCGCGGCCCGGGCGTGCTCGTCAGCCGGGGCCGGCGCTCGAGGCCGGACAGGCCGTTCCAGGCCAGGTTGACCAGCGCCGCGGCGACGTCGGCCTTGTCCGGGCTGCGCGCGTCGAGCCAGTACTGGCCGGTGAGCGCGACCATGCCGACGAGCATCTGCGCGTAGATCGGCGCGGTGCGCGGGTCGAGGTGCCGGCGCCGGAACTCGTTGGCCAGCAGGTGCTCCACCTGGGTCGCCACGTCGCCGATCAGGCTGGAGAACGTCCCGGTGGCCTGGGCGACCGGCGAGTCGCGGACCAGGATGCGGAACCCGTCCTCGGAGTCCTCGATGTACCCGAGCAGCGCGAGCGCCGACCGCTCCACCATCACCTTGGGGTGGCCGCCCTCGTCGAGCGCGGAGGTCAGGGCGGAGGTCAGCGCCTGGATCTCCCGGTCGACGACGACGGCGTAGATGCCCTCCTTGCCGCCGAAGTGCTCGTACACGACCGGCTTGGACACCTCGGCCCGGGCCGCGATCTCCTCGACGGACGTGCCCTCGAAGCCCTTCTCGGCGAACAGCGTGCGGCTCACCTCGAGCAGCTGCGCGCGCCGCTGGGTCGCGGTCATGCGGGCGCGCGTGGTCCGCGGCGCGCGGCGGGGCTCGGCGGTCATCGGGCCATCCTCGCAAATCCGGGCGCCGCGCGGGTCTGCCGAGGCGCTCCGGGCGTGCGACGCGCACCCGCCGCGGGCTGGCAGACTGGCGGCCGACGCGGGGCCTGCGGTCCCGCGGTCCGCCCTGGTGTAACGGCAGCACGCAGGCCTTTGGAGCCTTGAGGTCCGGGTTCGAATCCTGGGGGCGGAGCCGGGCGTCGAGTACCCTCGCCCGCATGTCGGCAGCCGAGTCCCCCGCCCACCCGGAGGCGTCCGGGGCCCGGGACGAGGTCGACCGGATCGTGGAGGCCTGGGCCCGCGAACGCCCGGACCTGGACGTCGCGCCGCTGTCGGTGCTGTCCCGGGTCACCCGGCTGTCCCGCCACCTGGACCTGGCCCGCCGGCAGGCGTTCGCCCGGCACGGGCTGGAGCCGTGGGAGTTCGACGTGCTGTCGGCGCTGCGCCGCGCCGGCGCGCCGTACCGGATGTCGCCCGGCGCCCTGCTGACCCAGACCCTCGTGACCAGCGGGACCATGACCAACCGCATCGACCGGCTGGCGTCCCGCGCGCTGGTCGAGCGGCTGCCGTCCCCCGACGACCGCCGCGGCGTGCTGGTCAGCCTGACGGACGAGGGCCGGACCCGGGTGGACGCCGCGATGTCGACGCTCCTGGAGATCGAGCGCGACCTCCTGTCGTCCCTCCCGGCCCCTGAGCGCGACCGCCTCGCGGACCTGCTCCGCACCCTGGTCGCCCCCTTCGACACCCCCTGACGCCCGCCCCACCCGCCGAGATGGCAACTCTCGGCTGCGTCGAGGGCCCCGCGGACAGCCGAGAGTTGCCATCTCGGCGGCACCCAGACGCGACGACGCGCGCGGGACACCCCCCCCCTGCGGGCGCCGCGCGCGTCGTCCGGGCGGGGTCAGGCCGCCTTCGTCAGGGCCTCCGAGAGCTTGACCCGGCGGCCGGTGCGGAGGACCGAGCGCGCGTAGATCCGGGCGCCGATGCCGGTCACGAGGACCGCGGTCCCGGCGAGGATCACCAGCGACACCAGCGGCTCCCACCAGGACGCCTCGCCGAGGAACAGCCGCACCGGCATCCCGACCGGGGCGCTGAACGGCACGTACGACATGATCGTCAGCACCAGGTCGTTGTCGTTGAAGAAGATGACGCCGAAGTACGGGATCATCACGAGCATCATCACCGGGGTGAGCACCGGGCCGGTGTCCTCGACGCGGGAGACGAGCGAGGCGGCGGACGCGAACAGCGCGGCCAGCAGCACGAACCCGACGAGGAAGAACAGCACGAACCAGGCGACCGGCGCCCCGATCATCCCCAGCAGGTCGTCCTGGCCGGTGACCACCAGGCCGACGACGGCCACCGCGGCGATCGCGGCGATCTGGCCGACGGCGAGCACCGTGTTGCCGAGGATCTTGCCGGCGAGCAGCGCCCGCGGCGGGACGGTCGACAGCAGGATCTCGACGATGCGGGACTGCTTCTCCTGCACGGTGTTCTGCGCGATGGTGCTGCCGAACGTCATGGCGGCCATGAAGAACGCGATGCCGAACACGAAGGACACCAGGTAGCGCAGGCCGTCCGAGGTGCCGGACTCGTCCAGCAGCTCCACCGGCGGGGTCACCGCGAGGGCGTTCATGACGCCGTCCGGCGCGGAGTCGAGGCCGACCACGACGACGCCCAGCAGGTTGTCCGCGTCGTCGTCCGGCAGGACCGCGGCGGACACCTCCTCGGACTCCACCAGCGCCCGGGCCGCGTCGGCGTCGGCGGCCTCGACCGCCTCCAGCCCGTCGACGTCCGCGATCACGGCGGCGGTCTCGGGCACGACGGCGACCTTGGTGTCCCCGCCGCCCAGCCGGTCGCCCAGCACCGAGGTGAGGATGATGCCGCCCAGCACGAGGACGAGCAGCACGGCGGTCGAGATGAGGAACGACTTGCTGCGGACCTGCGTCGTGATCTCGCGCTCGGCGACCATGAGCGTCGCCTGCACCGTGTTCGGGGCGGCCGGCCGGCCGGCGGGCGCGGGGCCGGACGACGGCGCGTTCGACATCATCGGGGTGCGGCGGCTCATCGCACGGTCTCCTTGGTCTTCGTGGTGGCGGGCTCGTCGTCGTGGCGCTCCTCGTCGCGGACGATGTCGCGGAAGATCTCCGCGAGCCGCGGGCGGACGGGGGCGAACTGCTGCACCGGGGCGGCGTCGAGCGCGGCGCGCAGGACCCGCTGGGCGGAGGCCTCGTCGGACTCGAACAGCGCGTAGCCGCCGTCGAACTCGACGACCCGGACGCCGGGCTCGGTGCGCAGCCAGCCCATGTCGCCGCCGGAGGTGATCTCGTAGCGCGGCGCCGCGTGCTGGGCGCGCAGCGCCTCCTTCTCCCCCGCGGCGCGGATCTTCCCGCCCGCGATGACGACCACGTCGTCGCACAGCCGCTCGACGACGTCGAGCTGGTGCGAGGAGAACAGCACCGGCACGCCGCGGGACGCGTACTCCTGCAGGACGCCGAGGACCAGGTCGACGGCCATCGGGTCGAGGCCCGAGAAGGGCTCGTCGAGGACCAGCACCTCCGGCTCGTGCACCAGCGCGGCGGCGATCTGGGCGCGCTGCTGGTTGCCGAGCGACAGGTCGTCGACCGGGTCGGTCAGCCGCTCGCCCAGGCCGAGCTTCTCGAGCAGGTCCCGGGCCTTCTCCGTCGCGGTGCGGCGCTCGTAGCCGTGCAGCCGCGCCAGGTAGGTGATCTGCTCCAGCACGTGCATCTTCGGGTAGAGGCCGCGCTCCTCGGGCATGTATCCGAACGCGCGGCGGCGGTCGTCGCCCAGCGGGCTGCCGTCGAGGGTCACGGTGCCGGAGTCCGGCGTGAGCACCCCGAGGATGATCCGCATCGTCGTGGTCTTGCCGGCGCCGTTGCCGCCGACGAACCCGGTGAGCTTGCCGCGCTCCACCGAGAAGCCGACGTCGTCGAGCACCAGCCGGTCCCCGAAGGACCGGTGGATCCCGTCGAGCTGCAGCATGTCGTCTCCCGTCCTGACCTGTGCGGACCTGTCGTCCGCTGAGGTCAACGCTAGGAGCACCCCGCGTCCCGGCACCTCGGCCGCCGGGCGGAACTTGCCGGGCGGCCGGGCCTCCGTCCCGGGGTGGAGGGGGTCAGTCCGTCAGCCCGTTCTCGAACGCGTAGACGACGGCCTGCACCCGGTCCCGGAGGCCGAGCTTGGTGAGCACGTTGGACACGTGGGTCTTGACGGTGGCGCGGCCCAGCACGAGCTCCGCGGCGATCTCGTCGTTGCTCAGCCCTCGCGCGACCAGGCGCAGCACCTCCAGCTCGCGCTCGGTCAGCCCCGGGACGGACGGGGCTCCCGGCACCCGCCGGACCGCCGGGCCGCTCCCCCCGGCGGCGGAGCCGTCGCCGACGACCGCCCGGGCGATGACGGCGCGGGTGACCTCGGGCGACAGCAGGGCGTCCCCCGCGGCGACGGCGCGCACGGCGTCGGCGAGCTGCTCGGGGCGGGAGTTCTTCAGCAGGAACCCGGCGGCGCCCGCCTGGAGCGACTCCAGCAGGTAGTCGTCCCGGTTGAAGGTGGTCAGCACGAGGACGCCGGCCGTGATGTCGGGGTCGGCCGTGATCCGCCGCGTGGCCTCCAGGCCGTCGACGCCCGGCATCTGCACGTCCATGCAGACGACGTCGGGGCGCAGGGCCCGCGCCAGCTCGACCGCCTCGGCGCCGTCGCCGGCCTGGCCGACCACCTCGAGGTCCGGCTGCGCGCCGAGGATCGTCGCGAGACCGGCGCGCAGCAGCGCCTGGTCGTCGGCGAGCACGACGCGCACGGGCCGGTCCGGGCCGAAGCCCCGGTCCGCGGCGTCGGCCCCGGTCGTGTCGTCGAACCGCACCGCGCCGGCCCCGGTCATCGTGCCCCTCCCGTCCGCGGCCCGAGCGGCACCCGCGCCCGGACCAGGTACCCGCCGCGCCCGCGCGCGCCGGTCTCCAGCGTGCCGCCGTCGGCGGCGACCCGTTCCCGCATGCCCACCAGGCCGAGCCCGCCCGACGTCCCGCGCCGGACGACGCGGCGCGCCCCGGTGCCGTCGTCGGCCACCTCGAGCTCGACGGCGTCGGCGTCGTACCGCAGCCGGACGTCCACCCGGGCGCCGGTGCCCGCGTGCTTGCGCACGTTGGTGAGCGCCTCCTGGCAGATCCGGTACAGGTTCAGCGAGGTCAGCGGCGGCACCCGCACGGGCTCGCCGATCACCTGGTACCGCGCGGCCAGGCCGGTCTCCGCGGCCTGCTGCACCAGCTCGGGCAGCCGCTCGACGGACAGCGAGCCGACCGCGGAGGTCGCGTGCGCCTCGGTCCCGGACTCGCGCAGCGTGCTCAGCAGGCCGTGCAGCTCGTCGACGGCCTCGCGCGCCGAGTCCTCGACCTGCTCCAGCGCGAGCGCGGCCTGCTGCGGGTCGGACGCCTGGACCATCCGCGCCGCGGCGGCCTGGACGCCCATCATCGACACGTGGTGCGCGACCGCGTCGTGCAGCTCGCGCGCCAGGCGCAGCCGCTCGATCGCGACGGCCTGCTCCTCGACCCGGCGCCGCTCGCCGACCAGCAGCTTCCCGCGGTACTCGGTGCGGGCCCGCTCGCGCGCGGCGTTCCACGCGTGCTCGCCGAACCACCAGGCGCCGGCGAAGTACAGGATGTTGGTGAGCAGCTGGATGAGCAGGTACGCCACCAGCGGGGAGAACGCCCCCGCGTTCGAGAAGCCCTCGATGCCCTCCGGGTCGGTCACCGCCTGGAACATCGCGACCAGCAGCCAGACGAACATCGCGACGACGATCCCCGCCCGCACCCACAGCGCCCGCACCCGGTTGTGGTCCCACGCGCCGACCGTGTAGAGCGCCATGAACAGCGCGATGTTGGCGAACAGCGTCTCCGGGACCCGCAGCTCGCCGACGAGCACGAACGCCGCGGCGACCACGACGGCGACGACGGCGGGCTGCCGGCGGCGCAGCGCGAGCGGCGCGGTGACCGCCAGCACGCACAGCACGGCGACCCAGCCCTCGGCGGGCTCGTCGTACATCCCGGCCGTGCGTCCCAGCGCCAGGCTGAGGATGCCGCCGATCAGCAGGCCGACGGCCAGCAGCACGTCGTACCGGCGCTGGTCCGGGCTGATCGGCGGACGCCCCCACCCCGGGGCGTCGGGGTCCGCGAGCACCTCGGCAGCCGGGACGGCCCGCGCGGCCGGGTCGCCGTCCCGCGCGGGGTCGTCGGCGCGCGCGTCGGGACGCTCCGGCCCCGGCCGGGACGGACCGGGGCGGGAAGGGTCGGAGCGGGTCACGTCGGGGACGCCGGCCGTGTCGGGGTCGCGGTCGAGCGGCTGCACGGGTGCCACGGTAGCCGGACCCGCCCGGGACGCCGCGGCCGCGTCCCCGGCGCACGCACGCCGGTCGCACCCGCCACGCCGGTCTCAGCGCGTGACCGTGAAGCCGCCCGCCGGCACCGGGACCGCGACCCCGGGGCCGGGCGCGGCCACCCGGCGGTCGACCCGGCCGTCCGGCAGGTACGCAGCACCGGAACCGGCCGCGAGCGCCGGCGCGGTCGTGCCGCGGGCCGTCGACCCGGCGTACAGGACGGCGTCGGTCCCCGTGGTGGTCGACCAGCGCGCCGTCGCCACCGCCGGCCGCACCAGCAGCGCGTCGAGCCGCAGGTCGCCGGCGCCCTCGTTGGCGCACCGCACCGTGACCGTCCCGCCGGACGACGCACCGCCCGCCAGCGGCCGGTCGAGCAGCTGCGGCACCAGGCTCCCGTCGGCCTCGGTGAGCCCCGCCGCGCCGGTCCCGCCGTTCTCGGTGCGCCCCAGCCGCGGCCCGCCGACGACCTCCCAGCGCGCCCTCCCCGCCGGGGCGGCCGTCCGCCACACCAGCGGCAGCGCCCAGGCGCCCGCGGCGGCGGGGACGTCGAACTCGACCGCCGACCCCGGCGGCACCCGCACGTACCCGCCGCCGACGAGGTTGCCCTCGCCCGTCCACGCGCCCCCGGCGGGCCGGACGACCTCGCAGCCCGGACCGAGCCGCGCGGCCTCGGCGTCGAGGACCCGCAGGCCGTCGTGCCCGGCCAGGCCGGTGATCGACCGGGCGACCGCCGCGACGTCGGGGCGCGCGTCGAGCAGCTGCATCGCGAGCAGGCCGTGGATCGTCGACTCGGCCCCGGAGTTCCGGTTCACCCGGCCGTCGGTCTCCACGCCGTCGAACGTGACGCCCGTGGCGGGGTCGTACACCGGGACGCCCGCCGGGTTCGCGCCGAAGAACCAGCCCGCGGCCAGCCCGCCGAGGACCCGCAGCCCCTCGCCGCCCCCGGCGTCGGCCGCGGCCAGCGCCGCCGCGACCCGCCCGTGGGCGCCGTAGGCGATCTGCGCCTCGCCCGGAGTCGGGGTCCACGCGTTGAACGGCCCGCCGGTCGCCAGGACGAGCGGCGTGAAGGTGCCCGCGTCCGCGAGCGCCGCCCGCGCCCAGTCCCGCCGCCCGCGCAGCGCACCCGCCGCGGCCAGCGCCTCGGGCGCCGCCGCACCCCAGGCGTGCCAGAACCCGAGCGACCCGGTCCACGGCAGCACCGCCCCGAACGGCCACCGCCGGGTGTCGGTCGTGCCGAGCGCGGCGACGCCCTCGGCGTACCTGTCGAGCGCCCGGGACAGCTGCCGGTCCCGGGGCAGGACCCGCACCGCGGCCACCAGCCCCAGCACCGCCTCCGCGGTGGCGTCCGCGCCGCCGGCGATCAGCCAGTCCGGCAGCGGCACGCCGTCGCTGCGCACCCGCCGCCCGTACCGGGACAGCGACTCCTGCTCGAGCGCGCCGACCGCGAGGTGCAGCCGGTCGAGCAGGAACTGCGCGAACGCCGGGTCGTCGGCCGCGAACGCCGCGTACCCCTCCCCCAGCGCCCAGACGGTGCGGGCGAGCCAGTACGACTCGGCCGAGTTCGACGGGTCGGGCAGCTCGACCGGCTCCGCGCTCGGGTTGAGCGCGCCGTCGGGCTGCTGCCACAGCACCACCCGGCCGGCGTGCGGCCCGGAGTCGTCCTGCAGGTAGGTCAGCGCGCGGAGCAGCTGGTACGCCTGCTGCCGGCTCTCCGCGTCGCCCGCGGCCCGCCAGTCGCGCAGCAGCGCCACCGCCGCGCGCGCGATGTCGTCGGCGTTGTACGCGCCCTGGCTCCAGTGCCCCGTCGCGGGGTCGAGGGTCCCGCCCCCGACCCGACGGAAGGTGCCGCCGTCCGCGTCGGCGTACGTCCACGGGGCGAGGGCCGTGGGCTCCTCCGCGATCCGGTACGTGGTGTGCGCGTCGACCGCGGCCAGCGGCACCGTGTCGAGGAGGAACCGCAGGTGCGCGGGGTTGGCGAGCCGCGCCCCCGGCGGAGCCTGGGTGCCGCCGGCGGGGCCGGGCGCGCTCGCCGTCCCGGCCGGGCCGGGGACGCCGACGACGGCGTCCGGTGCGGCCGCCACGAGCGCGGGCACCGCGGCGGCCGCGGCGAGGAAGGTGCGTCGAGTCGTCATCGTCTCTCGTCTCCCTGGTCGGGTGGTGCGGGTGGGGTCAGCCGCGGAGCGACGACCCCCAGGGCCGGGCGGGGTCGTGCACGGCCACGGCGAGCGTGGTGTCGGACTGCCCGTAGTAGGCGAACCACGTCCCGTGGAACTGCACCAGCCCCTCGACGAACGTCACGTTGGACACCAGCCCGTTGCGGTCCTCGAAGGTCTGCGGCCGGAGCCACGGCTCCTGGAGGCGGGCGAGCACCCGGGTGGGCTCGTCGGGGTCGATCGCGATCTGGCCGCACCGGTAGTCGACGTCGACGGTGCCGTCGTCGTGCACGGTGCGGGTGGCGCCGTTGGTCAGCATGACCAGCAGCCCGTTGTCGGTGAGCACGGGCGAGGTGCCGATCTCGACGAGGTCGGCGTCGAACGACCCCGGCGTCGGCGCGTACATCGGCTCGGTGTCCGGCGTGCCCGGCGTCCAGCGGATCAGGTCGTCGCTGGTCGCCCAGTAGAGGCCGCCCTCGCCGAAGTACATCCACCACCGGCCCTGCATCTTCACCGGCACGATCACCCCGGCCTTGGACCACTCGTGGCCCCGGGGGTCGACGGTGGCGAACGTGTCGAAGCCCGGGAACAGCGGGCCGTGCCGGGTCCAGGTGCGCAGGTCGGTGGACGTGGCCAGGCACAGCCGCGCCGCCTTCCGGTCCCAGCCGGTGTAGGTCAGGTAGTAGGTGCCCTCGACGTACGCGATCCGCGGGTCCTCGCAGCCGAACTCCTCGTAGTCCTCCTGCGGGGACAGGATCGGCTCGGCCTCGCGCTCGAAGTGGTACCCGTCGCGGCTCCGGGCCAGGCCGATGTGGGACACGATGTCCTCGGCGTGCGCCCGGTACAGCAGCACCACCTCGTCGTCGACGACCAGCGCCGCCGGGTTGTAGAGGTTGGCGGACTCCCAGGACCCGCCGCGGGGCCGCAGGACCGGGTTGCCCTCGTAGGGCACGAACGGACCGAGCGGGAACGTCGCGCCGGTGAACAGGGTGGTCACGGTCATGGGTCAGCCCTTCACGGCGGAGCCGAGGTCGGTGGTGCGGAAGTACCGCTGGAACACGCAGAACAGGACGACGACGGGGAACGCCAGCGCGCAGGCGCCGGCGAGGATCGCGCCGTTGGGGTTGGCCGCGGTCTGCGACACGTTGGAGATGTAGTTCGCCAGGGACACCGCGAGCGGCTGCAGCGACGCGTCCTTGGTGATGAGGAACGGCCAGAGGAACTCGTTCCACGGCCCGATGAACGTCACGAGCACGACGGTCGCCAGGGCCGGACGGACCAGCGGCAGGGCGATCGAGCGCAGGATGCGCAGCTCGCCGGCGCCGTCGATCCGCGCCGCCTCGAACATCTCCCGCGGCAGCGCCCCGAAGAACTGGGCGAAGATGAACACCGCCGTGGTGTTGATCGCGAACGGCAGGATCATGCCGAGGTACGTGTCGCCGAGGCCGTAGCCCCGGGTGATCTGCACGTAGAGCGGGATCATCAGCAGCTGGAACGGCACCATCTGCACCAGCAGCATCAGCACCCAGGTCAGCCGCCGGCCGGGGTACCTCAGCCGCGCCACGGCGTACCCCGCGAGCGTCCCGAGCACGATCGTGCCGAGCAGCACGCCGGCCGTGAACACCAGGGAGTTCACCAGCGAGCCCGCCAGGTCGATCCGCGCGTCGATCTGCGCGAAGTTCTGCGTGGTCCACCCCGAGGTCGGCACCAGCCGGTCCGGGGTGTTCGTCGGGCTCTCCTGGAACGCGCCGACCACCATGAAGTAGAAGGGGAAGGCGAACACCAGGGCGGCCAGGGTCAGGAGCACCTGGCGCAGCACGGCACCGCCGCGTCGTCGTCGCATGTCACCGCTCCCGGTTCAGTCGCTGCGCGGCCAGCGACAGCAGCCCCACGACGACGACCAGGACCATGCCGATGGCCGCCGCGACGTCGGGGTTCTGCTGCTGGATGCCGCGCTGGTAGATGAGCAGCACGGGCGTCACGGACGCCCCGTCCGGGCCGCCCCCGCCGGTCAGCAGGTACGGCTCGGTGAACAGGTTGGTGCCGGTGATGATCGCCAGGACCAGGACGAGCGTCGTCGCCGCCCGCACGCCCGGCACCGTCACGTTGAGGAACCGCTGGAACCCGCCCGCGCCGTCGGTCTCGGCCGACTCGTACAGCTCGCGGGGCACGTTCTGCAGCGCCGCGAGGTAGAGCAGCACGTAGAAGCCGAGCTGCTTCCACGTGACGTACAGCGCGATCGTCGGCATGGCGAGCGCCTTGTTCGCCAGCCAGGACGGGTCCGGCGCCAGCGGCCCCAGCACCGAGTTCACCAGGCCGTTCGACGAGAACAGCAGCATCCAGACGCCGACCAGCGACACGCTCGCCGTCAGGTACGGCACGTAGTACGCGACCCGGTACGCCGCCGCCCACCGCACGCCCGCGTTCAGCGCCGAGGCCAGCACGAGCGCCAGCCCGACGGTCAGCGGCACGTTGATCACCAGGAACACCGCGGTGTTCCGGAACGAGGCGAGGACCTGCGGGTCGGTGAGCACCGTGGCGAAGTTGTCGAACCCGACGAACGGCTTCGGCACCTCGACGCCCGGCGCGGTGAAGAAGTAGTCGTGGAACGCCATGTAGGCCGAGAACCCGAGCGGGTAGGCGAACACGACGAGCACGAACACCAGGTAGGGCGCCGCGAACAGCGTGCCGAGCGGCTGGCCGCCCCACCAGCGCCGCCGGCCGGGGCCCAGGGGCGCGGGCGCCGGGGCGCGGCCGGAGCCCGCGCCCGGTCCCGCGCCCGGCGCCGCCCCCGCGCCCGCCGTCACCGTGGACACGTCAGCCCTGCACCAGGTCGTCGATCTTCGACGCCGCGGTGCTGAGGAAGTCGTCCACGCTCGTGCTCTGGAAGATCACGGCCGAGGTGTACGCCTCGCGGAACGCCTGCCACACCTCGATCGAGTTCGGGATGCTCGGCACGTCGCCGGTGCGGGCGGCCTGGTCGGCGAACACCTCGTACTCCGGGTGCGCCGCGAAGTAGTCCGGGTACGTCGCGGCGAGGTCCTGGCGCAGCGGCATCTGGCCGGTGGCCTCGAGCAGCGCGCCGTCGCTCTCCTCGCTGGTCGAGTACTTCAGGAACTCCCACGCGGTGCCCTGGTTCTCGCAGGAGGTGAACATCGAGACGTTCTTGGAGTCGGCGAACGTCGTCACGTCCTCGCGGCCGTCGGAGGTCGGCACCGGCATGAAGCCGACGTCGACGCTGTCCTTGTAGGACGCGATCGCCCACGGGCCGGCCATCTGCATCGCGGTCTGGCCGGACACCATGGCGTCGTCCGTGGCCTCCTCCTGGGGGGCGAGCCCGTCGGCGTAGATCGACGCCCAGAAGTCGGCGACGGCCGTGCCCGCCTCGTCGTCGAACGTGGCCTTCCCGTCCTCGACCAGCGCGGTGCCGCCGGTCTCGGCCAGGTAGACCGGGTAGAAGTCGAACCACGGCTGGAAGAAGTCGTTGGTCGGCGACGGCCAGATCGCGCTGGGGGCCGCCCCGGAGTCCACGATCTGCTGCGCGCCGGCCAGGAACTCGTCGAACGTCGCCATGCCGGGGTTCTCCGGGTCGAGCCCCGCCTGGGCGAACAGCGCCTTGTTGTACATGACCATCACGGGGTTCGACTTCCACGGCAGCTGGTAGTAGCCGCCGTCGGTCTCGTACACGGAGACGCCGTCCCCACCGCGCTCCGTGAGGTAGTCGGCGCCGCCGTCGAACGTCGTCAGGTCGACCAGGCCGCCCTGCCGGACCCAGCCCGGCACGGCCGCGCTGGAGATGTTGTAGACCAGGCAGGGCGCGGTGCCCGCGGTGATCGCGGCGGTGATGGCCTCCTCCGAGGACGAGCCGGCCGGGATCTCCTGGGCCGTCACCTGCTCGTCGGGGTGGTCCGCGTTCCACGCGTCGACGACGTCCTGGCCCCAGACCACCTCCTGCTCGTTGTTCGACAGCCAGATGGTGATCGGCCCGGTGGCGCCGGTGGCCTCCCCGGACCCGCCGCCCGAGCCGCCGTCGGACCCGGAGCAGGCGGTGATCGTGAGGGCGACGGCGCCGAGCAGCGCGGCGGTGCGGATGTACCTCATGGGGGCTCCTCCTCGAGCTCAGGACGTACGGTGCGTCGGCGCGGGGGCGTCGGTGCTCCCGCGCAGCTGCAGGACGGTGCAGTCGACCGTGACGGACCGCGGCCCGTCGCCGGCCAGGTCGGCCAGCAGGCGGCCGGTGGCGACCCGGCCGCGGCGGGCGGGGTCGGTGGACACGCTGGTCAGCGGCGGGCTGAGGTGCGCGGACAGGTGGTCGTCGTCGAACCCGGCGACGGCGAGCTCGTCGGGCACCCGCACGCCGCGGCTCTGCGCGTAGGACATCCCGGCGATCGCCATCGTGTCGTTGGCGTAGAGGATCGCGGTGGGCCGGTCGCGCAGGGCGAGCAGGTCGGCGGTGTGCGCCCGCCCGCTGCCCGCCGTGAAGTCGCCCTCCCGCACGAGCTCCCGCGAGCCGACGGCCTGGACGAACGCGCGGGCCCGGGCGTACGAGTGCACGTACCCGAGCGGCCCGGCGACGTGCGCGATCCGGGTGTGGCCGCGGGCCTGCAGGTGCGCGATCAGCGCCCGGACCGGGGCGGCGTCGTCCGTGCGGACGCAGGACAGCCGGGTCGGTCCGTCGTACGCGCCGAGCAGCACGGCGGGCAGCCCGAGGCCGGCCAGGAACGGCACCCGCCAGTCGTCGCGGTGCAGGTCGAGCGCGATGACGCCGTCCGCCCGCCCCGCGGCCATCGCCTGGTACGCCCGTTCCTCGGCGCCCCTGCTGCCGACGACCTGGAGCACCAGCGCGACCTCGCGCTCGGCGAGCGTCTGCTCGACACCCGCGATGAACGCGGGGAAGAACGTGTCGGACGCGAGGATCGACGGGTCCCGGCGGAGCACGACGCCGATCGCGTTCGCCCGGCGGGCCGCGAGCGCGCGAGCGCTGCTGCTGGGAACCCAGCGCAGCTCCTCCGCCGCGGCGAACACCCGCGCCTTCGTGGCCGCCGAGATGGGCCGGTGGCCGCTGTACGCGTGGGACACGGTCGCCTTCGTCACGCCGGCGGCGCGGGCGACGTCCGAGATCGTCGGTCGGCTCATGCTCACCTCCTCGTGCAGCACGTCCTCCCGACCGTAAAAGCGGTTTGACGATCGAGCCAACCGGTTTGACGACGCCCCGCGCGCCCTACGCTTGCCCGATGGCCCACCTGCTCGGCGGCGAAGCGCTGCACCTGTCCTTCCCGACCAAGAACGTCTTCGACTCGGTGACCGTGGGCCTCAACGAGGGCGACCGGGTGGGGATCGTCGGCCGCAACGGCGACGGCAAGTCCTCCCTGCTCGCGCTGCTGGCCGGCCGGCTCACCCCGGACTCCGGGCGCGTGACCGTCCGCGGCGGCGTGCGGATCGGCGTGCTGGACCAGACCGACACCCTCGACCCCGCGCTCACCGTCGGCGCCTCCGTCGTCGGCGACCGCGCCGAGCACGAGTGGGCCGGCGACCCGAAGGTCCGCGACGTCGTCTCCGGCCTGGTCGGCGACCTGCCCTGGGACAAGCTCGTCGGCGACCTGTCCGGCGGGCAGCGCCGCCGCGTGGCCCTGGCCGCGCTGCTGGCCGGCGACGACGACGTGCTCATGCTCGACGAGCCGACCAACCACCTCGACGTCGAGGCCGTGACCTGGCTCGCCCGGCACCTCAACCGCCGCTGGTCGGCGAACGCCGGCGGCCTGCTGGTCGTCACCCACGACCGCTGGTTCCTCGACGAGGTGTGCACCGCGACCTGGGAGGTGCACGACGGGATCGTCGAGCCGTTCGAGGGCGGGTACGCCGCGTACGTGCTGCAGCGCGTCGAGCGCGACCGGATGGCCGCGGCGACCGAGGCCAAGCGGCAGAACCTCATGCGCAAGGAGCTCGCCTGGCTGCGCCGCGGCGCCCCGGCCCGCACCTCGAAGCCGAAGTTCCGCATCGAGGCCGCGAACCAGCTCATCGAGGACGTGCCGCCGCCGCGCAACTCCGTCGAGCTGTCCCAGATGGCCACCGCGCGCCTCGGCAAGGACGTCGTCGACATCGAGGACGTGTCCGTGGCGTACGGCGCCCACGAGGTGCTGCGCGACGTGACCTGGCGGATCGCGCCGGGCGAGCGCACCGGCGTGCTCGGTGTGAACGGCGCGGGCAAGTCGACGCTGCTGGGCCTGGTGACGGGCGCCGTCGCGCCGACGACCGGCCGGGTCAAGCGCGGCAAGACGATCCGGGTCGCCACCCTCACGCAGGAGCTCGCCGAGCTCGCCGACATCGCCGACACCCGGGTCAACGACGTCATCGCCCGGTACCGGACCTCCTACGTCGCCGGCGGCAAGGAGATGACCCCGGGACAGCTGCTGGAGCGGCTCGGGTTCACCGCCGTCCAGCTCCAGACGCCGGTCAAGGACCTGTCCGGCGGCCAGCGCCGGCGGCTGCAGCTGCTGCTGATCCTGCTCGACGAGCCGAACGTGCTGGTCCTCGACGAGCCGTCGAACGACCTGGACACCGACATGCTCGCCGCGATGGAGGACCTGCTCGACACCTGGCCGGGCACGCTCCTGGTCGTGTCGCACGACCGGTACCTGCTGGAGCGGGTGACCGACCAGCAGTACGCGGTGCTGGACGGGCACTTCCGGCACGTGCCGGGCGGCGTCGACGAGTACCTGCGGCTGCTGGAGCGGTCGCGCTCGGGGGCCGGCGCGGTGGCGACGGGGGCGCCCACCGAGGCGTCGGGCGCCGTGGGCGGCGAGGTCGCGCCGTCGGGCCTGGACGGCGCCGAGCTGCGGGCGGCCAAGAAGGAGCTCGGCGCGCTCGACCGGCGGATCTCGAAGCTGACCGGCCAGATCGAGGCGCTGGAGAAGAAGATGGCCGAGCACGACCCCGCCGACTACGTCGGGCTGACGGCGCTGGGGCAGGACAAGGCGGCGCTCGAGGCCGAGGTCGGCGAGGTCGAGGAGAAGTGGATGGCGCTGGCGGAGGCCGTGGAGGGCTGAGGCCCGCGCCGCGGGCGGGCGGCGAGTCCTCCACAGGCGCGAAGGCGCGCGCGGTCCCCAGTGCGGCTCGCGTGCGCGGACCGACGCCGCGGCCGTCGCCCTAGCGTCGGCCGCATGACGGGGACCGGCTGGCTCGGAGCGCTGTCGCTGCTCGGGCCGGTGGCCACGGGGGCGGCGGCGCTGGTCGCGCTGGCGGTCGGCATCGCGACGATCCGGCAGCGCGACCGCGCGGACCGGCGCGAGCAGTGGTGGCGCCGGGCCGAGTGGGCGCTCGGCCTGACGCTGTCCACGCACCGCGGGCACGTGACCCGCGGACTCGCGGTCCTGGACCACCTGGCCCGCAGCGACCTCGCGACGAGGGATGAGCGCCGGCTGCTCCGGGCGCTCACCGAAGCGGGGTTGAGCAGGGCCGACGAGCCACCGCAGGATGGTGACGTACCCGGGGGCCGCGACGACGAGGAAGAGGTGTCCGGTGGACCGGTTCGAGCAGGAGATCGAGGAGCAGCGGCTCCGCCGGGCGGCGGTGCTCCGCGACCCCGAGGTGCAGCGGGCCGCGGCCCGGCTCCGGGTGACCCTGGACGAGAGCCTCGGTGACGAGACCCCGCAGTGGATCCGCGACCTCGCGGAGCAGCCGCTGCCGCCCTCCGGACGGTGACGCGCGCGTCACCCGATCGGGGGTACGGTCCCGCCCACCCCCGAC
>NZ_JAKRMS010000249.1 GCF_022346185.1 Cellulomonas sp. ACRRI | reverse complement strand
CGTTCGGGGTTGGCTGGTCGGTGTCGGTGGGTCTTGGTTGATACGGGAGCCGGTCCGACCCCGTCGGGCGGTTCCCATAGCAGCCGAATTGACTGATCCTCGCTCGCCAGCGGGTGGGGGTCGTTTCGTGTGTCGGTTGACTGCCGCTTTCGGGTGGTGGTTGCCATGAGACATCTACGGAGAGTTTGATTCTGGCTCAGGACGAACGCTGGCGGCGTGCTTAACACATGCAAGTCGAACGGTGAAGCCCAGCTTGCTGGGTGGATCAGTGGCGAACGGGTGAGTAACACGTGAGTAACCTGCCCCTGACTCTGGGATAAGCCTTGGAAACGAGGTCTAATACCGGATATGTGACGTTCAGGCATCTGATGCGTCTGGAAAGATTTATCGGTCAGGGATGGACTCGCGGCCTATCAGCTTGTTGGTGGGGTAACGGCCTACCAAGGCGACGACGGGTAGCCGGCCTGAGAGGGCGACCGGCCACACTGGGACTGAGACACGGCCCAGACTCCTACGGGAGGCAGCAGTGGGGAATATTGCACAATGGGCGCAAGCCTGATGCAGCGACGCCGCGTGAGGGATGAAGGCCTTCGGGTTGTAAACCTCTTTCAGCAGGGAAGAAGCGCAAGTGACGGTACCTGCAGAAGAAGCGCCGGCTAACTACGTGCCAGCAGCCGCGGTAATACGTAGGGCGCAAGCGTTGTCCGGAATTATTGGGCGTAAAGAGCTCGTAGGCGGTTTGTCGCGTCTGCTGTGAAAACTCGAGGCTCAACCTCGGGCTTGCAGTGGGTACGGGCAGACTAGAGTGCGGTAGGGGAGACTGGAATTCCTGGTGTAGCGGTGGAATGCGCAGATATCAGGAGGAACACCGATGGCGAAGGCAGGTCTCTGGGCCGCAACTGACGCTGAGGAGCGAAAGCATGGGGAGCGAACAGGATTAGATACCCTGGTAGTCCATGCCGTAAACGTTGGGCACTAGGTGTGGGGCTCATTCCACGAGTTCCGTGCCGCAGCAAACGCATTAAGTGCCCCGCCTGGGGAGTACGGCCGCAAGGCTAAAACTCAAAGAAATTGACGGGGGCCCGCACAAGCGGCGGAGCATGCGGATTAATTCGATGCAACGCGAAGAACCTTACCAAGGCTTGACATACACCGGAAACTTCCAGAGATGGTTGCCCCGCAAGGTCGGTGTACAGGTGGTGCATGGTTGTCGTCAGCTCGTGTCGTGAGATGTTGGGTTAAGTCCCGCAACGAGCGCAACCCTCGTCCTATGTTGCCAGCGGGTCATGCCGGGGACTCATAGGAGACTGCCGGGGTCAACTCGGAGGAAGGTGGGGATGACGTCAAATCATCATGCCCCTTATGTCTTGGGCTTCACGCATGCTACAATGGCCGGTACAAAGGGCTGCGATACCGCGAGGTGGAGCGAATCCCAAAAAGCCGGTCTCAGTTCGGATTGGGGTCTGCAACTCGACCCCATGAAGTCGGAGTCGCTAGTAATCGCAGATCAGCAACGCTGCGGTGAATACGTTCCCGGGCCTTGTACACACCGCCCGTCAAGTCACGAAAGTCGGTAACACCCGAAGCCGGTGGCCCAACTGTTCGCAGGGGGAGCCGTCGAAGGTGGGACTGGCGATTGGGACTAAGTCGTAACAAGGTAGCCGTACCGGAAGGTGCGGCTGGATCACCTCCTTTCTAAGGAGC
>NZ_JAKRMS010000248.1 GCF_022346185.1 Cellulomonas sp. ACRRI | reverse complement strand
GGTAGGCGCCGGCGCTCACGACTCGGGGATCGTTCGTTGTTTGAGAACTGCACAGTGGACGCGAGCATCTTTAAAGTATGTCTTTGTGGTCAAGTTTTTAAGGGCACAGGGTGGATGCCTTGGCACTAGGAGCCGAAGAAGGACGTGGTAGCCTGCGATAAGCCTCGGGGAGTTGGCAAACGAACCGTGATCCGAGGATGTCCGAATGGGGAAACCCCGCGCGAGTCATGTCGCGTGACCCGCACCTGAATATATAGGGTGTGTGGAGGGAACGCCGGGAAGTGAAACATCTCAGTACCGGCAGGAAGAGATATTCCGTGAGTAGTGGCGAGCGAAAGCGGATCAGGCCAAACCGTGTGCGTGTGATAGCCGGCAGGCGTTGCGCATGCGGGGTTGTGGGACCCTTCAGCTGGTTCTGCCGAACCAGCAGGGAGTCAGAAAGTCTCGTGATAGTCGAAGGGCATTGAAAGGCCCGGCACAGAGGGTGGTACCCCCGTAGACGAAATCACGTGGCCTCCCGAGGGGGATCCCAAGTAGCACGGGGCCCGAGAAATCCCGTGTGAATCTGGCAAGACCACTTGCTAAGCCTAAATACTACCTAGTGACCGATAGCGGACAAGTACCGTGAGGGAAAGGTGAAAAGTACCCCGGGAGGGGAGTGAAATAGTACCTGAAACCGTGTGCCTACAATCCGTCGGAGCCTCCCTAGCAGGGGTGACGGCGTGCCTTTTGAAGAATGAGCCTGCGAGTTAGTGGTACGTGGCGAGGTTAACCCGTGTGGGGAAGCCGTAGCGAAAGCGAGTCCGAATAGGGCGACCGTAGTCGCGTGCTCTAGACCCGAAGCGAAGTGATCTAGCCATGGGCAGGTTGAAGCGCGGGTAAGACCGCGTGGAGGACCGAACCCACCTGGGTTGAAAACCGGGGGGATGACCTGTGGTTAGGGGTGAAAGGCCAATCAAACTTCGTGATAGCTGGTTCTCCCCGAAATGCATTTAGGTGCAGCCTCGCGTGTTTCTTGCCGGAGGTAGAGCTACTGGATAGCCGATGGGCCCTACCAGGTTACTGACGTTAGCCAAACTCCGAATGCCGGTAAGTGAGAGCGCGGGAGTGAGACTGCGGGGGATAAGCTCCGTAGTCGAGAGGGAAACAGCCCAGACCACCAGCTAAGGCCCCTAAGCGTATGCTAAGTGGGAAAGGATGTGGAGTTGCACAGACAACCAGGAGGTTGGCTTAGAAGCAGCCACCCTTGAAAGAGTGCGTAATAGCTCACTGGTCAAGTGATTCCGCGCCGACAATGTAGCGGGGCTCAAGTATACCGCCGAAGCTGTGGCATTCACACATTGCGCTAAGCCTTCGTGGTTCAGGCGTGTGGATGGGTAGGGGAGCGTCGTGTGGCGGGTGAAGCTGCGGGGTGACCCAGTGGTGGACGCTACACGAGTGAGAATGCAGGCATGAGTAGCGAATGACGGGTGAGAAACCCGTCCGCCGAATGACCAAGGGTTCCAGGGCCAGGCTAATCCGCCCTGGGTAAGTCGGGACCTAAGGCGAGGCCGACAGGCGTAGTCGATGGACAACGGGTTGATATTCCCGTACCGGCGAAGAACCGCCCATACCGAGCCCGGTGATGCTAAACGTCCGAAGTGCGGCACCGACTCCTTCGGGAGTCACCGCCGCATGGAGCACGTGACCCGAACCGGTAGTAGGTAAGCGT
>NZ_JAKRMS010000247.1 GCF_022346185.1 Cellulomonas sp. ACRRI | reverse complement strand
GGGACGCCGAGCCCGTGACGCCGTCGGCCGCCGAGCCCGAGGAGACGCGGGCGGCCACCGCACGGACCCAGCACTTCGCCTGGGACGCCAGCGGGGCGATCCCGCTGCTCATCGGCGACGGTGAACGCAGCTTCCTCTACCTCTCGGGCACCACGCCCGCCGCCCAGCGCGAGGCCGATGGCACGGTCCGCTACCTGCACACGGACGGCATCGGCTCCGTCCGGATGGTGACGGACGAGGCGGGCGCGGTGGTCGCGGGCACGGACTACCAGCCGTACGGGCAGGCCCTGAGCACAGGGCTGGCCCCGGTCTCCGACGTCTCCGACGTCTCCGAGTTCGGATACGCCGGCGAGCGGACCGACGCCACCGGGCTGCTCTACCTGCGCGCCCGCTGGTACGACACCGCCACCGCATCGTTCCTGAGCGTCGACCCGCTGGTGGAGCTAATCCGCACCGCCTACGGCTACACCCGGGGCAACCCGGTCCAGTACACGGACCCGCTGGGACCGTTCTGGAGCGACCCGCTCTTCTGGGACACGGTCTCGCTCGGGCTCTCGCTCGGAGCACTGGTCCTCGGGGCCACCGGAGTCGGAGCCTGCGTAGCCGCGGGCCTTGCCCTGGGGGCGATGGGCGCTGCCGCCGTCGCGACCACGATGCGCATCCGAGACGGTGAGCCGCTGCTGGACATCGCGCTGAGCGCGGCAGGGGTTGTCCCGGGCCTCGGTGCGTATGGCGCACTCGGAGTCCGGGGGCTCACCAGAGTCGGCGCGCGATACGCCGGAACATTGACGAGAATGACTGGGAGCGGATCGCGCCACGTGGCCAACTCGATCAACACGGCGGGCCGTTGGGCGATCACACCTGGTGCCGCAGGGGGCACCATGGGCCGCGCAATCTGGTGCTATAACTTGGCCTTCTGATGCGAAGCGCAGCACGACCTTACGTCCCGATGCGGCGGCACACTCTGATGTGGCGCTTCTACGCAACCACCCTCGAAGGTGGGTTCCGACTGCTATTCCGCCATCCCAAACCGGACCGCGCTCGTATCCGATCGGGCGCCGAGCGGCAGGTGGACAGCGCCTTTGGCGAGCCTCCGCTCGATCACGGAAACCGGTCGGACGCCTACGGACTCATCGGGTTGCACTTGGGTGCAGTCGCTCTGTCGTTCTTGGCTGTCGTGGGAACGGGTCTCGTGATCAACCCCGAGCCTGGTTCACCGACCTACGAGGTTGTCGGGAAAGTCATCCAGGGTTTCGCCGTCCTTCTCATCTACGCCTGCTCGATTACCTTTCAGGTCGTTTGTGTCCGCGCGGGGTTCTGGCGGCGCGACGAGAAGCGCTGGGAGGCTGCAGGCCGCCCTGAGGGTTGGGTTGCCCGACCCGCGATCGCAACCACACGACATCGACTTTCTGATCGCCCTCGTCCCCACCGCCGCGATCTCGCTGCTCTTGGTGTCCCGATGACGCGAGGAGACAATCTAGCGACGAGTGTCGGAGGCGCCACGGCCATCAGACGTTGACGCAATGTACCCCGGGGAGGGCGTGCCCTGGATCGAGCGGAGCACCATCGTCTGCTACCTGGCCACGATGGCAGCTCGCCTTGCCATCGTCTGGTAGGTCGCAGGGATACGGGCTTCTGAGGTGTGACTTTCCCTTGTTCGGACACCTCGCCTCCCACCTCGCCTCGCCCCGTCAGGTGCCCCGCGTCACCCCGCCAGG
>NZ_JAKRMS010000246.1 GCF_022346185.1 Cellulomonas sp. ACRRI | reverse complement strand
CCTCCGACCCCAGGGAGACCTCCGTGCGCCTCGTGAGCCACCACGCCGGCGACGCCGTCCGCCCCGGCGTGCTCCTCGCCGGCCCCGGCGGCGACCGGCTGCTCGACCTCGCCCCCGTGCTGCCCGGCCGCGGCGTCGTGGACGTGCTGCGCGACCCCGTGCTGCACGCCGCCGCGCAGGCGGCCGTGGACGCGGCCGACCCCGCGGGCCTGCCCGACGCGGCCGCGGTCCGGCTGGCGCCGCCCGTGCGGCCCGGGAAGATCCTCTGCCTCGGCCACAGCTACGCCGGGCACCTCGGCCGGGACCGCGCGCCGGACGACGTGCCGGCGGTCCCGGACGTCTTCGTCAAGACCCCCAACACCCTGTGCGGCCCGCACGACCCGGTGGTGCTGCCGCCGGCCGTGCGGCACGCCGACTACGAGGGCGAGATCGCCGTCGTCGTCGGGCGCCGCGCCCACCGGGTCCCGCTGGCCGAGGCCGAGGACCACGTCGGCGGCCTCACCCTGTTCGACGACGTCTCCGCCCGGGACTGGCAGCACCGCACCTCGCAGTGGACCCTCGGCAAGTGCGTCGACGGCTTCGGCCAGCTCGGCCCCGCGGTCGTCACCGCGGACGAGGCCCTGCCGGTCACCGGGCGCGAGCTCACCGTCCAGCGCGACGGCGTCGTCACCGTCCGGTCGAGCACCGACGCCCTGGTGTTCTCCCCCGCGTTCCTGATCCACCACCTCAGCCAGGTGCTGACCCTCGAGCCCGGCGACGTCATCGCCACCGGCACCCCCGCGAAGCTCCCCGAGGCCGCCGCCGCGCACGCGCCGCTGCGGCACGGCGACGCCGTGACCATCTCCGTCACCGGCCTCGGCTCGCTCACCACCACGTTCGTCGACGGCCCCGAGCCGTCGGCCGACACCCCTGGAGGCCCGCAGTGATCCTCGACTCCTTCCGCCTGGACGGGAAGGTCGCCCTCGTCACCGGCGCCGCGCGCGGCCTCGGCCGGGGCGCCGCCCTCGCGCTCGCCGAGGCCGGCGCGGACGTCGCCCTCCTGGACCACGTCGCCGGCACCGGGACCGCCGAGGCCGTGCGCGCGCTCGGCCGGCGGTGCCTCGTGCTCGAGCGCGACCTGATCCACGCCACCCCCGAGGAGATGGACGCCGACGTGCAGGCCGTCGTGGACGGGCTCGGCCGCGTGGACGTGCTGGTGAACAACGCCGGCATCATCCGCCGGGCGCCGCTGCTGGAGCACGCGGCAGCCGACTGGGACGACGTGCTCGCCATCAACCTGGACGCCGTGTTCCACCTCTCCCGGTCCGCCGCGCGGCGCTTCGCCGACCAGGGGAGCGGGAAGATCATCAACATCGCCTCGATGCTGGCGTTCCAGGGCGGCGTCCTGGTCCCCGGCTACACGGCGTCCAAGCACGCGGTCGCGGGCGTCACGAAGGCGCTGGCCAACGAGCTCGCGCGGCACGGCGTCAACGCCAACGCGATCGCCCCCGGCTACATGGCCACCGACAACACCGCCGCCCTCCGCGCCGACGAGGTCCGCGAGCGCTCGATCCTCGACCGCATCCCCGCGGAGCGCTGGGGCACCCCGGCGGACCTGCAGGGCGCCTTCGTGTTCCTCGCGTCCGCCGCCTCGGACTACGTCAACGGCGCCGTGCTGCCCGTCGACGGCGGCTGGCTCGTCCGCTGACCCGGCCCCGCACCCGGCCCCGCACGCGTCCCCGCAC
>NZ_JAKRMS010000245.1 GCF_022346185.1 Cellulomonas sp. ACRRI | reverse complement strand
CGCACGCCCTCCGCGCCCTCAGCCGCCATGCGCCCCCCTCCGCGCCCTCAGCTTCCCTCAGCGCCCTCAGCTGCCTTGAGCCCCTCAGCGCCCTCAGCTGCTCTGAGCCACCCTGAGCGACCTGAGCCGCCCTGGCGACCTAGAGCCGCCCTGACTGAGCCGCCCTGAGCGACCGCCGTCATCCCGGAGGTGCTCCCCGCCCGCCGGAGCCGCCGCGCCCGGCGCCGTCGTCCACCCGGCGCCATCGCCCGTCGACCACCTGCGCCGCCCCGGCGAGCTCGAGCAGCCCCAGGGCGCCGACGGCCTCGTGCTCGGCGAGCCCGGCGCGCCGCGCGACCTCCGGGACGGGCAGGGCGCGGCGGCGGTCGAGGGCGTCGAGCACGCGCGCCGCCGGGCTGTCCGCGCGGTCGGCCACCGCGGGCCGCCGTGACCCGGAGGGGCCTGGTGGCGCGGTGGGCGACCCGGCCGCGGTATTCCCGGCCGGCGGTCCCGCCGCGCCGTGCCCTGCGCCGCCCGGTCCCGCTCCTCCCGGGGGGTCGAGCAGCTCCACCACCTGCGCCGCGTCGGTCACGCAGACGGCGGCACCGTCGCGGAGCAGTCGGTGGCACCCGACCGAGGCCATCGAGGTGATCGGGCCGGGCACGGCACCCACGGGACGGAAGAGCTCGGCAGCCCGGGCCGCCGTGCTGAGCGCGCCGCTGCGCCAGGCCGCCTCCACCACGACCGTCGCGCCGGCGAGGGCGGCGATCACCCGGTTGCGCTGCAGGAACCTCGCCCGGCTCGGCGAGGTGCCGGGCGGGCTCTCAGCCACCAGGGCTCCCCCGTCGTCGACGATCCGCTCGAGCACCGCGAGGTTGCCCGCGGGCGTCGGACGGTCGATGCCACCGGCGAGCAGCGCGACGGTCCGGCCACCTGCCGCCAGGGCACCGCGGTGCGCCGCGACGTCCACGCCGAAGGCGCCGCCCGACACGACGGTGGCGCCCCGCTCCGCGAGGCCGGCCCCGAGGTCGCCGGCGACGCGCTCGCCGTACGGCGTGGCGGCCCGCGCGCCCACCACGGCGACCGACCGGCCCGCCAGCGCCGCCAGGTCCGGCTCGCCCCGGAGCCAGAGGCAGAGCGGAGCCGCGGGGCCGAGGTCGTCGAGCCGGCGAGGCCATGCCGGGGACCCCGGGACCAGCAGGACGCCGCCGTGCTCCCCGAGGTCGTCGAGCGCGGGACGCGGGTCCAGCTCGGCGAGCCGGGGCGCCCAGCGCGGCAGCGCCCGAGCGAGGACACGCAGGACGCTCGCCGGCCAGGTGTCGACGCCGCCGACCGGGGCGCCCACCCGATCCGCCGAGGGGGACGCTGGCCATGCGTCGAGATCGGTGCTCCCGCCCGAGACCGGTGCTTCCGCCCACCGATCTCGGCGAGTCGCACCGATCTCGACGCCGTCGCGCGCCCTCGGCACGGCTGCGGGGTCCGTGACCGGGCCACCCGCCCGGTCGCCGGAGCGCGCCAGGTCGCGCAGCCGACGCAGCGCGTCCGCCGGGGTCGCCGTCACCGCCCAGAGGGCCCAGGCGAGCGCGGCGGGCGCACCCAGCGCCGCCACGACGGCGCCGGCCGTGGTGTCGCCCGGCTCGGCGACGATGCTCCACGCGGCACGCGCCCACGCCTCGCCACCGCGCTCGGCCGCCCACGCCCCAGCGCCCTGCTCGCCACGCGCCCACGCCTCGCCACCGCGCTCGGC
>NZ_JAKRMS010000244.1 GCF_022346185.1 Cellulomonas sp. ACRRI | reverse complement strand
ATCGCCGACGCCGCGCGCGACGGCGTGACCGTCGGCATCACCGACTCGTACCGCTCCTACGAGGCGCAGGTCGACGTCGCCGCCCGCAAGGGCCTGTACTCGCAGTGCCAGGGCTCGCGGGGGGTGTCCTCGACGAAGCCGTAGCGGCCGCCGTTGGCCCGCATCCACGACTGGGCCGCGTCGTCCAGCTTGAGGTCGGCTGCCATGCCCCAGCCGTGGTCGCTGGTCCCGGGCACCGCGGCGAGCCCGCCCTGCGAGTACAGGCCCTTGCGGGCGGCGACGTCGACCTGCGCCTCGTAGGAGCGGTACGAGTCGGTGATGCCGACGGTCACGCCGTCGCGCGCGGCGTCGGCGATGAGCCGCTCCAGCGCGTCGGCGGCGGGCGCCCACAGCCGGTGGCCGGTGCTGCCCACCTCGTGCAGCGCCTCGGCGGGGATCCTGCCGTTGCCGTACCCGGCGAGGGCCACGGGCACGCCGTCGGCGTCCCGGGCGGTGTCGGCGGCCGCGCTCGCGGACGTGCCGGCCGTCGCGGCGTCGGAGGCGCCCGACGAGCCGCCGACGGCCTGGGCGAGCGCCTGCGCGAACGCGGCGCCGCTGGTGGTGGTCGTGGGCGTCGGCGCCAGCGTCCCGATCGTCGCCTGGATGGCGGCGATGCGCTGGTTGATCGACGCGATGCCGTCGAGGCTCATGCGGTGCGGTTCCTCCCCCGGGGTGCACCGTTCCCGATCGGCAGCCGGTCGCCCGATCTGAGGCCGCGGCCACCCGGCGAGGGCCGGGCACCGCATGATCGCGGGGCAGATCGCGACACGCGGGGTGCGGAGCGGGGGCGTGTCGGTGGTCGTGCGTACCGTCGTGGGCATGAGGAGTCAGCGGCACGTGTGCATCTGGTTCGACGACGGCGACGGCGTCGAGCTCCTGTGCGCCTGCGGCACCCGCGCGGTGGCCGTGGTCGACGAGGAGACGGGCGAGCTGGTCGTGGTGGCGACGGTGGAGGAGCCGGCCCCGCTGGCCGTCTCCGCCTGACGCCCGCGCTCCGAGCGCAAGCTCAGCCGACGGGGACGGTGCGCCGTTCCGGCGTGAACGCGTAGAGCACGCCGTCGCGCTCGCCGACCCACCACGCCCCGCACATGACGGTGGCGTCCTGCTCCACCTCGGCCGGCCACCAGTCCGCCGCGAGCGTCGAGACGGACCGGAAGTCCGCCGGGTCGCCGTCCGCCGGCCGCGGCGCCAGCGGCTGCTCCGCCGAGACGGGGACGCAGTCGTCCGGCAGGTCGTCGAGGCGAGCCCGCATGGTGACGATCCGCTCGGCGCCGCCGGGCCGCTGCTTGACCCGGACGTCGGTGGCCGCGTCGGGCGCCCATCCCGGCAGCTCCGCCGCGGCCTTCGCGTCCGCGCCGGTGGCGAACGTGGTCGCCCGCGGGTCGGGCTGCCGGCCGAGCGCGTCCGCGACCGCCCCGCCGCACGCGCTCAGCAGCAGGACGGCCGACGCGGCGAGCGACAGGACACCCAGCATCCGGCGCTCGGGCGTCCGCGGCGGGGTGCTGGTGAGCGGCGTGCGGTCCATGCCCCTGACGCTAGGGACCGGGCCCGCGGGTGCGCGTCGGCTCCCGGGACGGTCGCGCCGCGCGCGCCGTCATCCCGCGGGGGGACCGCCGCTCCGCCCCAGGACGGGTCGGGTGCTCGGCGGCCCCCGGGCGACCGCGCCCCGGCCGGCCGGGCGAGGGGGATCAGGGCGGCGCCGGCGGTGCGGCGGGCGGTGCCGCCGGCGCCGCCCTGATC
>NZ_JAKRMS010000243.1 GCF_022346185.1 Cellulomonas sp. ACRRI | reverse complement strand
CCCCTCGGCGTCGCGGCCCGCTCCCCCCGCACCCGTCGACGCACCCCCGACCGAGAGGCACCGAGCATGAGCCCGAGCACCGCCCGCGCCACCACGCGGTCCGCCCGCCGCACCTCCCCCCGCACGCGCGCCGTCGCGGCCGTCGCGCCCGCCGTCGCCGGGCTGCTCGCCCTCACCGCGTGCGGCCAGAGCGGCACCGTCGGCGGCGGGTCCGCCGACGGCGACGACACCTTCACCGCCGTGATGCTCACCGGGTACACCACGCCGCCGGACCCGGACGTCAACTACGACGGCCCGGGCCTCAACATCATCGAGAACACGTACGAGGGCCTGGTGGCGTACGCCGACGGCGTCGAGGAGCCGACGATCGTCCCGGAGCTGGCCGAGGAGTGGACCGTCTCGGACGACGGCCTCACCTACACGTTCACGCTGCGGCCGGGCGTCACGTTCCACGACGGCACCGAGCTGACCTCCGAGGCGGTCGCGGCGTCGTTCGAGCGGCGCACCCAGGTCGACGCCGGCCCGGCGTACATGGTGGGCGACGTCGTGTCCGTCGAGACCCCGGACGACCTCACCGCCGTCGTCACGCTGGCCGCCCCGAACGCCGCGTTCCTCGACTACCTGGCCTCCCCGTTCGGCGTGAAGCTGATCAGCCCGACCGTGCTGGCGGACGAGGCCGGGGACGACTTCGCCCAGACCTACCTCACGACGCACGACGCCGGCACCGGCCCGTACGAGCTGACCGCGGTCGAGACGGGCGAGCGGTACGAGCTGACCGCCTTCGACGGCTACTGGGGCGACGCCCCGGAGCTCACCTCGGTCGAGGTGCAGGTCGCGGAGAACGCCTCGTCGGCGCAGCTCCAGCTCGAGCGCGGCGAGATCGACGCGATCCTCGGCAACCTCAACAAGACCTCGTTCGAGTCGTTCGAGGGCAGCGAGGACGTCACGACGTCGACCTTCCCGAACTTCACGACGCAGATGATCTACGTGAACCCGGGCTCGGCCTGGCTCGCGGACGTGGCGGACCGCGAGGCGCTGTTCGCGGGGATCGACAAGGAGTCGATCATCGACGAGGCGATGGGCAGCCTGGAGGTGCCGACCGACCAGCTGTTCCCGCAGGGCATGGTCGACGCGAGCATCGACGACCAGGGCATCGCCTACGACGAGGGCGCCTGGGACGCCCTCGGCACGCCGGACTCCGGCACGGTGCGCATCGCGTACGCCGGGTCCAGCGCGGACGGCAAGGCCGTCGCCGAGGAGCTCGGCTCGCGGCTGAGCACCGCCGGCATCCCGGCCGAGGCCGTCGCCTACTCGGCCGGCACCATCTACGGCATCGCCGACGAGGGCGCCGCAGGCCCGGACCTCGCGGTGTTCTCGGTGTTCCCCGACGCCGGCCACCCGGACGCCTGGGCGAGCATCATCTACACCCCCGCCGGCGGCCTGGACCTGTTCGGCGCCGAGGTGCCGGGCCTGACCGACCTGCTGGACACCGCCCGCGCCAGCGAGGACATCACCGCGTACGCCCCCGTGGCCGAGGCCATCAACGCCACGCGCTACTGGTACTCGATCGGCTCGCTCAACACCACCCTGCTGACCACGCCGGACGTCACCGGCACGACCGAGGCCCAGAACGTCCTCGAGTACGACGTGCTGCACTTCGCGGCGCTCGGCCGCGGCTGACCTCCCGCGCCACCCCCGGCGGGGGGAGCCCCCCCCCGCCCCGGGGCGGCCCCCCCCCGGCCCCCCGGGGGGGCGCGGCCGCACGGGTCCACGATCCACCCGGGGCGAGGAGGGGTGGGGCGTTGAGCTCCCTGGTCTACTTCTCCTC
>NZ_JAKRMS010000242.1 GCF_022346185.1 Cellulomonas sp. ACRRI | reverse complement strand
GCCCCGGTGCCCGCCGCGCCCCCGCTCGTCGCGGCCGACCCCGAGGCCCTGACCGGCGAGATCACCGACCAGGTGGGCGCCCTGTCGGGCGGCGACGAGGCGACCGTGCAGGCGGCGCTGGACCAGCTCTCGGACGAGACGCAGTACCAGCTCTACGTCGTGTACGTGGACGAGTTCAGCACCGAGCGCCTCTCCTGGGTGGACCAGACCGCGGAGCTGACCGGCCTGGGCTCGAACGACCTCGTGCTCGCGGTCGCCACGGAGCAGCGGTCGTACGTCCTCGCCCCGCAGGAGGTCCCCGGCCTGTCCGGCGGCGACCTCGACCGGATCGCCGCGGAGGTCGAGGACCACCTGAGCGAGGACGACTGGGCCGGCGCAGCGGTGACCGCGGCCGACGGCGTCCGCGAGGCCGCGACCGGCGGCGGGGGCGGCTCCGCGCTGGGCTGGCTGTTCGTCGGCGGCCTGGTCGTCATCGCGGCGATCACCGCCGCGGCGTGGGCGTCGTCCCGCCGCCGCGCGTCCCGCGAGCGGGTGGGCGCCGGCGCGCCCGGGCGGTTCCCGGGCGGCCCGCAGGTCCCCGGGGGCCCGGCGGGCGAGCTCGCCGCGCTGCCGACCGCCGAGCTCGACCGCCGGTCCGCCTCGGCGCTGGTCGGCATCGACGACGCCCTGCGCGCCTCGGAGCAGGAGCTCGGCTTCGCCCAGGCGCAGTTCGGGGCGGACGCCACCCGCGAGTTCGAGCAGGTGCTCGCCCACGCCCGGGCCGACGTGACCGAGGCGTTCCGCCTGCGGCAGACCCTGGACGACGACGTGCCGGACACCGAGCCGCAGGTCCGCGAGACCGCGACCCGCATCCTGCACGTGGTCGGTGCCGCGTCCGCGGCGCTGGACGAGCAGAAGGAGGCGTTCGACCGGCTCCGGGACGTCGAGTCCCGCGCCGGCGAGGCGCTGGACGCCCACGAGCGCACGGCCGCCGAGCTGCGCGCGCGGGTCGAGGCGGCCCGCGCCACGCTCGGCACGCTCGCCGCGCGGTACCCGGCGGAGGCGCTCACCTCGGTGACCGGCAACCCCGACCAGGCGATCGCGCTGCTCGACGAGGTCGGCACCGCGATCGCCCAGGGCCGCGCCGCCGTCGCCGCCGGGGACCGCGGGGTCGCGGTCCGGTACGCCCGCGCCGCGGAGGAGGCCCTCGGCCAGGTGCGCACGCTGCTCGACGGCGTGGACCGCGCCGGGACCGAGCTCGCCACCATCGGCTCCCGCCTGGACGCGGCGATCGCCTCCATCTCCGCCGACGTCGACGACGCCCAGCGCCTCGCGCCGCGGCACCCCGAGGTGTCCGCCCGCGCCGAGGCCGCGCGCGCCGCGATCGCCACCGGCCGGGCGGCGCGCGCCGGGGACGGCGACCCGCTCGCCGCCCTGCGCGGCCTCACCGACGCCGAGGCCGCCATCGACCGCGCGCTGGGCCCGATGCGCGAGGCCCAGGACCGCGCGGGGCGCGCCCGGCAGCTGCTCGACCAGACCCTCGGCCGGGTGGACTCCGCGCTGCGCGGCACCACCGACTACATCGAGACCCGGCGCGGCGCGGTCGGCCCCGAGGCGCGCACCCGGCTCGCCGAGGCCGGCCGGATGTTCCGCGCCGCGGTCGACCAGCGGGACACCGACCCGGAGGCCGCGCTCGGCCAGGCGCAGCAGGCGGACCGCCTGGTGCGCGAGGCCCAGCAGCTCGCGCAGCGGGACGTCGACTGGTACGACCAGCAGCGCCGCGGCGGACCGGGCGGCCGCAGCGGTGGCGGGCTGGGCGACATCGGCGGCATGGTGCTGGGCGGCATCCTCATCGACTCGATCCTGCGCGGCGGTGGCGGCGGC
>NZ_JAKRMS010000241.1 GCF_022346185.1 Cellulomonas sp. ACRRI | reverse complement strand
GCGCCACCCGGCCCGGCGCCACCCGGCCCGGCACCGCCCCGGCCCGGCACCGCCCCGGCCGGCGGGATCAGCGCCCGCGGTCCCCCGCCGCGCGCTGCGCCTGCTCCCGGCAGGTCGCCAGGTCGCCCAGCACCGCGGCCGCCGGGTCGGCGACCCGGTCCCGCGCCACCTGCGTCACCGCCGCGACCAGCCGCGCCCGCGCCGCCCGTGCCCGGCCCCGGGCGAGCACCCGCGCGAGCACCGACGCGAGCAGCGCCAGCAGCGCCCCCGCGAGCAGGCCGCCGGCGAGCAGCGCGGTCGGCACCGGGAACGGCCCCCACTCCGGCGTGCGCGGTACGGGCAGCTGCAGGTACGCCAGCCCGGCGAGCGCCCCGAGCCACGCCGCGCCCGCCACGGCCGCGGCGAGCAGCAGCCACTGCAGCAGCCCGGCGACCCGCACCCACGCCCCCGGGCGGTCCGGCAGCAGCGCGGTGCCGCCGACGGCGCGGTCCAGGTCGTCGGCCAGGTCGGCCGCGCCGACCGCGTCCCGCACGGCGAGCGCCCAGGCGTCCGGGGCGTCGGTGGTGGCGCCGTCCACGTACCGCCGCACGGCGGAGGACGCGGCCGCACGCGCGGCGGGCCCCGCGGGGGGCAGCGAGGTGCGCTCGACGGCCCCCGGCTCGGCCGGGTCGACGGAGCCGGACCGACCCCGGCGGCGCCCGGGCGCGACGCCGGTCGCCAGGTGCAGCCGGCGCAGCGGGTCGGGCCGGAGCCGGGCGAGCCAGCGCACCGGCGGCCACCCGGCCCGCGCGGACGCCCGCCGCACCGCCGCGCGGCGCACCGCCTCGACCACGACCGGCACGCCCGCCGCCTCGGCGAGTGCGTCCGCGAGCGCCGGCAGCCCCGCGTCGTCCCGGCCCCGGCGCCGCCCGGGCGCGGCACCGCACGCGTCGAGCACCCGGCGGGCCGCCACCTCGACGTCGGCCGTCATCCGGGCGACGGCCACCCGGCGGCGTTCGGCCGCGTCGTCCAGGAGGTCGCGCAGCGCGGGCACCCCCTGCCCGGTGCGCGCGGAGACGGCGAGCGTCCGCACGCCCGGCAGGCCGTCGTCGGCCGCGAGCCGCCGCAGGTCGGCCAGCACGGCGTCGACCTCCGCGGGCGCGAGGCGGTCGGCCTGGTTCAGCACCAGCACGACGACGTCCGCGTGCCGGGCGAGCGGACGCAGGTAGCGCTCGTGCAGCGCCGCGTCGGCGTACTTCTGCGGGTCGACGACCCAGACCAGCAGGTCCACCCGCTCGATCAGGTGCTCCGCGCGCAGCCGGTGCGCCTCGACCACCGAGTCGTGGTCCGGCAGGTCGAGCAGCACCAGCCGCGACCCCGCGGCACCGGGCCCGCCCGGCAGCCCGTGCCGGCGACGCACTCCGAGCCAGTCGAGCAGCGGCTCCGCCCCCGCGCCCCGGACCGCCGCGAGCGCCTCGCCGGTGGTCGGCCGCTGCACGCCGGGGACCGCGATGTCCTCGCCCACCAGCGCGTTCATCAGCGACGACTTGCCCGACCCGGTGGCCCCGGCGAGCGCGACGACGGTGTGCTCCGCGGACAGCGCCGCGCGCTCCCCCACCCGCGCCAGCACCGCCCGGCCGTCCGCGACGGTGGCGGCGGGCAGCCGGCCCTCCCCCGCGTCGAGCGCCGCGGTGAGCGCGGCGACGCGGTCGTGCAGCGGGACGCTCATCCGCGGTCCTCCCGGCCGAGCAGCCGGCGCCAGAACCCGCCGCGCGGGCGGTCGGCGTCGCCGGCGGCGCCCGCACCCGGGGAGCCGCCCGCGGCGGCGCCGGTCAGGCTCCCACCGACGGGGCCAGCGGCGCCCGTCCACGTCCCCCCGCCCCCGACGCCCGGCGTCCGCCCCGGCCC
>NZ_JAKRMS010000240.1 GCF_022346185.1 Cellulomonas sp. ACRRI | reverse complement strand
GGCGTGCGTGGCGGCGCTCACGGGCGGGCCTCCTGCTCGGTGAGCGGGCCCGCGGCGACACCGGACAGGTCCAGCGCGCGGGCGTAGTACGAGTCGATGCCGCCGAGCCGGTCCGGCGGGCCCTGCTCGACGATGCGCCCCTCCGCGAGCACCAGCACCTCGTCGGCGCCGCGGACGGTGCTCAGCCGGTGCGCCACCACGACGACGGTGCGCCCTTCGCCGGCCCGGTCCAGCGCCTCCACCAGCGCGGCCTCGGAGGCGGCGTCGACCTGGCTGGTCGGCTCGTCGAGCAGCAGCACGGGCGCGTCCTTGAGCAGCGCGCGGGCGACGGCGAGGCGCTGCGCCTGGCCGCCGGAGAGCGACAGCCCGCGCTCGCCGACCCGGGTGGCCAGGCGGTCGGGGAAGCGCCGCACGTCGTCGGCGAGGTTCGCCTCGGCGAGCGCGTGCCACAGCCGGTCGTCGTCGGCGTCGGGCGCGGCCAGCCGGAGGTTGTCCGCGAGCGTGCCGGTGAACAGGTAGGTCGACTGCGCGACCACGGCGGTCTGCGCGCGCACCCAGTCCACGGGGACGGCGGTGGCGTCGTGGCCGCCGACGCGCACGGCCCCGCTCGCGGGGCGCAGGTGCGCCTGGATCAGCGCCGCCACCGTGCTCTTGCCCGAGCCGGACGGGCCGATCAGGGCCACCCGCCCGCCGCGGGGCACGGTGAACGACACGTCGTCGAGGACCGGTCGCCCCCCGGGGTAGGCGAAGGAGACGTGGTCGAGCGCCACGGCCTCGGGCCGGCCGCCCGTCCCGTCGGACCCGGGGGCCCCGTCCTCGGCGGTGCCGCGCAGATTCACGTGGAACGTGCTGGTCACGGGGGCGCGCACCCCCGCCGTGTCGCCCGCGGTGGCCGGCTGCGCGAGCAGCGCGTCGATCTCGCGGACCGCGGCCCGCCCACCCATGCCGACGTAGAAGACCTGCCCGACGCGGTCGAGCGGCTCCAGCAGCACGGTCGACACCAGGACCACGGCGACCGCCTGGCCCGGCGTGATCGCGCCGTCCCGGAGCCGCGCCATCGCGAGGCCGGCGGCGGCCGCGACCATCGCCAGGGAGAACGAGGCGTCGATGACGAGCAGCACGACCTGGTTGCCCGCGAGCAGCCGCATGACCATCCGGCGCAGCTGCTCGGCGCTGCGGGCGAGCTCGGCGCCCTTGGCCGTCGCGCGGTTGAACGCGGTCGACGTCGGCAGGCCCTGGATCGCGTCGAGGAACTGCGCGGCGAACCGGCGCGCGGTCATCCGGTACTGCACCGAGACGCTGCGGAACAGCCGCTGGAACCCGTTCACGAGCAGCGGGATGGCGGGCAGCGCGAGCGCGAGCCAGCCGGCCACCACCCAGTCGACGGCCGCCCCGAGCGCGACGAGCGCGATCACCGGGACGGTCATCGAGGCGATGATCGGGAACTTGAAGGTGACCTCGTAGGAGGCGGCCCGCTCGACGCCGTCGGTGGCGGTCGACACGAACCGGCCGGAGCGTTCCTGGGTCCGGAACGCGACGCCGAGCCGGAACATCTGGTCCAGCAGCACGTCGCGGCGCTCCGCCTCCCGGCGGCCGACGGCGCCGAGGCTCAGCCGCGGGCCGGCGAACGCCGCCGCCGCGAGCGCGAGCACCCCCGCGACGACCGCGACCGCGGCGCCCGGCGGGACGCCGTCGCCGGTGCGAGCGCCGTCCAGGACCGCGCCCAGCGCCAGGTAGACGGTGGTGGTGCCGGCCGCGACGACCCAGGTGAGGGCGGCGGGCAGCAGGCTGACGCCGCGCGGGAGCGGCGGCGTGGGGACCTGGGGCGGGCCGGCGGGCGCTCCACCGGGACGGCCGGGGTGGCCGGCGTGGCCGGCGCCCGGGCCGTCCC
>NZ_JAKRMS010000023.1 GCF_022346185.1 Cellulomonas sp. ACRRI | reverse complement strand
GGGTGGGGGGTTGGGTGGGTTTTTTTTTGTTTCCCCCGGCGGGGCGGGGCCCCGCCCCCGCGCCCCGGGGGGGCCGCGGCCCCGGCCCCCGTGGCCGACGACTCCGCCGAGGCGGCCGCCGCGGCCGAGTTCGGCCGCGTCGACGACGAGGGCACGGTGTACGTGCGGGAGGCCGCCGGCGAGCGCGCCGTCGGCCAGTTCCCGGGCGCCACCGCCGACGAGGCCCTCGCGCTGTACGTGCGCCGGTTCCTCGACCTGCAGGCCAAGGTCGCGCTGTTCGAGGCGCGCCTCACGGCGACGGACCTGGCGGTCAAGGAGATCGACCAGACCCTCGCCCGCCTGACCGAGGAGACCGCCGAGCCGGCGGCCGTCGGCGACCTGGACGGGCTGCGCGCCCGCCTGGACGCCCTGCGCGCCACCGCGGCGGAGCGCCGGGCCGCCGTCGACGCCGAGCGGGCCGCCGCCCGGCAGGCCGCCCTCGAGGCGCGCACGCAGATCGTCGAGCGCGCGGAGAAGATCGCCGGGACCGACCCGGCGCGCATGCAGTGGCGCCCGGCCGGCGAGCAGCTCCGCGGCCTGCTCGAGGAGTGGAAGGACGCGCAGCGCTCCGGGCCGCGCATCGACCGCACCTCGGAGGAGGCGCTGTGGAAGCGGTTCAGCCACGCGCGCACCACGTTCGACCGGGAGCGGCGGCACTACTTCGCCGAGCTGGAGTCCCGCAACGCGGGCGCGAAGGCCACCAAGGAGGAGATCGTCCGCGAGGCCGAGCGCCTGTCGTCGAGCACCGAGTGGGGTCCGACCGCGGGCGCCTACCGGGACCTGATGGCCCGGTGGAAGGCCGCCGGTCGCGCGAGCCGCACGGACGACGACGCGCTGTGGGCACGGTTCCGCGCCGCGCAGGACACGTTCTTCCACGCCCGTGACGAGCTGAACGCCGCCACGGACCGGGAGTACGGCGCCAACCTGGAGGTCAAGGAGGCGCTGCTGGTCGAGGCCGAGGCGATCGACCCGGCGAAGGGGCTGGCCCAGGCCAAGGCGGCGCTGCGCTCGATCCAGGACCGCTGGGAGGCCGCGGGCAAGGTGCCGCGCGGCGACATCCAGCGCGTCGAGGGCCGGCTGCGCGCCGTCGAGGCGAGGGTCCGCGACGCCGACCAGGCGGAGTGGCGCCGGACGAACCCGGAGACCCGCGCGCGGGCCGAGGGCGCCCTGGCCCAGCTCGAGAACGCGATCGCCCAGCTCGAGGCCGACCTCGCCCAGGCGCAGGCCGGCGGCGACGCCCGCAAGGTCGCCGAGGCGCAGGCTGCGCTCGACGCCCGGCGGTCGTGGCTGGAGCAGGTGCAGCGGGCCGCCGAGGAGTCGCGCGGCTGATGCTCGTCCACAGCCGGTGCCGGTCGCCCCTCGCCACGCGCGGGGGTCGACCGGCATCGTGCTTCCGGTGACCTCGCGCCCGACTCCCCCGCCCGCCGACGGCCGCGGCCTCCCGGTCCCCCGGACCGCCGCCCGGCTGCCGCCCACGCCCCTCGTGCGGCCCGCGGACGTCGGCGCGGTCGCCTGGCACCTGCTGCTCCGCGACGGCCACCTCGTGCGGCTGCGCGGCGACGTCGCCCTGCCGGCCGGGGTGCGGCCGACGCCGGCGCTGCGTGCAGCCGCCCTGGGCCCGCTCGTCCCGCCGCGGTGCGCCGTCGCCCGCGCCGCAGCGGCGTGGGTGCACGTGGGCGGTCCCCCGCCCGCACGGGTCGACCTGGTGGCCCCGAGCGGCGGGCGCGTCCCCGACCCCGCCCCGGGACGGGCCGCCGCGGCCACGGCGCTGCCGGACGCGGACGTCGTGCTGCTCGGCGGGGTCCGGGTGACCGCCCCGCGGCGGACCGCGGTCGACCTGCTGAGCCACGACCCGCCGGAGCGGGCGCTGCCGCTGGTGGCCCGGCTGCACGCGGCGGGCGTCGACCCGGCCCGGGTGCGCGCGGACGTCGCCGCGGCGGCCGGGCGACGCGGGGTGCGCGCCGCGGCGGCGCTGGTGCCCCTCCTCGCGCGCACCGGCTCGTCCCCGGCCCCGGCCCGGAGCCCGGACCCGGCGTGAGGCCCGGGCCCGGCTCTACGCCTCGACGGCCGGCTGCTCCGCCTTCGCGCCCGTGATCCGGTAGACGTCGAACACGCCCTCGACCTTGCGCACGGCCGAGAGCACCGAGGCGAGGTGCGACGGCTCCGCCATCTCGAACACGAACCGCGACTGGGCGACCCGGTCGCGGGAGGTCGACACCGACGCGGACAGGATGTTGACGTGGTGGTCGGAGAGCACCCGGGTGATGTCCGACAGCAGCCGGCTCCGGTCGAGCGCCTCGACCTGGATCTGCACGAGGAACAGGGCGGTGCTCCCCTGGCTCCACTCGACGTCGACCATCCGCTCGGGCTGGGCGCGCAGGGCGGTGACGTTGATGCAGTCGGACCGGTGCACGCTGACACCCTGGCCCCGGGTGACGAACCCGATGATGTCGTCGCCCGGCACCGGGGTGCAGCACTTGGCCAGCTTGACCCAGATGTCGTCCACGCCCTTGACGACCACGCCGGGGTCGCCGGTGCGGACCCGGCGCGCGGTCTGCCCGGGGCGGGCGACCTCGGCGATGTCCTCCTCGGCACCCGGCTCTCCGCCCATCGCGTGCACGAGCCGCTGCACGACGGTCGCCGCGGACACCTGGCCCTCGCCGATCGCCGCGTACAGGGCGGAGACGTCGGCGTAGCGCATCTCGTTGGCGAGCGCGACGAGCGACTCGTGCGACAGCAGGCGCTGGATCGGCAGGTTCTGCTTGCGCATCGCCTTGGCGATGGCGTCCTTGCCGTGCTCGATCGCCTCCTCGCGCCGCTCCTTGGTGAACCACTGGCGGATCTTGTTGCGCGCCCGGGGGCTGGTGACGAAGCCGAGCCAGTCGCGGGAGGGGCCGGCGGTCTCGGACTTCGAGGTGAACACCTCGATGACGTCGCCGTTCTCCAGGGTGGAGTCGAGCGGCACCAGCCGGCCGTTGACCCGGGCGCCCATCGTGCGGTGCCCCACCTCCGTGTGCACCGCGTACGCGAAGTCGACCGGGGTGGCGCCGGCGGGCAGCGCCATGACGTCGCCCTTGGGCGTGAAGACGTAGACCTCGCCGTCGGCGATCTCGAACCGGAGCGAGTCGAGGAACTCCGACGGGTCCGCCGTCTCCTTCTGCCAGTCGACGAGCTGGCGGAGCCAGGCCATGTCGTTGCCGTCGGCGTCGGCGCCCGCGCCGCCCTTGGCGCTCTCCTTGTACTTCCAGTGCGCCGCGACGCCGTACTCCGCCCGGCGGTGCATGTCGTGCGTGCGGATCTGGATCTCGACGGGCTTGCCGCCGGGGCCGATGACCGTCGTGTGCAGCGACTGGTAGAGGTTGAACTTGGGCATCGCGATGTAGTCCTTGAACCGGCCCGGGACCGGGTTCCACCGCGCGTGCAGCGCGCCCAGCGCCGCGTAGCAGTCCCGCACCGTGTCGACCAGGACGCGCACGCCCACCAGGTCGTAGATGTCGGCGAAGTCGCGGCCCCGCACGATCATCTTCTGGTAGATCGAGTAGTAGTGCTTCGGCCGGCCGGTGACCGTCGCCTTGATCTTGGCGCTGCGCAGGTCGGCGCCGACCTGCTCGCGGACCACGGCGAGGTACTCCTCGCGGGCCGGCGCGCGCTCGGCGACCAGGTGCACGATCTCGTCGTAGACCTTGGGGTACAGCGTCGAGAACGACAGGTCCTCGAGCTCCCACTTGATCGTGTTCATGCCGAGGCGGTGCGCCAGCGGCGCGTAGATCTCGAGGGTCTCGCGGGCCTTCTTCTCGGCCGACGCGGCCGGGACGAACTTCCAGGTGCGCGCGTTGTGCAGCCGGTCGGCGAGCTTGATGACCAGCACCCGGATGTCCCGGGACATCGCGACGACCATCTTGCGCACGGTCTCGGCCTGCGCGGCGTCGCCGTACGTGACCTTGTCGAGCTTCGTCACGCCGTCGACGAGCATGGCGATCTCGGGCCCGTACTCGCTGCGGAGCTGGTCCAGGGAGTACGACGTGTCCTCGACGGTGTCGTGCAGCAGCGCGGCGGCGAGCGTCGGCGGCGTCATGCCGAGCTCGGCCAGGATGGTCGCGACCGCGACCGGGTGCGTGATGTACGGGTCGCCGCTCTTGCGGAGCTGGCCCCGGTGCGCGCGCTCGGCGGTGACGTAGGCGCGCTCGATCAGGCTGAGGTCGGCCTTCGGGTGGTTGGTGCGCACGGCCTGCAGCAGCGGCTCGATCACCGGCGACTGCTGCGGACCCCGGCTCTGCCCGAACCGGGCCAGGCGCGACCGCACCCGGCTGGTGCCGCCCGTGGTCGCGGGCGCCTCCGGCCGTGCGTCAGCTCCTGCCGGGGTCCGAACCGGGTCCGCCATGCGCGCCTCCCGCCGTGCCGGGTCGCGCCCGGCTGTCCGCCACCGCGCGCCCGGCGCGAGCCGGACACGCCGTCGATCCGCACGATTCTACGGCGTCGCCGCCACGGTCCGCGTCACGTCCGCCACCGGCGGACCCTCAGCCCGGGAGCACCGCACGCCGCCGCCCGGGCGAGGGCGGCGGCGTGCGGGACGAGCGGGAGGGTCAGACCGCGAGCAGCGCGTCCACGTGCCGCCCCGCGAGCCGCGACCGGCCCGGCAGGAACGTGAGGTCCATGAGGAAGGACAGGCCCACGACCTCGGCCCCGCACTCCTCCAGCAGCTCGACGGTCGCCTGCGCCGTGCCGCCCGTGGCGAGCACGTCGTCGACCACGAGCACCCGGGCGCCGGCCGGCACCGTGAACGGGTGCAGCTCGACCGAGGCCGCGCCGTACTCCAGCTCGTAGTCCCGGCGGGCGGTCGGCCCGGGCAGCTTGCCGGCCTTCCGCACCGGCAGGAAGCCGGCGCCGAGGGCCAGCGCGACCGGCGCGGCGAGGATGAACCCGCGCGCCTCCATGCCGGCGACCAGGTCGACCGGCCCCGGGACCCGGGCGGCCATCTCGCGCACGACCGCCTGGAACGCGGGGCCGTCGGCGAGCAGCGGGGTGATGTCCTTGAACACCACGCCGGGCGTCGGGTAGTCCGGGACGCTGCGCACCAGCGCCTCGACCCGGTCGACGAGCGCCTGGCCCGTCAGCCCGAGGCCCTGACCGCTCACGTCCTGCACGCCGCTCATCGCCGGCCCTTCTTCCTGCGCGGCTGGGCCGCGACTCCCTGGTGGCCGCCCGGGCGCACCTGGCCCGTGAACCGCGCGACCGCGACCTGCTCCGCCGAGGCGTCCTCGTCCAGCCCGCCCTCGACGAGCCGCGCGCGGGCGGCCAGCACCTTCGCGGTGTGCTCGCGGATCGGCTGCTCGCGCAGGCGGAGCACCACCTCGAGCGGCGTCGCGAGGAAGATCGAGGAGAACGCGCCGACGATCATGCCGACGAACAGCGCGAGCGCGATGTCGCGCAGCGTGCCGGCGCCGAGCACGAACGCCCCGATGAACAGGATGCCCGCGACCGGCAGCAGCGCGACGACCGAGGTGTTGATGGACCGGACCAGCGTCTGGTTGACCGCGAGGTTGGCGCGCTCCTCGTAGGTGGCACGCGTCTGGTCGGTGATCCCGACGGTGTTCTCGCGGACCTTGTCGAACACCACGACGGTGTCGTAGATCGAGTACCCGAGGATCGTGAGGAAGCCGATCACCGTCGCCGGCGTGACCTCCCAGCCGATCGCGGCGTACACGCCCGCGGTGATGAGGATGTCGTGGAACAGCGCCACGATCGCCGCCACGGCCATGCGCCAGTTCCGGAAGTACACGGTCATGACGATGCTGACGAGCACCAGGAACACGACCAGCGACGTCGCGGCCTTCTTCGACACGTCCGCGCCCCAGGTGGGGCCGATGAACGAGCTCGCGACGTCGTCCTCGGACACGCCGTAGGCGTCCTCGAGCGCCGCGCGGACCTGGGTCACCTGGTCGTTCGTGAGCTCGGACGTCTGGACGCGCAGCGTCGAGGAGCCGACGTTGCTGACGCGGGGCACCTCCTCCGGCGCGATCGCGGTGATCGCGTCGACGGCGGGCTGCTGGTCCGTGCTCGAGACGTTGGAGACGGTGAACTGGGAGCCGCCGCGGAACTCGATGCCGGGGTGCAGGCCGGGCTTGAACAGCAGGACGATCGACAGCAGCACCAGGACCCCGGAGATCAGGAACCAGGTGCGGCGCCGGCCGACGATGTCGTACGAGCGGCGGCCCGTGTACAGGTCGTTGCCCCACTGGGCGAAGTTGACGGCCATCAGGACTCGCTCCCCTCGGTGCGTCGCGCGGCGGGGGTGCTGCCGTCGGGTGCGTCGTCGGTGTCGGTCGTGCCGGGGCTCCCGGCGTCGTCGGGGGGACCCGCCTCCGCCTCGGCCTGCGCCGCGCGCGCGGCGGCGCGGCGCTCGGCGATGGTGCCACCCGCGCCGGCCGGGGCCGCCACCAGCGTGGACGTGCGGGCGTCGAGGTCGGCCGTCTCCGCGGCGGGGGCGTCGCCGTCCGCGCGCCGGCCCGTCACCACGCGGCCGCGGCCGACGTAGCGGGTCGACTCGGGCGCGCCGAGCCGGCGGGGGTCCAGGCCGGACAGCGGGTGCCCGCTGCCAAAGAACCGGGTCTTCGCGATCAGGCGCATCACCGGGTGGGTGAAGGTGAACACGATGAGCAGGTCGAGCAGCGTGGTCAGGCCGAGGGTGAACGCGAAGCCGCGCACCGAGCCGACGGCCAGGAAGTAGAGCACCAGGGCGGCGAGGAAGTTCACCGCGTCGGACGCCAGGATCGTGCGGCGCGCACGCTCCCAGGCGCGGTCGACGGCGGCGACCAGCGTCCGCCCCTCGCGCAGCTCGTCGCGGATGCGCTCGAAGTACACGATGAACGAGTCCGCCGTGATGCCGATGGCCACGATCAACCCGGCGACGCCGGGCAGCGACAGGCGGTAGCCCTGCGTCCAGGACAGCAGCGTGATCACGCCGTAGGTGAGCACCGCGGCGATGACCAGCGACGCGACCGTCACCAGGCCGAGCGCGCGGTACTGGAACAGCGAGTAGACGACGACCAGGATCAGGCCGATGAGGCCGGCGATCAGGCCCTTCTCCAGCTGCTCGGAGCCGAGCGTCGCGGAGATCTGCTCCTCGCTCTGCACCTCGAAGCTGAGCGGCAGCGCGCCGAACTTCAGCTGGTTCGCGAGCGCGGTCGCCGAGTCGCGGGTGAACGAGCCGGAGATCTCCGCCTTGCCGTCCGAGATGATCACGCCCGGGTCGAGCGACGGCGCCGAGATGACGAGCCCGTCGAGCACGATGGCGAACTGGTTCTGCGGCGAGGTCAGGCCCTGCAGCCGCTCGGTGACGTCCGCGAACTGGCGGGTGCCGGTCCGGTCGAACTCCAGGTTGACCGCCCAGTTGTTGGTGACGGCGCCGGACGGGCTGACCTGCAGGCCGGAGCTGGCGTTCGCGATGTGCGAGCCCTCGACCTCGACCGGGCCCAGGACGTACTTCACGGTGCCGTCGGGGTCGCAGGTCACGAGTGCCGCGTCGGCCGCGCCCTGCTTGCCGCCGGTGAGGTTCGCCGGGTCGGTGCAGTCGAGGGCGTCGTACTCCGCCTGCACGGCGGGGGTGATGTAGTACTCGGCGTCGCTCGCGGAGTCCGGCGCGTCCTTGGTCGGCTGGTCCGAGGGCTCCGTCGCGCCGTCCGTCGGGCTCGCGGACGGGGTCGCCGTCGGCGTCGCGGCGCCGTACGTCAGGACCGGCCGGAACTCCATCTGCGCGGAGGTGCGGACCAGGTCCAGCGTCTCCTCGCTCGGGCGACCCGGGAGGGCCACGACGATGTTGGACCCGCCCTGCGAGCTGATCTCCGCCTCGGCGACGCCGGACGAGTCGACGCGCTGCCGGATGACCTCGATCGCCTGCGCGATGGTCTCGGAGGTGACGCGGGACTCGTCCTGCGCGACCGGGGCCAGGATGAGCTGGGTACCGCCCTCGAGGTCGAGGGCGAGCTTGGGCGTCCAGGTCGCGTCCGACAGCTTGGTGCCGGCGAAGATCGCGCCGAACACGGCGACCGTGATCACGGCGAGCGTGAGCAGGATGCGCGCCGGGTGGCGGCGGCGTGTGGGTGGGGCCAACGGACCGTCTTCTCTCGTGCGCGCACCGCCCGCGGACGGCGGGCGGTGCGGATGAAGGGCGCCCCGTCCCCCGCACGCGGCGGAGGCGGGACGCCCGGTCGACTACTGCTGGGACTTCTTGCTGTCGGGGCCCTCGTCGTCGCGCGGCGGCTGCAGCGAGGAGAGGTCGTCCGGGACGTCGATCCGGCCCGGCGGGATGGCGCCCGGCTCGTCGCGCCACTCGACGTCGTCCTCGACGTCCTCGTCGACCTCAGGCTCCTCGTCCACCGGCGGCTCGACCAGGCGCGCGATCGCGGCCTTGATCCAGACGGACCCGTTGCCGGGCGTCGACTCGAGCGTGACCTCGTCGCCGTCGACCTCGACGACGGTGCCGTACATGCCGGAGCCGGTCATCACGCGCTGCCCGGGCTGCAGGTTGTCGCGGAAGCTGAGCTGCTCCCGCTGCGCCTTGCGCTGCCGGCTGCTCATGAGGAACAGCGCCACGGCCCCGATGGCGAGGATGATGAGGAACGAGAAGTCCACGAGGAAACAGCTCCTGACTGCGTACGACGTCGGCCGCAGTCTAGGCGCCACGGCTCCGGGCTCCTAACGACCGCGGGCGCGCGCCGGTTCCCTGTGCGGGACCTGTCCGGCCCGCCGCGGCGCGCGGGGTCTCAGCCGAACAGCGTATCCGTGGGCACGGGCGCCGACAGCCCCAGGTGCGCCCACGCCTCGGGGGTCGCGACCCGGCCGCGCGGGGTCCGCCCGATCAGCCCCTCGCGGACCAGGAACGGCTCCGCGACGGTCTCGACCGTCTCCGGCTCCTCGCCCACCGCGACCGCCAGCGTGGTGAGCCCGACCGGGCCGCCTCCGAACCGGGTGCACAGCGCGGTGAGCACGGACCGGTCGAGCCGGTCGAGGCCGCGGCGGTCGACCTCGTACACCTCGAGCGCCGCGCGGGCGGCGTCGAGCGACAGCGTGCCGTCGCCGCGCACCTGCGCCCAGTCGCGCACCCGGCGCAGCAGCCGGTTGGCGATGCGCGGGGTGCCGCGGGACCGGGAGGCGATCTCGGCGGCCGCCTCGTGCGCGAGCGGCACGCCCAGCAGGCCGGCGGACCGGACCAGCACCCGCTCCAGCTCGTCGTCGGCGTAGAAGTCGAGGTGCCCCGTGAACCCGAACCGGTCGCGCAGCGGCGCCGGGAGCAGGCCGGCGCGGGTGGTGGCGCCGACGACCGTGAACGGCGGCAGCGCCAGCGGGATGGCGCTCGCGCCCGCCCCCTTGCCCACCACGACGTCGACCCGGAAGTCCTCCATCGCGACGTACAGCAGCTCCTCGGCGGGCCGCGCGAGCCGGTGGATCTCGTCGATGAACAGCACCTCGTTCTCCTCCAGCGAGGAGAGGATCGCGGCGAGGTCGCCGGCGTGCTGGATCGCGGGGCCGCTGGTGACGCGCAGCGAGGTGCCGAGCTCCGCGGCGATGATCATGGCGAGCGTCGTCTTGCCGAGCCCGGGCGGGCCGGACAGCAGCACGTGGTCGGGGGCCCGCCCGCGGCCGAGCGCCGCCTGCAGCACCAGGGACAGCTGCTCGCGGACCACCTTCTGGCCGACGAACTCGTCCAGGTGCCGCGGGCGCAGCGCCGCCTCGGCGGCGCGCTCGAGGTCGTCGGCCCCGGGCCGGACGACCGAGTCCGCGGGGTCGACGTCCACGCCGAGGTCGGCCTCGTCAGCCACGGCCACCGCCCAGGGTGCGCAGCGCCGCGCGCAGCACGCCCGCGACCTCGGCCTCGCCCACGGGCTCGTCGCTGCCGTCGAGCACGGTCGCGACCGCGTCGGTGGCCGCCTTCTGGTTCCAGCCGAGGCCGACGAGCGCGTCGACCACCTGGTCGCGGCGGTCGGCGCGGCCCGCAGGCGCTGCGGCGCCGCCGGCGAGCGCGACCGGGGCCGGCGCGCCGAGCCGGTCGGCGAGCTCCAGCACGATCCGCTGCGCGCCCTTCTGGCCGATGCCCGGCACCCGCTTGAGCGCGGCGAGGTCCTCGGTGGCGACCGCGCGGCGCAGGCCGTCCGGGGTGTGCACCGCGAGCATCGCCAGCGCGAGCCGCGGGCCCACGCCGCTGACCTGCTGCAGGACCTCGAAGACCTCGCGCTCGTCGTCGTCGGCGAACCCGAACAGGGTCAGCGACTCCTCGCGCACCACCAGCGAGGTGTGCAGCGTGGCGGGCTGCCCGACCCGCAGGCCGGCGAGCGTCGCGGGGGTCGCCTGCACGAGCATGCCGACGCCGCCGACCTCCACCACCGCGGCGTCCAGCCGCACGGCCTGCACCGTCCCGTGCACCGAGGCGATCACTCCGGCTCCTCCCAGTCGCGGACGACGCGCGACCGCGGTGGCCGCGCGCCCGCGGTGCAGTCTGCCACGCGTGCGAACACGTGTACGAACGACACGCGGCGGACCCGCGCGCCCCCGGGGGTCAGCGGGAGGGGACCCGGCGGGCCGCCTGCTCGGCCGCGGCCCACGCCCGCTGGGCGGCGGTCATCGCCCCGGGCGCACGCTGCGGCGCGCCGACCGCCCCGGCCGGGCGCCACAGGTGGCAGATCGCGAGCGCGAGGGCGTCCGCGGCGTCCGCGGGGCGGGGCAGCTCGTCGAGGGACAGCAGCCGCTGCACCATCGACTGGACCTGCGGCTTCTCCGCCCGGCCGCTGCCGGTGACCGCGGCCTTCACCTCGGAGGGCGTGTGCATCGCGACGGGGATCTTCCGCCGCGCGGCCGCGAGCATCGCGATGCCGGCGACCTGCGCGGTCCCCATGACGGTGCTCACGTTGTGCTGGGCGAACACCCGCTCCACCGCGAGGGCGTCGGGCGCGTGCTCCTCGAGCCACTCGTCGATGGTCGCGGCGATGACCAGCAGCCGCTGGTCGATGTCCCCGCCCGGCGGGCTCTGCGCGACCCCGACCGCCACCATCCGGACCTTGCGGCCGGGGAGCCCGTCGACCACGCCCAGCCCGCAGCGGGTCAGGCCGGGGTCCACACCGAGTACGCGCACGCCCCCATCCTCGCAGCCCGCCCGGGTGGAAGGTCTGGCCGGACACGCCGTCGGCGTGTCCGGCCAGACCTTCCACCCGTCGGGGGCGGGCGCGGCCCCGGACGCGACGACGCCCCGCGCCCGGGGGTCCGGGGCGGGGCGTCGCGGCGCGGCTCAGTCGTCCTCGAGCTCCGCCATGACCTCGTCGGAGGCGTCGAAGTTCGCGTAGACGTTCTGCACGTCGTCCGAGTCCTCGAGCGCGTCGATCAGGCGCAGGACCTTGCGGGCGCCCTCGGCGTCCACCTCGATCTGCGTCGCCGGGTAGAACACGACGTCGGCCGAGTCGTACTCGATGCCGGCCTCCTGCAGCGCGGTGCGCACCTTGACGAGGTCGGTCGCCTCGGAGAGCACCTCGAAGGCCTCGCCCGCGTCGTTGACCTCCTCGGCGCCCGCGTCGAGCACGGTCAGCATGACGTCGTCCTCGGTCGTGCCCTCCTTGGGGACCATGACGACGCCCTTGCGCGAGAACAGGTACGCCACCGAGCCGGGGTCGGCCATCTGGCCGCCGCTGCGGGTGAACGCCACGCGCACGTCGGCCGCCGCGCGGTTCCGGTTGTCCGTGAGGCACTCGACCAGGAACGCGACGCCGCCGGGGCCGTAGCCCTCGTAGAGGATCGTCTGGTAGTCCGCGCCGCCGGCCTCGGCACCGGAGCCGCGCTTGACCGCGCGCTCGATGTTGTCGTTCGGGACCGAGGTCTTCTTGGCCTTCTGGATGGCGTCGAACAGCGTCGGGTTGCCCGCGGGGTCACCACCGCCGGTGCGCGCGGCGACCTCGATGTTCTTGATGAGCTTCGCGAAGAGCTTGCCGCGCTTCGCGTCGATCACGGCCTTCTTGTGCTTGGTGGTGGCCCACTTGGAGTGACCCGACATCGCTTCCCTCTCGTTTCCCGCGCCGCCCCGGCGCTGCCCGGGCCGGCGGTGCGGCGCGCCCCGGCAGCGGAGCGCGCCCCCGCTCTCACAGGGCGTCGCGGACGATCTCGACGAACAGCCGGTGCACCCGCGTGTCCCCCGTCACCTCCGGGTGGAAGGACGTGGCGAGCAACGAGCCCTGGCGCACCGCGACGATCCTACCGGCGGCGGGCCCGGACTCCACGCGGGCGAGCGCGGTGGCCGCCGGCCCGACCTCCTCCACCCAGGGCGCGCGGATGAACACCGCGTGCACCGGGTCGGCCGCGCTGTCCGGGACGCCGTCGATGGTCAGGTCCGTCTCGAACGAGTCGACCTGGCGCCCGAACGCGTTGCGGCGCACCGTGACGTCGAGGCCGCCGAGGGTCCGCTGCCCGTCGATCCCGCCGACGATCCGGTCGGCGAGGAGGATCATCCCGGCGCACGACCCGTAGGCGGGCATGCCCGCCTCGAGCCGCTTCCGCACGGGCACGTCGAGGTCGAACGCGCGCAGCAGCTTGTCGATCGTGGTCGACTCGCCGCCGGGCAGCACCAGGCCGTCGACGGCGTCGAGCTCGGACGTGCGGCGCACCGGGACGGCCTCCGCCCCGGCGGCGCGCAGGGCGGCCAGGTGCTCGCGGACGTCGCCCTGCAGGGCCAGGACACCGATGGTGGGGGTGGCGGTCACCCGCTCATCCTACGAATCAGCGGCGCCGTGCAGCGCACCGCCGCCCACGGCGACCCGCGACCCGGCCCAGTCCGCCACCAGGTCCGCCAGCCGCGCCAGCCCCGTGAGCAGCGCGCCGCGCTCGCTCGCGAGCGACACGCGCACCATGCCCTCGCCGCCCGGTCCGAACGCCGACCCCGGCGACACCGACACGTGCCGGTCGGCCAGCAGGCGCAGCGCGAAGGCTTCGGAGTCCGCGGTCGCGGCGGACACGTCGACCATCAGGTAGAACGCGCCCTGCGGGCGGACCGACGGGACGCCGCGCGCGTCGAGCAGCGCCGTCGCGGCGTCGCGCCGCTCCCGGTAGGAGTCGACCGCGGCCGCGACGTCGTCCTGCGGGCCGGTCAGCGCGGCGAGCGCGGCCCGCTGGCTCACCGACGACGGGCAGGCGACCGTCGCCTCGGCGACCTGGCCGAGCAGGTCGATCACGCCCGGGTCCCGGGACACGACGTAGCCGAGCCGCCAGCCGGTCATCGCATAGGTCTTGGAGAAGCTGAAGAAGGTCAGCACCCGGCCGTCGGTGTCGAACGCGGCCGGGCTGGCGTGCGGGCGGTCGAAGGTGATCGCCTCGTAGCACTCGTCCGAGAACACCCACAGGTCGCGCTCGCGCGCCAGCTCGACGACGCCGGCCAGCAGCTCCGGCGGGTACATGGCGCCCGTCGGGTTGTTCGGGGAGCACACGACGATCACGCGGGTCGCCGGCGTGATGGCGGCGGCGATGTCGGCCAGCGTCGGCACGAAGCCGTTCGCCGCCCGCGCCGGGTAGGTCGCGACGCCGACGCCGGCCGCCACGGCCGCCATCCGCCAGTTCGGGAACTCGGGGTCGGGCAGCAGCACCTCGTCGCCCGGGCCGGCCAGCGCGTTGATCGCCATGGCGAGCCCGTGCATCGCGCCGTGCGTCACGACGACGTCGGCGGCGGTGACGTCGAGGCCGTTGACCCGCCGCACCTTCTCGGCCAGCGCGGCGCGCAGCTCGGGCGTGCCGGTGCTGGACGTGTACGCGGTGTGCCCCGCGGCGGCGTCCCGGCCGGCCGCGGCCACGACGTGCGCGGGCGTCGGCACGTCGGGCTCGCCGATCTCCAGCCGGATCGCCTCCGGGTCGCGCATCGCGAGCTCCATGAGGGTGCGGATGCCGCTGCGGTGCATGCGGGTCACGGGCGAGGTCGAGATGGGCACCGGCCGACCGTATCCGACAACCGGCGCGGGACGTTACTCCCCGGTACGGAAGTCAGTCGTCGCGCTGCAGCCCGAGGTGCCGCACCGACCCGTCCCAGCCGTCGAGCAGCGGCCGCACCAGGTCCGCCAGCCCCTCGGGGAACACCTCGCGGGTCTCGGCGGCCAGGTCGTCCAGGCGCCACCAGCGCAGCTCGTCGAGCACGTCCAGCTCGACCTCGGTCCAGCCGTCCCGGGCGACCGTCGCGGTGTCGAGCGCCTCGCCGACCCGCGCCAGGAAGAACTCCTCGTCCTGCCGGCAGTGCTCCGCGTAGAAGTCGAACAGCGCGGACCGGGTGAGCACCGGGCCGACGAGCGCGGCCTCGTCCAGCAGCAGCCCGGTCTCCTCGCGGACCTCGCGGACCGCCGCCTGGCGGGCGGACTCCCCCGCGTCGATCCCGCCGCCGACCGTGAACCACCAGGACCGCTCGGGCTGGTCGACGTCGTGGCCGCGGACGAGCAGCAGCCGGTCCTCGGCGTCGAGCAGCAGCACCCGCGCCGCCCGCCGGAACCGCAGCCCGTCCTCGCCCGGCACCCAGTCGGCGCCGAGCGACGAGACGGTGGTCGCGGCCGGCACCTGCCCCGACGGCGACGGCCCGCCGGCCCCCGCGGGGGTCGACGGGCCGTCGGTCGGCACGGGGTGGGTCACCAGCCGCGCTCGGCCAGGCGGTGCGGCACCGGGACGTCGTCCACGTTGATGCCGACCATCGCCTCGCCGAGGCCGCGGGAGACCTTCGCGATGACGTCCGGGTCGTCGTAGAAGGTCGTCGCCTTCACGATCGCCGCGGCGCGCTGCGCCGGGTTGCCCGACTTGAAGATGCCGGAGCCGACGAACACGCCCTCGGCGCCCAGCTGGCGCATCATCGCCGCGTCGGCCGGGGTGGCGATGCCGCCCGCGGTGAACAGCACCACGGGCAGCTTGCCGGCGCGGGCCACCTCGACCACGAGGTCGTACGGCGCCTGCAGCTCCTTGGCGGCGAGGAACAGCTCGTCCTCCGGCAGCGAGGACAGCCGGCGGATCTCGTCGCGGATGGTCCGCATGTGGGTGGTCGCGTTCGACACGTCGCCGGTGCCGGCCTCGCCCTTGGAGCGGATCATCGCCGCGCCCTCGGTGATGCGGCGCAGGGCCTCGCCCAGGTTGGTCGCGCCGCAGACGAACGGCACGGTGAACTGCCACTTGTCGATGTGGTGCGCGTAGTCGGCCGGGGTCAGGACCTCGGACTCGTCGACGTAGTCCACGCCGAGGCTCTGCAGCACCTGGGCCTCGACGAAGTGGCCGATGCGGGCCTTGGCCATGACCGGGATGGACACGGTGCTGACGATGCCGTCGATGAGGTCCGGGTCGCTCATCCGCGCGACGCCGCCCTGGGCCCGGATGTCGGCGGGCACCCGCTCGAGCGCCATGACGGCGACCGCGCCGGCGTCCTCGGCGATCTTGGCCTGCTCGGCGGTGACGACGTCCATGATCACGCCGCCCTTGAGCATCTCCGCCATGCCGCGCTTCACGCGGGCGGTGCCCACGGCGGGGACGTCGGTGCCGGTGGCGGGCTGGCTGGTGTCGGTGGTCACGGAGGTCCTCGCAGTTCGGCTCAGGGGAGTTTCCGGCTCCCATCGTAGTCGCGCCGGGCGACGGCGACGGCGGTCGTCCACGCCTCGCGCGGGTGTGCCCCGGGGGGCGGGGCGCGGCGTCAGGCGGCGGCCGGCGGCTGCCCGGGCCGGCCCAGGGCGGCGGGCCAGGCGTCGTCCAGCTCCAGCGTCTGCGGCATCGGCGCGCGTCCCGCCAGCCGCAGGGTGCGCACCGCCCAGCCGCGGCGCATCCGCTGCGCCTGGGCGACCGCCTCGTTGTGGAACCGGCGCGCGAGCTGCACCCGGTACCAGGCGTCCCCGAGCGCGTCGAGCAGCTCGGCCGCGCCGGGCTCCTCCCGCAGCGCGGCGACCTCCTCCGGGTCGTCCAGCGCCTCGCGGAGGGTCGCGGACAGCTCGGACTCCACCAGCCCGCGGTCGGCGGTGGCCGGGTCGGCCCGCTCGGGCCCGCGCAGCTCGGCGGGCAGCCGGGCCATGCCCTGGGTCTGCGGGCTGCCCGCGGCGATCGACGCCCAGGAGGCCTCGCCCACGAGCACCGAGCTCACCGGGTCGAGCACGCCGGACGCCGCGAGGGTCGACGCCGCGGACGCCCGCCGGAGCAGCTGGGTGTCCACCACGGCGCGCGACGCGGCGACCTTGCGGTGCAGGCGGTCGATGCGCGAGGCGGCCACCCAGGACCACCACAGCACCACCAGGAGCACCGCGACGACGACCACCGCCGTCTCGGACCAGCTCATCGTGTCATCCCTCGTCCCCGCGCAGGCGCCGCAGCGCCGTCCGGGCGCCGCGCAGCGAGGTGGGGTCCTCGCCCACCGGCGCCACGCTGCCCTCGACCGCCATCTCGTACACCGTCAGCACCTGGTGCGTCACCGTCGACCAGTCGTACCGCCCGACGGCCGCGCGGCCCGCCGCGGCCACCCGGTCGCGCTCCCCCGGGTCGCCGAGCAGCCCGACGAGAGCGCGCGCGAGGTCGGCGGGGTCGCCGGTGCGGAACAGCACGCCCGCGGCGCCGTCGTCGAGCACCCGCCGGAACGCGCCCAGGTCCGAGGCCAGCACCGCGGTGCCCGCGCTCATCGCCTCGACCAGCACGATGCCGAACGACTCGCCGCCGGTCTGCGGCGCGCAGTACACGTCCGCGGACGCGAGCAGCCGCGCCTTCTCCTCGTCGCTGATCCCGCCCAGGAACTCCACCGCGTCCGCGTCGTCCCCGAGGAGCTCGCGCACCTCGGCGGGACCGGTGTCGCCGCGGCCGGCGACCAGGACCCGCACGCCCGGGAACGCCCGGCGCACCTCCGGGACCGCCTCGAGCAGCACCGGCAGGCCCTTGCGCGGCTCGTCCAGCCGGCCCAGGAACACCACGGTCGGCGCCTCGGGCGTCCCGGTCCAGCGCGGGTCGGCGGGCACCCCGTCGAACGCGTCGACGAACACCCCGTTCGGGATCACGACCGCGTCGCCGCCCAGGTGCTCGACGAGGGTGCGGCGCGCGTCCTCGGACACCGCGATCCGCGCGCCGATCTTCTCCAGCGACTGCCGGACCAGCGGGTAGGCGAGCTGCAGCGACCGCGACCGCACCAGCGAGGAGTGGAACGTCGCGACCACGGGGCCGTCGGCGATCCACAGCGCGAGCATGCTCAGCGACGGCGTGGCCGGCTCGTGCAGGTGCAGCACGTCGAACTGCCCGGCCTCCAGCCAGCGCCGCACCTTGGCCGCCGTGATCGGGCCGAACGCCAGCCGCGCGACCGAGCCGTTGTACCGGACGGGCACGGCACGGCCGGCGGAGGTCATGTAGGGCGGGATCGGGGTGTCCTCGTCGGCGGGCGCCAGCACGGACACGCTGTGCCCGCGGTCGATCAGCGCCTCCGCGAGGTCCCGGACGTGGAACTGCACGCCGCCCGGCACGTCGAACGAGTAGGGGCAGACGATGCCGACCCGCAGCGGTCGGGACGGCCCCGGCGCCAGGCCGGCGATCACGACGCCGCCTCGCCGGCCGCCGCCCTGGTCCGCGCGTACCGCTCGGGGTCCAGGTCGGCCACGAACACCTTCTGCAGCATGTGCCAGTCCTGCGGGGCCCGGGCGATGCCCCGCCCGAGGTCGTCCACCCACGCCTGGGTGAGCGCCGCGACCCGCTCGGACCGGGGGACGTCGTCGGGCACGCTCAGCAGCCGGCCGAACTCGATCACCACGCCCCACGCGGTGCCGGCCGCGCGCCGGCGCGCGCCGGTCAGGCGCTCGTACGTGATCGTGGCCGCGCACAGCGGGGCGCCCGTCGAGACGGCCAGCGCGGCGGGCCCGGCCGCGACCCGGGCGCGCTCGCCGAGCAGGTCGACCTCCACGCCGCGGGCGGTCAGGTCGCGGTCGGCGAGCAGCGGGACCAGGCCGCCGCCGGGCTGCCGGGCCACGCGCACGAGCTCGCGGAACACCCCGCCCCCCGCGCCGCCCTCCGCCAGCGGGATGATCTCCAGGCCGAGGCTCTCGCGGAACCGCAGGAACTCCTGGAACAGCGCCTCGGGCTTGAGCCGCTCGGCGACCGTGACCGTCCGCCCGAGGTTGCGGGTGGCCCAGGCGCCGGCGAGGTCCCAGTTGCCCAGGTGCCCGAGCGCCAGGACGATCATCCGGCCCTCGCGCATGGTGCCGACGACCTCGCCCGGGTCGACCAGCCGCACCCGGGCGTCGATCTGCTCGGGCTTCACCCCGACCAGCGCGAACGCCTCGCCGTAGTAGCGCATGTACGACCGCATGCCGAGCAGGCTCAGCCGGCGGATCTCGTCCGGGCGGGCCTGCGGCCGCACCCGCCCGAGGTTCGCCTCGAGCTGCCGGACGCCCGCGCCGCGGAGCAGCCACACCACGTCGGCGACCAGCCGGAACGCTCCGCGCACCACTGGGTCGGGGACCTTGCCGACGACCCGCCACGCGAACGCGAACAGCCGCGCCACGTCCAGCTGCGGGCGCCTCACGCCGCCCCCAGCGCCTGGCGCCGGACCGTCAGCACCCGCTGCGCGACCGTCACGAGCGACGCCACGGCGAGCAGGCCGAGCACCACGACCAGCACGGGCTCCGGCACGCCGACACCGACGAGGGCCGTCGCGACCAGGACCGTCGCGAGCCGGTCGGCGCGCTCGGCGATCCCGACCGCCGCGGTCATGCCGAGCCCCTCGGCGCGGGCCCGCGCGTAGGGCACGATCGCGCCGAGCACCAGGCACGCCAGCGCCAGGCCCGACCCCCAGCCCGCCCAGGACGAGTCGCTGCCGTGCACGAACCACAGCACCAGGCCGGAGAAGATCGCGGCGTCGCCGAACCGGTCCAGCGTCGAGTCGAGGAACGCGCCCCACGGCCCGGACCGGCCGGCGCGGCGCGCCATGACCCCGTCCAGGCTGTCGGTGAGCGCGAAGAACGCGATGACGAGGCTCGCGGCCAGGAAGTGCCCGGTCGGGTAGAGCCAGAGGGCCGCCGCGACGACGGCGACGGTGCCGGTGATGGTCACCGCGTCCGGCGAGACGCCGCGCTTCAGGAGCGCGTCCGCCACCGGGGTGAAGAGCCGGGTCATGGCCCCCCGCAGTCCGTTCAGCACGGGCCGGTCATCCCTTCTGGTCGCCGGCGGCGGCGTCGGCCGCCGGCCAGGCCGCCGCGAGGCGGGCCCGGGTGTCGTGCAGGAGCTCCGGCAGCGCCCGGGTGCGGCCGACGATCGGCAGGAAGTTGCTGTCGCCCGACCAGCGCGGCACCACGTGCTGGTGCAGGTGCGCCGCGATGCCGGCACCGGCGACGGCCCCCTGGTTCATGCCCAGGTTGAAGCCGTGCGGGCCGCTCACCGCGCGCAGCACGCGCATGGCCGTGCGGGTGAGGTCCGCGACCTCGGCCACCTCGGCGTCGGTCAGGTCCGTGTAGTCGGCGACGTGCCGGTACGGGACCACCAGGACGTGGCCGCCGTTGTACGGGTACAGGTTGAGCACGACGTAGGCGACCGCGCCGCGCGCGACGACCAGGCCGTCCTCGTCGGGCAGCGACGGGATGCGGCAGAACGGGCAGCCGTCGCCCTGCTCGCCGTCGGCCGGCTTGTTCTCGCCGCCGATGTAGGCCATCCGGTGCGGGGTCCACAGCCGGCCGAAGCCGTCGGGCACGCCGGGGAGGCCGGCGGCGTCCTCCACCGCCGGCTCCCCCCGGCCGTCGTCGTGCGCCGTCACCGCGTCAGACCTGCGCGTGCTCGCGCACGGCGGTCACGACGCGCTGCACGGCCTGGGCGACCGGCACGCCGTTCTCCTGGCGGCCGTCCCGGTACCGGAACGACACCGCCCCGGCCTCGGCGTCCTCGCCGCCCGCGATCAGCACGAACGGGATCTTCTGCGTGCTGGCGTTGCGGATCTTCTTGCCGAACCGGTCGCTGGACCGGTCCAGCTCGGCGCGGATGCCCTGGGCGCGCAGCTGGGCCACGACGTCCTCGAGGTACGGCTCGAACGGCTCGGCGACCGGCACCGCGAGCACCTGGACCGGCGCGAGCCAGGCCGGGAACGCGCCCGCGTAGTGCTCGGTCAGCACGGCGAAGAACCGCTCGATCGACCCGAACAGCGCGCGGTGGATCATCACCGGGCGCTGCCGGGTGCCGTCGGCGGCCGTGTACTCGAGGTCGAACCGCTCGGGCAGGTTGAAGTCGAGCTGGATCGTCGACATCTGCCAGGTGCGGCCGATCGCGTCCTTGGCCTGGACGGAGATCTTCGGGCCGTAGAACGCCGCGCCGCCCGGGTCCGGGACCAGCTCGAGGCCGGACTCGGTGGCGACCTGCCGGAGCGTCTCGGTCGCCTCCTCCCAGGCCGCGTCCTCGCCCACCGACTTCTCCGGGTTGCGGGTCGACAGCTCCAGGTAGAAGTCGTCCAGGCCGTAGTCCTTGAGCAGGTCGAGGACGAAGGTGAGCAGGCTGGTCAGCTCGCCCTTCATCTGGTCGCGCGTGCAGTAGATGTGGGCGTCGTCCTGGGTGAAGCCGCGGGCGCGGGTCAGGCCGTGCACCACGCCGGACTTCTCGTACCGGTACACCGTGCCGAACTCGAACAGCCGCAGCGGCAGCTCGCGGTACGAGCGCCCGCGGGAGTCGAAGATCAGGTTGTGCATCGGGCAGTTCATCGGCTTGAGGTAGTAGTTCTGCCCCGCGCGCTTGATGTTGCCCTCGGCGTCGCGCTCCTCGTCCAGCTGCATCGGGGGGTACATCCCGTCCGCGTACCAGTCCAGGTGGCCCGAGATCTCGAACAGCTGCTGCTTGGTGATGTGCGGCGAGTTCACGAAGGAGTAGCCGGCCTCGACGTGCTTGCGCCGGCTGTACTCCTCCATCTCCATCCGGATGATGCCGCCCTTGGGGTGGAACACCGCCAGGCCCGAACCGATCTCGTCCGGGAACGAGAACAGGTCGAGCTCGGTGCCCAGCCGGCGGTGGTCGCGGCGCTCGGCCTCGGCCACGCGCTCCAGGTACGCCTTGAGCTCGTCCTTGGTCGGCCACGCCGTGCCGTAGATCCGCTGCAGCTGCGGGTTCTTCTCCGAGCCGCGCCAGTAGGCCGCGGCCGAGCGGGTGAGCTGGAAGCCGTTGCCGAGCACCTTGGTGCTGGGCACGTGCGGGCCGCGGCACAGGTCCTGCCAGACCACCGTCTCGGACTCCCGGCCCGCGCCGCGCACGTTCTGGTAGTAGGTGAGGCCGCCGGCGCCGACCTCGACCGACGCGCCCTCGCCCGCCGTGTCGGCCGTGGACTTCAGGCCGATCAGCTCGAGCTTGTACGGCTCGTCCGCGGCGAGCGCGCGCGCCTCGTCGTCGGTGACCTCGACCCGGCGGAACGCCTGGTTCTCCTTGACGATCCGGGACATGACCTTCTCGAGGGCCTTGAGGTCCTCGGGGGTGAACGGCTCCTCGACGTCGAAGTCGTAGTAGAAGCCGTCGGTCACCGGCGGGCCGATGCCGAGCTTCGCCTTCGGGTTGACCTCCTGCACCGCCTGCGCGAGCACGTGCGCGGCGGAGTGGCGCAGGACGGCCAGGCCGTCCGGCGAGTCGACCGTGACGGCCTCGACGACCGCGCCGTCGGGCAGCGGGCGGGACAGGTCCCACAGGTCCCCGTCGACCCGCACGACGACCACGTCGCGGCGAGCGCCGAACAGGTCCGTGCCCGTCGTCCCCGCCTCGGCCGTGGTGCTGGTGCCGTCGACGGTGAGGGTGATGAGCTCGGACACTGCGGGGTCTCCTCCGGTCGGCCCGCGCCTCGCGCGCGGGGTCCGGGTCGATGCTACCGACCGGTCACCCGGTCGAGGGCCTCCGGCACGACGAAGGCCCCGGTCCGCTGGGGACCGGGGCCTTCGAGCCGGTGGGCGATACTGGGTTCGAACCAGTGACCTCTTCGGTGTGAACGAAGCGCGCTACCACTGCGCCAATCGCCCGGCAGACGAGAACATTACCCGACCGGGGGCGCGGATCCGAAATCGACGCGGTGTCCCGGGTCGTGGAGCGGGGCCCCGCCCGGCCGCCGCGCGACCTCGGCCGGGGAGGCCGCCCGGTGAGGGGTCCGGGTGGGTGAAGTTCGGCCCGGGACCTCCGCTCCTGGCGACCCGTGCGTCATGATGGTCTTCTCGCGAGGCGTGTGTGTAAGGAGGATGCGGTGGCCCAGCGCTCGTACGACGTCGTCGAGACCGTCGCCATGCAGCTCATCAGCTCCGATGCCAGCGTCCTGCCGGTCACCGCGGAGCTGTCCTACCGCGTGAGCGACCCCTACACGGTCCGCGCCGTGTTCACCTCGCCGCAGTCCACCTCCGTGTGGCTGCTCGGCCGCGAGCTGCTCCTCCAGGGCATGCTCGCCGACGCCGAGGACCCCGCCGGCTGCGGCGACGTCCAGGTGTGGCGCGACGAGGACCCGATGTTCACGCTCGTCTCGCTCACGGGCATCGAGGGCAGCGCGCTGCTCGCGTCCCCGTCCGAGCCCCTCGAGCGGTTCCTCACCGCGACCGAGCAGCTCGTGGCGCTCGGCACCGAGAGCGACCGCATGGAGGGCGAGATCGCCGCGCTCATCGCGGCGCTGCTCACCGCCTGACCGCTCCGTCGTCGTTCCCGACCCCGGTCAGGGGTCGAGGTCGTCGGCCGCCCGCGCCCGGAACAGCCGCGCCACCTCGGAGGTGAGCGGGCCGACCGCCACCGGCGCACCCTCCACCACCTCGACCCCGACGACCCCGCGCAGCGACCCGGCGAGCGCCAGCCCGGCGGCGCCCGCGCGCGCGTCCTCGACCACCGACCACGGCAGCTCGTCGGCGGTGGCCTCCCGGACCGGCAGGCCCGCCTCCCCCGCCCAGGCCAGCGCCAGCGCGCGCGTCACGCCGGGCAGGCAGCCCGACGACAGCCCCGGGGTGAGCAGCTCGCCGCCGCGCTCGACCAGCACGTTCGACGTCGCGCCCTCGCACAGCGCCCCGCGGGTGTTCGCCAGCAGCGCCTCGTCGCCGCCGGCGCGGGTCGCCGCGGCCAGCGCGAGGACGTCGGCGGCGTAGGACGTCGACTTGTGCCCGGCCAGCGGGGACCGCTCGTTGCGCACCCAGGCGGACCGGACGACGTGCGCGGGGCCGCGGACCGGCGCGGGGGCGGCGGTGACCACGAGGGCGGGCGCGGTGGCCGCGCCGTCCGGGCCGGGCGCGCCGGGGCTCACCGTGATGCGGAGCCGGCCGACCTCGGGCCCGCTCGCCGCGAGCACCGCCGCGACGGCCTCGCGGACCGCGTCGTCGGCGACCGCCGGCAGGCCGAGCGCGTGCGCCGACGCGGCGAGGCGCGCCAGGTGCCGGGTGAGCGCGAAGGCCCGGCCGCCGACCACCGCGCAGGTCTCGAACAGGCCGAGGCCGGTCGCGTACCCGGGGTCGGTGCCCGCGACGACGGGCTCGCGCGGGTCGCGCAGCCGGCCGCCGGCCCAGAGGACGCTCGCCACGGCGGTCATCCTGCCACCGGGCCGGCGCCGCCCGAGGCCAGCCCGACGAGCCGCCGCGCCTTCAGCTCCGTCTCCGCCCACTCCGCGTCGGGGTCACTCCCCCACGTGATGCCCGCGCCCGTGCCGAACCGCAGCACGCCGTCGCGCCAGACGAAGGTCCGGATCCCGACGGCGAGCTCGGCCCGGACGCCGCCGTCCTCCGCGGCCTCGACCCACCCCACGGCACCGCAGTACGGCCCGCGCGGCACCGGCTCCAGCCGGCGGATCAGGTCGAGCGCCGACGACTTCGGCGCCCCGGACACCGACCCGGGCGGGAAGGTCGCCCCGAGCAGCCGCGCCCAGAGGTCCGCGCCGTCCCGCACGTCCGCGCGCAGCCGGCCCCGCACGGTCGACACCAGGTGCGCCAGCCCGGGGTGCTCCTCGACGCCGAGCAGCGTGATGACCTCGACGGTGCCCGGCTCGCAGACCCGCTGCAGGTCGTTGCGCACCAGGTCGGTGATCATCACGTTCTCGGCGCGGTCCTTCGCGGTCAGGCCCTCGGGTCCGGGTGCGGTGCCCTTGATCGGCGCCGAGGTGACCCAGCCGTCCTCCACCCTGAGGAAGAGCTCCGGCGAGGCCGAGACCACCCAGACCGGCGGCACCGCTCCCCCGGCCGGCACGTGCACGCCGCCGGCGTACGGCGCGGGGTTGCCGGCCGCCAGCCGGGCGCCGAGGGCGCGGGCGTCCGGCTCGCGGCCCCCCTCGGCCGGGAGCGGCGCGGACAGGACCCGGCAGAGGTTCGCCTGGTAGACCTCGCCCTCGCGGACGGCCGCGCGCACCGCCGCGACGGCCGCGACGTACGCGGGCTCGTCCAGGGAGGTCGTCCAGGCGGACGGGTCGGGGCCGCGCCACGCGGCGGTGGCGGGGCCCGCGTGGTCGCCGTCCGGGTCCGCACGGTCGGCCCCCCGGAACCGCCACGCCGCGACGGGACCCTCGAAGTCCCCGACCACCACCCAGAGTCCCGGCACGCGCAGCCGCCCGGGCTCGCGGGCGACGTCCGGGACGTGCTCGACCGGGTCGCGCAGCACCCGGCCGCCGAACCAGGCGACCCCCGCGGCGGGGTCGGGCGGCGTCGCGGGCGCGGCGTGAGGAGTCGGCACGGGGACCACGCTAGCCAGCCAGGCCGCGCGGGTGTGGCGCAGGTCGCACGACCCCTCCCCGGCGGGCCGGCGGCCCCGACGCCCCTGCTGAGGGGCCCGATCCGCGTCATCACGCGGGTCTCCGGGCCCGTGGTCAGCCAATTGGACTCCCGCCTCGGAAGTCGGCTAATGTTCTCGACGCACCAGGAACGCCGGTGAGAACCGGCAGGACAGGCGCGCGGACGTGGCTCAGTGGTAGAGCATCACCTTGCCAAGGTGAGGGTCGCGGGTTCGAATCCCGTCGTCCGCTCGGAGGCAGACACTCCCGGCCGGCCTTTCGGTCGCTGAGGACTGAGGTCTCAGGGTGGAGTGGCCGAGAGGCGAGGCAGCGGCCTGCAAAGCCGTATACGTGGGTTCGAATCCCATCTCCACCTCGTAGCAGCACCCGGGCGATTGGCGCAGCGGTAGCGCGCTTCCCTGACACGGAAGAGGTCACTGGTTCGATCCCAGTATCGCCCACCAGCAAGGCCCCAGGTCACAGACCTGGGGCCTTCGCCGTGCACCGGGAAGCGCGCACCGGTTCTCTGCAGATTCCCTTGGAGCGCGGCCCGCGAAGTGCCGCTCAGAGGCCGCACCTGGCGCCTGGAGTCCGGGCGCTCGCACGGCTGGCCCTTCCCGACGCAGTGACAGCAGCCCCGCACCGAACACGCTGTGCCACGCGCCAACCGGAACGCCCCGATCAGGCAGTCGAACCGCCGCATCTGTCGCCCGCCGGGCCCGATCGGCGGCGACACTCGCGCTGCGACTCTGACACATGAGCCTGTGCCGCTCGGTGGCCTGCCGACGCGACTGAGGGCCGGTCTCCCCTCGGGAGCTTCCGAACCTCGGGCTCCCGGCGGTCGAGGCCCCCACGGGCGCGCTCGCCGGCGCCGACGTCGACCTGTCGCTCGCCGACGGGGTCCTGCGCTCCGACGGCACCACCGTGCCATTCGCCCGGCCGCCCGAGATGATGCTGGAGATGGTGCGCGCGGGCGGGCTCCTGGCGATGGTGCTCGCCCGCCGAACCGCACCCGTACCGCCGACGGAGGCACGATGACCAAGCAGAAGTTCGACGACCTGGCCACCGACTACGACGCGAGCCGCCCCCGGTACCCCGACGAGCTGCTCGCGCACGTCGTCGCAGCGCTCCCGACCGGGCGCCGGCTGACCGTCCTGGACGCCGGCGCGGGCACCGGCATCGCGCTCGAGGGCCTCGTCGGCCTGCTCGGCGAGGAGCACGACTACGTCGCGGTGGACGTGTCCGGCGGCATGGTCGAGGTCGGCCGGACCAAGCTCGGCTTCGTCGACTGGCACGTCGAGCCCGTCGAGCCGGCGCTGGCGCGCTACCGCGAGTCGCTCGACCTGGTCGTCGCCGCGCAGGCGTACCAGTGGCTCGACCGGGAGCGGTTCGTGCGCGAGGCTCTCGCGGCGCTGCGAGCCGGCGGCGTCCTGGCGGTCCTGCAGAACAACCGCGACCACGAGTCGTCGGCGTTCCTGGCCGCGTACGAGGACCTGCTCGAGCGCCGCAGCCCCGGGTACTCGCGCGACTACCGCGCGTTCGACGTCGCCCAGGAGCTGGCCGGGCCGTTCCGCGCCGCCGGTGGCACCGTCACCACGCACGCCGTCACCTGGTCCCGGCCGAGCGAGGTCGACGCGTTCGTGCGCATGGCCGCGTCCTCGACGCAGGTGCAGCGGGGGGTGACCGCGCACGGGCCGGTCGTCCTGGACGAGGTGCGGGCGCTGGCGGCCGCGGCGGGGCACGACGGGGTCGTGGACGTGGCGTACCGCTCGGAGGCGTACCTGGCGCGCCGGCCGGGTTGAGGGGGCGGGACCAGCCAGGCCGCACGGCGTCCAGCACCAGCACGACGTCGTCGCCCAGCGCGTCCAGCAGCCGCGGCCGCGCGAGGCGTCCCGGGCACGGAACTTGCGGGTGCACCCTCCCAGCGAGCGGTGTCGGCATGCCGATCCCCGCGCACCCCCACGGCGGCCGGGCGCCGCGCGGGGACTGTCTACCACGCGGGGCATGCGGCCCTGGTGCGCTCGGGCTCGAACCAGGGCCGGTTGTCGTTCGGCTCGATGACGCCGGACCCAGCCCCGCGCGGCTGTCGACCAGGGAGCAGGTCTCCGGACCAAGACGCTTCCGTCATCGGGATCAGCCGCCCACACCTGCTGACAGTGATGGACTCTGGCGCGCTCCCCTCCACCGAGGTCGGGACACACGGCCGCATCGAAGCCAGCGACCTCCTCGAGGTCCACGAACGGCGGCAAGCCGCTCACCCGACGCTCGCCGACGCCCGCGACGACGCACCGATCGCCGACCGGCACCACCTCGCCGACCGGCACCACCTCGACGACACCGCACCACTCAGCGACACCGCCCTCAGCACCTCGACTCGCTCGAGGAACGATCCCCGATCCCCGCGCGCGCTGCTCGACCGGCTGCGCGCGGAGACGACGGTGGACGTGGTCGAGCTGAACGCCACCGCGTCGGCCCAGGGTCTCTACCGCGGGCTCGGGTCCACCGAACCCCGGTACGTCGCGCTGCAGGCACGCGTTCGCTCACGCACGGGCCGTCCTCGGGACCGGGGCTCGCTACGCTCGCCCCGTGAGCGTCATCTAGCGGAACCACGTCCGGGTCTCGGGCGTCCCCGGCGCTCAGCCGCTGCTGTTCGCGCACGGGTTCGGCTGCGACCAGCACATGTGGCGGCTCGTCGCCCCGCGCTTCGAGGACGCGTACCGCGTCATCACCTTCGACCACGTCGGCGCTGGCGGCTCCGACCCGCGGGCGTACGACCGCGACCGGTACTCCTCGCTGGACGGCTACGCGGACGACGTCCTCGCGATCGTCCACGAGCTCGACCTCACGGACGTCGTGCTCGTCGGCCACTCCGTGTCGGCGATGATCGGCGTGCTGGCGGCGGTCGCCGAGCCCGACCGGTTCGCGCGGCTGGTCCTGATCGGGCCGTCGCCGCGCTACCTCGACGACGACGGGTACACCGGCGGCTTCTCCGCGGCCGACATCGCCGAGCTGCTGGAGTCGCTCGACAGCAACTACCTCGGCTGGTCGCGGGCGATGGCGCCGGTGAGGTTCTGCACCGCGGTGCTCGTGCGGCTGCGCCGGGAGGGCGCAGGCTGGCGCGCCACGGTCGCGAGCGGCGGGCACCCGCTGCCGCTCCTCCGCCGGCACGGGCAGGCGTCGCGCCCCGTCGGGGCGTACGGGCACGTCCTCGGCATCATGCCCCGGCCCGCGTTCGTCGACACCGCGCTGGAGCTCGGGCCGGGTGACGCGCTGGTGCTGTTCACGGACGGCGTCACCGAGGGGCGCCGGGGATCGCGGCTGTACGGGGCCGAACGCCTCGCCGACGCGGTGGACGCCCACCGCGCGACGGCTGCCGACACCACCGGGGCGGTGCTGGCGGATGCGCTGGCGTTCCAGGCCGGCGACCCGCGCGACGACATCGCCGTCGTCACCGTGGCGGTCGACGCCGGACCACCGGCGCCACCGGCCTGAGCAGTGGTCCCGGGGCCTGCGACGGCCCGCGCGGGTCACCCCGCGGAGGTGATGCCACCGCCGGGCGTCGCGGCCAGCGTGGAGGGGCCGCCGGACCCGCGCGGCCCGCCCGGACGCTGGAGCCCACCATGGTCATCTTCCTGATCCGGCTGCTGATCTTCCTCGGCTCCGCGGCCCTCGGGCTGTGGGTGGCCTCCCTGCTCCTCGACGACTTCCACCTGACGACCAGCGGGTTCCTCGCCGCGGTCGTCGTGTTCACGGTCGCCCAGGCGGTGCTGTCGCCGTTCATCGCGAAGATGGCGGCCCGCTACGCCGGCGCGTTCCTGGGCGGCATCGGCCTGGTGTCGACGTTCGTCGCCCTGCTGATCGCCTCGGCCGTCACCGGCGGGCTGACGATCGACGGCGGCGCGGCGACCTGGATCGCGGCGGTCGTGATCGTGTGGCTGGTCACGGCGCTGGCGACCTGGTTGCTGCCGCTGCTGTTCCTGCGGCGCCGGCTGGAGGAGCGCCGGGCGGGTGGGCCTCGCCCCGCCTGACGGCCCCCGCGCGCCGGGGCCGGCACTGCCGTGTCCCCGGCGCCCCGTAGCCTCCTGGCGTGCAGATCCTCGACGACGGCGCGCTCGCCCTGAGCGCGAGCGACCTCGCCGCCGCGGCCGCGTGCCCCTACGCCGTGGTCCGCGCCCTCGACGCCGCGCTCGGCCGCGCCCCTGCGGTCGACCGCACCGTCGACCCCACCGCGGCCCGCGCCGGCCGGCTGGGCGCCGCCCACGAGCGGCGCCTGCTCGACGCGCACCTGGCCGCGCTCGGCCCCTACGACCCCGCCACCGGGCGCGGGGTGCTGGTGCTCCCCCGGCCCGGGGACCGCACGGTCGCGGGCCTGGCCGCCGCCCACGACCGCACGCTGGACCTGCTGCGCGGGGGCGTGGACGTGCTCGGCCAGGCCGCCCTGTTCGACGGGACGTTCACGGGGTACGCCGACTTCCTCGTGCGCGAGCCCGGCCACCCGGCGCCGCGGTACACGGTCGTGGACGCCAAGCTCGCCCGGCACGAGCGGCCCACCGCGCTGCTCCAGGTCGCGGCGTACGCGGACCAGCTCGCGGCGGCCGGGATCCCGCTGACCGAGCACGCGGAGCTGGTGCTCGGCGACGCCCGCGCCACCCGGCACCGGCTCCGCGACCTGCTGCCGGTCTACCGGGACCGCCGCGTCCGGCTGCAGCGGCTGCTCGACGAGCACCGCACCGGCGACGCGCCCGCCGCGTGGGGCGACCCGCGGTACCGGGCGTGCGGGCGGTGCGCCGTGTGCGCCCCGGAACTGGAGGCGCGCCGGGACGTGCTGCTCGTGGCGGGCGTGCGCAGCACCCAGGCGGCGCGGCTCCGGGAGGCGGGCGTGCGCACGATCGAGGACCTGGCCGCGCGGACCGGGCCCGTCCACGGCGTCGGCACCGGGACCCTCGCGACGCTGCGGGCGCAGGCGGCGCTGCAGTCGCGGCAGGACCACGGGGACGGGTCGGTCCTGGCCGACGTGTTCGACACGGCACCGATCGGGGCGCTGCCGGCCCCCGACCCGGGCGACGTCTTCTTCGACTTCGAGGGCGACCCGCTGTACTCGGCCGGCGAGGTCGGTGCCGACGGGCAGCCCGCGACCTGGGGCCTGGAGTACCTGTTCGGGCTGGTGGAGGCGCCCGACTCGCCCGGCGCCGACGCGCCGTTCCGGGCGTTCTGGGCGCACGACCGGGCGCAGGAGAAGCAGGCGCTCGTCGACTTCCTCGCCTACGTCCGCGAGCGCCGGGCCGCCCACCCCGGGATGCACGTGTACCACTACGCCCCGTACGAGAAGACTGCGCTGCTCCGGCTGGCCGCGCGGCACGGCGTCGGCGAGGCGGAGGTCGACGAGCTGCTGCGCGCGGGGGTGCTGGTCGACCTGTACGCGACGGTGCGCGGGTCGCTGCGCACCGGGCAGCGCTCGTCGTCGCTCAAGAAGCTCGAGCCGCTGTACCTGCCCACGCCCCGCACGGGCGACGTCACCACGGCGGGCGACTCGATCGACCAGTACGCCCGGGCGTGCGCGCTGCGGGACGCCGGTGACGACGCCGGGTGGCGCGCGGCGCTGGCGGCGATCGCGGAGTACAACGCGGTCGACTGCGGGTCGACGCGGCTGCTGCGGGACTGGCTGCTCGCGCGGGGGGCCGACGCGGGCGTGCACCTGCGGCCGCACGTCCCGGCCGTCGCCGCGCCCGGCGACGGGGCGGCCGACGACGGGTCGGCCGACGAAGCCCCCGAGCACGACGCCCTCGTCGCGGCGCTCTCGGCCTTCGCCGACGACCCCGCCCACCGCGCCGGGGCGGCCGACCCGCACCGCCGCACCCCGGACCAGCAGGCCGTCGCCCTGCTCGGCGCCGCCCTCGGCTACCACTGGCGCGAGCAGAAGCCGTTCTGGTGGGCGCACTTCGACCGGCTGTCGGCCGACCCCGCCGACTGGACCGACCCGCGCTCGACGTTCGTGGCCGAGCGGGTCGAGGTCGTGACGGACTGGCACACCCCGCCGCGCGCCCGCACGCAGCAGCGCGTCCTGCGGCTGACGGGCCGGCTGGAGCCCGGCAGCGAGCTGCGCACGGGCGCGACGTGCTTCGGCCTGTTCGACGCCCCCGCGCCCGAGCACGCGCAGGTCCCCCGGCACGCGACCCGCGGGTACGCGCCGGGGTTCACCGTCCTCGACGTGACCTCGACCGGCGACGGGGCCGCCGCGCGCGACGAGCTGCTGGTGTCCGAGCGCCTCCAGGCGGCGTGGGCACCGCACGACCGGCTGCCGATGGGCCTCGGCCCGACGCCGCCCCCGCCGACGGGGACGATCACGGCGGCCCTGCGCGGCCTGGCAGAGCGCGTCGCGGCGGGACTGCCCGCTGTCCCCCACCAGGCCGCCCTGGACCTCGCGCGCCAGCTCCCGCCGCGCACCCGCTCGGGCCGGCCGCTGCCCGTGCCCGCGGACCAGCCGGACGGCACCGTCGGCGCGATCACCGCCGCCCTGCGGGACCTCGACGGCTCCTACCTCGCCGTGCAGGGCCCGCCCGGGACCGGGAAGACGTACACCGGGTCGCACGTGATCGCCGCGCTGGTCGCCGACGGCTGGCGGGTCGGTGTCGTCGCGCAGTCGCACGCCGTGGTGGAGAACCTGCTGGCGAGGGTCGTCGAGGCGGGCGTGGACCCGGCGGCCGTCGGGAAGAAGCCCCGCCCGGGCGCGACGGCGGCCCCGGTGTGGACGGCTCTGACGGGCTCGACCGCGTTCGGGCGGTTCCTCGCCGCGCAGCGCGGCGGGTTCGTGCTCGGCGGCACCCTGTGGGACGTCACGCACCCCGACCGGCTGCCGGAGGGCGGGTTCGACCTCCTCGTGGTCGACGAGGCGGGCCAGTTCTCGCTCGCGAACACGTTCGCCGCCTCCGCGGCGGCGCGGAACCTGCTGCTGCTCGGCGACCCGCAGCAGCTGCCGCAGGTGTCCCAGGGGCACCACCCCGAGCCGGTCGACACCTCGGCGCTGGGCTGGCTGACGGACGGGCAGGACACGCTGCCCCCGGAGCTCGGGTACTTCCTCGACGCCACCTGGCGGATGCACCCGGACCTGTGCGCGCCGGTGTCGGAGCTCGCCTACGACGGACGGCTGCACGCGGTGCCCGCCGCGGCGGCGCGGCACCTCGACGGCGTGCCCGCGGGGGTGCGCACCGTGCTGGTCGACCACGACGGCAACGCGGTGTCGAGCGTCGAGGAGGCCGACCGGGTCGTCGCGGAGGTCCGCGGGATGATCGGGCGCGCCTGGACCGAGGACGGGACCACCCGCCCGCTGGCCCCGGAGGACGTCCTGGTCGTCGCGGCGTACAACGCGCAGGTCTGGACGCTCACCCGGGCCCTCGCCGCGGCGGGGCTCGACGGCGTGCGGGTGGGGACGGTCGACCGGTTCCAGGGCCAGGAGGCCCCGGTGGTGCTCGTGTCGCTCGCGGCGTCGACGCCCGAGGACGTGCCGCGCGGGATGGAGTTCCTGCTGTCCCGGAACCGGCTCAACGTCGCGCTGTCCCGCGGGAAGTGGGCGGCCGTGGTCGTCCGCTCCCCGCGGCTGACGGACTACCTGCCCGACAGCCCGCACCAGCTCGCGGAGCTCGGGGCGTTCCTGCGGCTCAGCGGCCCGGACCCGGCGCCCGTCGCGCACCCGCGCCCGCAGCCGCCTGGCGGTCGAGCAGCGCCCGCCCCGGCACCACGACGGCCAGCACGAGCCCCGCTCCGAGGACCGTGAGGCCGACCCGCGCCAGGTCGGTGGCGAACGCCTCGCCCGTGCTGGAGGTCAGCAGGATCACCGTCAGCGTGAGCAGGGCCGCGTACTGCGCGTACGGCCGCGCGAGGTTCGCCCACGCCGCGGCGAGGGCGCAGAGCACACCCAGGACCGTGAGCACCCGCGTGTCGGGCACCACCGCGACCAGCAGCGCCGCGGCGAACCCGCCCGCGAGGGTGCCCGCCACCCGGGCACCCGCCCGGCTGCGCAGCCGGTCGTAGCGGGGGTGCAGGACGACCAGCACCGTGAGCAGCACCCACCACGCGTGCGAGTCGGGGAACCACCGCATGCACACGTACGTGGCGGCGGCCATGAGGGGGACGAGGACGACCGCGTACAGCCGGGCGCCCCGCGCCGACTCCCCCGGCGGCCGCGGCGCGCTGACGCCGCGGCCCGCCGTCGTGAGCACCAGCGCCGCCCAGGCGCCGCCCACGGCGACGAGGGCCCCGGCGACGAGCACCCGCTCGGGCGTGACGGGGCCGCCGGCCGTGATCCCGAGCGCCGCCGGCGCGGGCGGGGAGACCAGGGCCAGTGCCAGGGGCGTCGCGGCGGTGGTGCCCATCAGCAGCGCGCCGGACCGCGAGCCCCGCGCCACCGCCGCGCACGCCAGCGCCATCACCAGCGCGCCCGCCCACGGCCACGGGCTGACCGCGGTGCCGACCACGGTCGCCGCCGCGGCCAGCCCTGCGCCGAGCCACGCGGCGCGCGGCGCGAGCAGGAAGCCGCCCAGCGTCGGCGGCAGCGCGAGGAAGAGGAGGTAGGCATCGGCGTGCCAGGGCGACGCCGCGAACGCGGCGGACGGCAGGAGCAGCAGCAGGACGGCACCGAGCAGGCGGGCGCGCGGGGCTCGGCGGTCGTCCACCGGCGCCACGGTAGCGCCCCGGCGGGACTCTCACCCCGCCCGGGTGAGCCGGTCGCCGCGCCGCCCGGGGGACAGTGCAGTGCGGGCACGCCGTGCCCGGACCGGACCGGCGCGCCGCACGCCGCCGCACGAGGAGGACGAGCGATGACGACGTTCACGGCCTGGAAGTTCGACACGCCCGAGGGCGCCGAGCGCGCACGGGACGCCCTGCTCGCCGCGCAGGGCGAGGGGATCGTCACCGTCGTCGACTCGGCGGTGGTCTCCTGGCCCCAGGGCGAGAAGCGCCCCGAGCTGCACCACCACCACGAGGGCGGGAAGCACGCGGCCGGCTGGGGCGCCCTGTGGGGCCTGCTGGTCGGCGGGCTGTTCTTCGTGCCGCTGCTCGGCGCGGCGGCCGGCGCGGGCATCGGCGCCCTGGCCAAGTCGGTCGAGGGCGTCGGGATCGACGAGAAGGACCTGATCACGCTCCGGGACGAGACCACCGAGGGCACGTCGGTGCTGCTGGCGGTCACGCAGGACGGCGACCTCGACCGGCTCGGCGAGCGGTTCCACGGCCTGGGCTCGCGGCTCGTCGCGACGAACCTGACCGAGGCCGAGAAGAGCCTGCTGCTCGAGACCTTCGGCTGAGCGGCCCCGCCGTGGCCGGCACCGAGGCGCTGACGCGGCCGCGGCTGGTCCGGCGCCGGGCGGGTCACCTGTACGGCCTGGTGGTGACCGGGTCGGTGCTGGCGGCCGCGCCCGACTCGATCGGGCTGGCGCGGCTGGCCGTCGCGCTGCTGGGCACGCTCGTCGTGTACTGGGCGGCCGAGAGCTACGCGCACTGGACGGCGACCCGGACCCTGCTGGGCAGGAGCCTGCACGGCGAGGAGCGGCGGGAGGTCGTCGCCGACGGCCTGCCGCTGGTCGCCGCGTGCCTCGTCCCGGTCGCGGTGCTGCTGGCGGAGGCGGTGCTGGGCGTCGCGCCGGGCACCGGGGTGCGGGTCGCCCTGCTGACCAACACGGCGCTGCTCGTCGGGGTCGGCTGGCGGATGGCCACGTCGGGCGGCGTGCGGGGGTTCGCCCGGGTGGCGAACTCCGTGGGCGTCGGCCTGCTGGGCGTCGCGATGGTGGCGCTGAAGTACGCGCTGCACCACTGAGCCCCGCGGGTCAGCTCAGGAGCCCCAGCGACCGTCCGCGCGCCACCGCGCCGCGCCGGGTCTGCACGTCCAGCTTCCGGTACAGCGACTTCAGGTGCGCCTTCACCGTGTTCACCGAGACGAACAGCTCCTCCGCGATCTCGGTGTTGCTCGCCATGCTCGGCAGCGCCGCGAGCACGCTCAGCTCGCGGTCGGTCAGCGGGACGGGCAGGGGCTCGGGCTCCGGCGCGGGCTCGGGTGCGCCGACGTGCTCGACCAGTGCGGACGCCAGCGGGTCGTCCCGTCCGGGCAGCACCCGTGCGAGCGCGGCGCGCCCCGGCGCGCCCGGCGTGACGAACGGCCGGACCACCCGCTCCGGGCCGGCCACCGCGAGCGCCCGCCGCACGAGGTCGTCCGCGTGGTGCGGCGTCCCGCGCTCCTCGGCGAGGTCCGCCAGCAGCAGGCACGCCTCGATCTGCGTGAGCAGCTCCCCCACGTCCGCGGCCCAGCCCGCGGCCACCCGGGCGTGCTTCAGCGCCGCCGCCGCGTCCCCGCGGGTGCGCGCCCGGCGGGCGGCGACCAGCGCCTCGAGCGGCGAGGCGATCCGCGCGTCGGCGGGCCCGACGGCACCGTCGGTGCCGGTGAGCTGGGCGAGCTCGGCCGCGGCGCGCCCCCGCAGCGCGGCGACCATCGCCGGCACCGGCCCGGGCGGCCGCTCCGCCGCGAGCGCGTGGGCCGCCGCCCGCACCCGCCCCCGGGCGAGCGCGGCGAGCGCCTGCATCGCGTGCAGGGCCGCCACGCACCACGGGTCGTCGCCCGCGTCCGTGGCGGCGAGCCCGTAGGCGACGGCCCGGTCCGCGTCGCCCCACCGCGCCCGCAGCAGCGCGACCCACGCGAGCGCCGCGTACGCCGGGCGGACGTGCGCGTACCCGGTCCAGCCGGAGGCCACCGCGACGTCGACCGCGTCCCGGGCCGCACGCTCGGCGGCGTCGAGCCGGCCCAGCACCGCCAGCGCGAGCGCGAGGCCCGCGTGGGCGCTCAGCGAGGTCAGGTCCAGCGCGTCCGGGTCCTCGGCGACCGAGGCCGCGAGCTCGCGGTGCGCCCCGAGCGCGTCGCCCTGCCACAGCAGCGACCCGCCCCGCAGGTCGTGCGCGGCGCGCAGGTAGGCCAGGTACGCGGGGAACGGCCAGGGCACCTGGGCCAGGGACTGGAGCGCGGCGACCGCGCCGCTCCCCTGGGCGGCGACGTCGCCGATCCCCCGCGCCGCCGCGGCGTCGAGGAGGTCGGCCAGCACCCGGGCCGCGACCGGTGGCCGGCCCGCGTGGGCGGCGTCGTGCGCCGCGAGCGTCCGCAGCCGCGCCACGTGCGCGCGGCACGCCGGGTAGGCGCGGTCCACGTGCGCGAGGGCGGCGGCGCACAGCTCGGACCACGCCGCCGGGGGCGCCTCGTCGTACGGCAGCCGCAGCAGCGCCTGGCGCACCGCCTCCCGGTTCGCGGTCACGAGCAGCGGGGCGGCCGCCTCGGCGACCACGCGCCCCACCAGCTCGCCGTCCTCCGCCTCGGTGGCGTGGTCGAGCGCCGCCACGGGGTCGCCGTGCCGGAGCAGCCACCGGGCCGCGCAGGCGTGCGCGTCCTGGTGCCCCTCGGGGTCCCGGACCCGCAACGTGGTGTGCAGGATCTCGCGGAGCAGCGGGTGGTACCGCAGCGAGGCCCCCGCGGGCGCGACCGGCCCCACGAAGTCGTGCGCCGCGGCGAGCGCCTCGTGCAGCCGCCCGGGGGGCGCGCCCGGGCTCAGCGCGCGCGCCAGCTCCGGGCTGAAGGTCGGGACGACGCTGGAGCGCAGCAGGTACGACCGCACGGCGCCCGGCTGCCGGTCGACCACCTCGTCCACCAGGTAGTCGGCGACCGCCCGGTCGTCGGTCAGCGCGTCCGCGACGTCGTCCTCGGTGGGCGGGTCGCCCACCCCCTGGAGCCGGGCCAGCCGGCCGAGGGAGATCCGCACGCCCGTGGGCCAGCCCTGGGTGTGCTCGAGCACCAGCCGGGCCTGCTCGGGCGTCACCTCGACGCCCTCGACCTCGCCGAGGGCGCGGACGTCGGCCGCGGTGAACGCGAGGTCCTCCGCCGCGAGCAGGGTGGCCCCGCGGCGCCCGACGGGCGGGTCCGACCGGCTGAGGATCAGCAGCCGCAGGGGGACGTCCGCCGCGAGCAGGTCCCGCACGGTCTGCACGACCGTGTGGTGCCGGACGACGTCGAGGTCGTCGACGACCAGCGTCGACTCCTCCGGCAGCGTCGCCAGACCGCGCATCCAGCGCGCGACGAAGGCCGGGGTGCTCGTCGGCGGCACCCGGAGCCGGGCGAGCGGGTGGTCCGCCGGCACGGCGCCGCTCGCGCGCAGCGCGTCCAGGACGCGGCTCGCGAGCGCCTGGGGCACCGTGTCCCGCGGCTCGAGCGACAGCCAGGCCACCGGTCCGGGCCGGGCGGCCGCCCACGTGGCCACCGCGGTGGTCTTCCCCCACCCCGCGCCCGCCGCGACCACGGTGAGCCTGGCGTCCCCGTCGCCGTCGAGCAGCTTGTCGACGGCGGGGCGCCGCACCGTGCGCGCGGCCGACGGCCGCAGGGTGCGCTGCTCCGGCGTCCGGACGTCGAGTCTCCCGGTTGCCCTGCCCGGTGGCTCGCGCAGATCTCGTCCGGAGCCCCTCCCCTGGGAGCCCATGACGGCAACGTATACCCGGGCGTCGCGTCCCCGGCAGGGGTGCGCGGCTGCTCCACCCGCGGCGGGTGATGCCCGCCCGACCAGCGCCGACGACCGTAGGAGCCGGGACCGCGGGGGCGGACCCGCCCGGGTCGACCGGGCGCCGCGGAGCGCAGGAGGCAGTCGTGGAGACCGCGATCGAGGACATGGGCCCGGTGGACTACCTGGTCGTCGAGTTCCCGGAGAACCGCCTGGACGGCGAGGCGTTCCCCCTGCTGATGGACCTGGTCGACCGGGGTGTCGTCCGGGTCCTCGACCTGGCGTTCGTCGCCAAGGCCGACGACGGGACCGTGACGGGCATCGACCTGCGCGAGCTCGACGCCACCGGCGACTTCGACGTCACCGTGCTCGAGGGGGCGTCGTCGGGGCTGCTCGGCGACGACGACCTGGCCGAGGCGGCCGCGGCGCTCGCGCCGGGGGCGGCCGCCGGGGTGCTGGTGTACGAGAACGCGTGGGCGGCGCCCTTCGCCTCGGCGCTGCGGCGCGGCGGCGGCCAGCTCGTCGCCAGCGGCCGGGTGCCGGTGCAGGCGCTGCTGGCGGCGCTCGACGCCACGGAGGTGTGAGGCGGCGCCGGCCTCGGCGCGGCACGGACCGACCAGGGCACGACGGAGAGCACGACGAGGACACGAGGGACGAGGAGGGGGACCATGCCCGGACTGCTGCGAGGGGTGGCCAGGACGGCCGTGATCGCCGGGACCGCGAGCGCGGTGTCGGGTCGGGTGCAGCGACGCCAGCAGGGTCGGTGGGCGGAGCAGGACGCGCACGCCGCCCAGGCCCAGTACGGCGCCACGGTGCCGCCGGGGTACGGCCCCCCGGGGTACAGCCAGGAGCCGCCGTATCCGGCGGTGCCCGCGGGGTCGCCGGCGCAGGACGCCGCGGACGCGCGGATCGCACAGCTCCGCGACCTGGCGCGGCTGCGCGACGAGGGCGTGCTGACGGCGGAGGAGTTCGCCGACCAGAAGGCGCGCATCCTCGCGAGCTGACCGCACCGCCGACGGACCCACCCGCGCCGACGCCGGCGCGGGTGGGTCCGCCCGCGCCCCGCCCCGTCCGCCGAGATGGCAACTCTCGGCTGTCGAGCGGCCCTCGGGCGCAGCCGAGAGCTGCCATCTCGGCAAGGTCCCGCGGGCGAGGTCCCGCGGGACCTTGCCG
>NZ_JAKRMS010000239.1 GCF_022346185.1 Cellulomonas sp. ACRRI | reverse complement strand
GGGCAGGGAGCGTCCGGCGCGGCTCACGCCCCGCGGCGTGCCGGGGTCACCCGCCCCGCCCGGGGCGGGGCGGCCGGCGGGCCGTCAGCGACGACAGCGACAGCGCCGCGACGTGGCGGCGCGGGGCAGGGCGGGTGCCGAGGGCGCCCACGGCGCCTGCACGGTCCGGCTCATGCGTTCTCCTCGTGTGCCCCCGCCCGGCGGGCGGGTCCGCGTGTTGTCCGTCGCCGGCCGGCGGCGGACCTGGTCCTCACCCGGGGCACCCACCCGCGCGGGGGGTTGCCGTCCGACCAGCCGGGGCTTCGCGTCGGAGCTCATGACCACCCGGTGCGTCCCGGGGGCGCCCTGCGGCGCGCCCCGGTGGCGAACCGGTGCCCGGAACCTACGAACCGAGCCGGGGGCCGTCAACGGTCGGGCCGCCGCGTCTCGCATGCCGGAGCGATGTCACGGGACCTCGGTCCCAGGCGTTCGCACCGTCCCGGATGGTGAGAACTCCCCCGCCGGTGCGCACGGGCCGGCCGCCCGGGTGCTAGACCTCCGCCCCGAGGTCACGAGTCCCAGCGCCAAGCCCCGGCTGGCTGGGCAGCAACCCCACGTCACGGCGGGGTGCTCCGGGAGATGACCTGGCCGTCGGCCGGCACGCGCCGCTCCGCCGCACGGCAACCGTGATCGACCCCCTTGCGAGGCCACCATGTCGTCCCCGTCCGTCGTCGTCGTCTCCGGGAACCCGCGCGCCGGGTCCCGCACCCTGGCCGCCGCGCGCGCCGCGGCCGAGCGCCTGGCCGCGCTCCTGCCCGGCGACCCCGCCCCCGTCGAGGTCGTCGACCTCGCCCTGCTGGCGGGCGAGCTGCTCGCCCCGGTCCACCCCGCCGCGGACGCCGCCCTCGCGCGGCTCGCGTCGGCCGACCTCGCGGTGATCGCGACGCCCGTCTACAAGGCGTCGTACACCGGGCTGCTCAAGGCGTTCCTCGACCTGTCCGGGGCGGACGGCCTCGCCGGGGTCGTCGCCGTGCCGCTGGTCGTGTCCGGCAGCCCGGCGCACGCGCTGGCCGGCGAGGTGCACCTGCGGCCGGTGCTCGTCGAGCTCGGCGCCGTGGTCCCGGCACGGTCGCTGACCCTGACCGAGGCGCAGCTCGGCGACCTCGGCCCGGCGCTGGACGCGTGGCTCGACCGCGCCGCCGAGCCGCTGCGCCGCGCACTGGGCCCGGCCGCCGCCGCGCCCGCCGTCGCACCCGCCGCCGACCTGGCGGGGGCCGCCCGGTGACCGCCGAGCGCACCGACCTCGGCCCCCTCGAACGGCTGCTGGCGGAGCAGGACGAGCCGCAGCTCGGCCCGCAGGAGTTCAAGCAGGTGTTCCGCCGGCACCCCGCGGGCGTCGCCGTCGTCGCGCTGCGGCACGGGGGGCGGCCGGTCGGGTTCACCGCCACGTCGGTCATCTCGGTGTCGGCCGCGCCGCCGCTGCTCGCCTTCTCGCTGGCGTCCACGTCGTCGTCCTGGCCCGCGGTGTCCGCGGCACCCACGGTGGCCGTGAGCTTCCTGGCCGACCACCAGGACGACGTCTCCGCCCGGTTCGCCACCAGCGGGCTGGACCGGTTCGCCGCCGGCGGCTGGACGTCGCTGCCCACCGGCGAGCCCGTCATCGACGGCGCGGTGTCGTGGGTGCGCGCGCGGGTGGTGCAGCGCACGCCGGTCGGCGACTCGTACCTGGTGTCGCTGCGCGCGCTGGCCGCCGGGGTCCCGGCGGGCGCCGCCGAGCCGTCGCCGCTCGTGTACCACGACCGCACCTACCACCGGATCGGCGCGCACACCGCGCTCTGACGCGCCCGCGCCGCCCGCGCCGCCGCGACGTCGGCGCCGCCGACGTCGCGGCCGCGCGGGCGGCGGCGCGCGCGGTCGCGGTCGGCGCGCTGGGCGTCGGCGAGGTGGAGGGGGCGCTCGACGCGGGTGGC
>NZ_JAKRMS010000238.1 GCF_022346185.1 Cellulomonas sp. ACRRI | reverse complement strand
GACCAGGTCCTTGTACGTGGCCTCGATGCTCTCGCGCCGGCGGGAGTGCGTCGCGGCCACGTAGAAGGACCTGGTCGGCGGCGGCGGCGCGCGGCGGGGGCCGGGTGCGCCGCCGTCCCGTCCAGCAGCTCCAGGTGGAAGGCGGCGACCTCCGGTGCCGGGTCCGCGCCCAGCGCCTCGCGGAGCCGCTCCCGGTACGCGCCGAACGCCGCCACCGCCTCGGTGCTCCGGCCCGCGGCGTGCAGCGCGCGCATCCGGAGCAGGTGCGCCCCGTCGTCCAGGGGCGCGAGCGCCAGGAGGTCCTCGGTCGCGGCGAGCGCCGCGTCGTCGCCGAGGTCCAGCAGCGCGGCGGCCCGCACGCGCAGCAGGTCCCGGCGCACCCCGTCCGCCCGCGCGGCCACGGCGTCGACCAGCCCGGTCGCGGTGCCCCCGGTCCCGGGGCCGCCCTCCCAGAGGGCCAGGGCCGCTCCCGTCCCGGCCGCCGCGCCCGCCGCGTCCCCCGCGGCGAGCGCCGACCGGGCCGCCTCCGCGGCGGCGGCCGCCCGCAGCAGGTCCACGGCGCCGCCCGGCACCCCCAGCGCGTACCCGGCGGCTGTGGACGTCAGCAGCCCGGGGTGGGCGCCCCGGAGCCGGGACACGAGGGTCTGCAGCGCCGCACGACCGGACGCCGGCGCACCGTCCGGCCAGGTCTCGTCCACCGCACGGGCCGTCGACAGACCGCGGGGCTCGAGCGCCAGGGCGAGCAGCAGGTTCGCGCCGAGGCCGCTCACGGGCAGCAGCGCGCCGTCGGGGCCGGCCGCGCGGACCTGGCCCAGGACGGCCAGCCGGATCGGCTCGGGCGCGGGACCAGGCACCGCGGCAGTCTAGGTCGCGCGCCCCCTCACCCGGTGCACGCGAGCGCCCCGGTGGGCGGTCCGCCGGCCCCCGCCGGACCGGGGCCGGCGCCGGTGGGTGCGCAGCGGCGACGACGCAGGCAGGGGGCTGCGCCGTCGCCGCGCGCTGCCGCCCATCGTGCTGCCGATCACGCCACGGCGCCCGGGACGTCGGTCCCGGGGACCGCACGGTAGGTTGGGGCCATGCGCCTGCACGTCGCCGACCACCCGCTCGTCGCCCACAAGCTGTCGGTGCTCCGGAACAAGGAGACGTCGTCCCCGACGTTCCGCAAGCTCGTCGACGAGCTGGTGACCCTGCTGGCGTACGAGGCGACGCGCGACGTCCGCACCGAGCCCGTCGAGGTCGTGACCCCCGTGGCCACCACCACCGGCGTGAAGATCGCGGAGCCGCTGCCGCTCGTGGTGCCGATCCTGCGCGCCGGCCTCGGCATGCTCGACGGCATGACCCGCCTGATGCCGACGGCCGAGGTCGGGTTCCTGGGCATGCAGCGCGACGAGACGACGCTCGAGGCGATCACGTACGCCAACCGGCTGCCCGAGGACCTGACGGGCCGGCAGTGCTTCCTGGTCGACCCGATGCTCGCCACCGGCGGCACGCTCGTCGCCGCGATCGACTACCTGTTCGCCCGCGGTGCGCGCGACGTCACCGCCGTGTGCCTGCTCGCGGCCCCCGAGGGCCTCAAGGTGGTCGAGGAGGCCGTCGGCGACCGCGGCGACGTGACCGTGGTGGTCGCGGCCGTGGACGAGCGGCTGGACGAGAACGCCTACATCATCCCGGGGCTCGGCGACGCCGGGGACCGGCTGTACGGCGTCGTCTGACGCCCCGCCACGGGCCCGCGCGCGCCGTCATCCGGTCTCGGCCGCTGAGACCCCGCACGGAAAGCCCTTGGCGCCCGGCCCGGCCGCTGCCACCATCGGGGGCGTGATCCTCCGCCGACGCCCGACCGACGCCTCCCCGGCGTCCGCCGGCGTCCGCCCGGGAGCGCATCGCACGCGCTGTTGGTCCTGACGCACCGCCGTCCCCCGACCGCACCCCGGCCGCCCGTCCGTCGGCGGCCCCGCGCACCCCTGGGACGACCGGCACGTGCAGAACCCCCCCCACCAGCGCACCCACCAGGTCGAGGCGCTGTTCCACCCGGGCCGGGCCCAGGTGAACCCCCCCCGCGCCAACCAGCGCCAGT
>NZ_JAKRMS010000237.1 GCF_022346185.1 Cellulomonas sp. ACRRI | reverse complement strand
GGGCAGGGCGGCGCGGGCGGGCAGGCCGGCGACGCGGTGGGCGGGCTGCTGACCGTGCCCGTCGACCGCGACGGCCGGGTCGACCTCGCCGCCTTCACGGCGGCCGTCGCCCGCCCGGGCGTGGCGCTGGCCGCGGTCCAGCACGCCAACGGCGAGGTCGGCACGCGGCAGCCGGTGGCGGAGGCGCACGCCGCCGCCCGCGCGGCGGGCGTCCCGCTGCTGGTGGATGCCGGCTCCTCGTTCGGGCACCTGCCCGTCGGCGCCGAGTGGGACGTGCTCACCCTCGACCCGGGCGACGTCGGCGCGCCGCCGGGGGTCGCCGTCCTCGCGACCCGCGCCGGCGTGCGCCGCTCCCCCGTGCCACCCGCCGGCAGCGGCGACGAGGACCGCTGGTTCCCGGGCGGGGTGTCCGTGCCCGCCGCGCTCGCCGCCGCGGTCGCGCTCCAGGCCGCGGCGGCGCGGGTCGCCGCCGGGCCCGACCCGCGGCACGCGCTCGTCGACCGGCTGCGCGCGCGGGTGGCGGCGGAGGTGCGCGAGGTCGACGTCGCCGGCCCCGCGGCCGGCCGGCTGCCGCACGTGCTGACGTTCTCCTGCCTCTACGTCGACGGGGAGGCGGTGGTCACCGCGCTCGACCGTGCCGGGTTCGCCGTCGCGTCGGGGTCGGCGTGCACGTCGGCCGCAGAGGAGCCGAGCCACGTGCTCGCCGCGATGGGCGCGCTGACCCAGGGCAACGTGCGGCTGGCGCTGCCCGTCGGGACCGCCGCGGCCGACGTCGAGCGGTTCTGCGACGTGCTGCCGGGCGTCGTGGCGGCCATCCGGCGGGACGCCGGCCTGACCGACCTCTGAGGCCGCGCACGCACGAGGGCCCCGGACCGTGCGGTCCGGGGCCCTCGTGGCGTCAGGCGCCGCGGGTCAGCTGAACGAGCCGCCGCACGCGCAGGACGAGCCCGCGTTCGGGTTGTCGATCGTGAAGCCCTGCTTCTCGATGGTGTCCGCGAAGTCGATGGTCGCGCCCTCGAGGTAGGGGACGCTCATGCGGTCCACGACGACCTCGACGCCGTCGAAGTCGCGCAGCGCGTCGCCGTCGAGCACGCGCTCGTCGAAGTAGAGCTGGTAGATCAGGCCCGAGCAGCCGCCGGGCTGCACCGCGATGCGCAGGCGCAGGTCGTCGCGCCCCTCCTGCTCGAGGAGGCTGCGGACCTTCTCGGCCGCGACGTCGGTGAGGTCGACGCCGTGCGTCGCGGTCTCGGTGGTCTCGCTCATTGCTGTCTCCTGACGGTGTCTCGGATCGGTCGCGGGCGCGCGCCCGGCGCGCGCCGCGGGACGGTCACGTCGAGCACAACCGCGCTCCCGCGTGATCTGTTCCCAATGTACGCCCGCACGTGCCGCGCGCCGCGGGACGCGCACAGGACCCGCACGCCGCGCGCGGCGCCCGCCCCGCCGGGCCCCTCGGTCGCCGAGCGAGCACGCGACACGTCGAGCGAGCAGCCGGCGGATGCTCGCTCGACGTGTCGGTCGCCCCCTCGGCGACCCGGCGGAGCCCGACGAGCCCGCGCGGGGGCGTCGGGTCAGCGGGACCAGGTGCGGGCGATCCGCGGCAGGCGCGCGCGCAGGGCGGCGGCCGGGTCGCGGCGCCAGGCGTCCTCGTCGGCCGGGTGCTCGACCACGCCGAAGCCCGCGGCCAGCCCCGCCGCGCCCCAGTCGCGCCGCCCGGTGCGCAGGTGCGCGGCCACGGCGACCGCCGGCACGCCCAGGGGCAGGGCCGCGCGGGCCGCGGCCCCGACGACACCGTGCTCGAGCGCGGTCCCGTCGAGGACGGCGGTCCCGGTGAGCACGAGGTCCACCTCGGCCGCACGGCGGCCCAGGTCCACGGCGTCGGCGACCCAGGAGGCCCCGTCCACCAGCCGCGCGCCGAGCAGCCCGAGCGCGAACGCCGCTCCGCCGCCCGCACCGGAGCCCGGCGCCAGGGCCGCGCGCGAGCCCGGGGCCCGCGCACCGGCCGCCGGGCCACCCGGCGCCCCGACCGCGGTGCCGCCCGGCCCCGCCGCGCCCGACCCGGCACCGGCACCCCCGGCGAGCAGGTCCCGCCGCCCGGTGCGCAGGTGCGC
>NZ_JAKRMS010000236.1 GCF_022346185.1 Cellulomonas sp. ACRRI | reverse complement strand
GCGCTCCGGTTGCCCCCGGCAAGCGCCCCTTGACCCTCACCCGAACGGGTGACCTACTGGCCCGACGACGCGACGGCCGACCGCAGGACGCACGGACGGCCGCGATCCCAGGGGGTTCGACGATGCACCCACGTTCCCGGCGCGCAGGCACGACCGCGGTCCTCGCGGCACTGGCCCTGACCGTTCCCGTCGGAGCCGCCGCGGCGGCCTCGCCCGACGACGATCCCGCGGTCGAGACCGCGGTCACCGAGGCCCTGCAGGAGGGCCAGTCCTTCCCGTCCGACTTCTGGTGGGACGAGTCGCCGGACGACACGGCCCGGGCGCGAGCGATCCTCCGGCAGATGACCCTCGACGAGAAGGTCAACATGATGCACGGGGAGCTGAACAACTTCTTCGGCTTCTACAACGCCCCGATCGAGCGGGTCGGCATCCCGGCCCTGACCATGGCCGACGGGACCGCGGGCGTGCGGATCGCGAATCCCGACGTCAACGGCAAGCTGTCCACCCAGCTCCCGTCGCCGCTCGCGCTGGCCGCGACGTGGGACGGCTCGCTGGCGCAGGAGTACGGCCGGCTGGCCGGCGACGAGGCGCACCGCACCGGGCACAACGTGCTGCTCGGTCCGGCGCTCGACATCGGGCGCGTGCCGCAGGGCGGTCGCAACTTCGAGGGCTTCGGCGAGGACCCGCTGCTGTCCGGGACCATGGCCGCCGCCGAGGTGCGGGGCATCCAGTCGAACCCGGTGATCGCCGACCTCAAGCACTACAACGTGTACACGCAGGAGCAGAACCGGCTGATCGGGGGCAACGCCGTCCTCGACGAGCGGACGCTGCAGGAGATCTACACCCGGCCGTTCGCGATCGCCCAGGCCGACGGCCGTGCCGGGTCGGCGATGTGCTCGTTCAACGGCATCAACGGCGTCCGCGGCTGCGAGAACGACGTGACGCTGAACCAGATCCTCAAGCAGCAGCTCGGCTTCCAGGGCTGGGTGATGAGCGACTACGGCGCCACGCCGAGCACCGTGCAGGCGGTCCTGGCGGGGATGGACCAGGAGATGCCGGGCAACTTCACCCCTGAGGTCGGGCCCGGTGACTGCTTCTTCTGCGGGCCGCTGCTCGACGCGGTGCGCGCGGGTCAGGTGCCGGTGTCGCGGATCGACGACGCGGTGCTGCGCATCCTGCGGCCGATGGTCGCCCTGGGCCTGTTCGACAACCCGCCGACCATCAGCCCGCTGCCCGAGGAGGCGAACTCCGCGTTCGCGCGGCAGGTGTCCGAGCGCGCCTCGGTGCTGCTCAAGAACGACGGCGCGCTGCCGCTCGGCGGGAACGTCGGGTCGATCGCCGTCGTGGGCGCCGACGCCGACGTCGTCACGCAGGGCGGCGGCTCCTCGCTGGTGAACCCGACCCGGACGATCAGCCCGCTCCAGGGCATCCAGGACCGGGTGGGGGCGGGCGTCACCGTCACGCACACGCCGGGCACCGACCCCGTGACCTCGGCGTCGCTGCTGGCCGGGCCGGACCTCATCCCGTCGGACTTCCTCACCTCGGCCCTGGGGGACGGCGCGGGCGTCCGTGTCGAGTACTTCGACAGCGCCGACCTGTCCGGCACCCCCGCGGTGGACCGCACCGAGCCGTACGCGGGCATCAACGGCGGGTTCTACCTGTTCGAGGGGCTCAACTCGCAGTCGCCGCACTTCCCGCTCCAGACCAACGAGCACACGGCGTCGATCCGGTGGACCGGCACGCTGACCGCCCCGGTGACCGGGACGTACGAGCTGGCCGTCACCACCAACGGCACCAGCACCGTGTACCTGGACGACCAGCCGGTGCTGACCACCGGCCCGTCCGGCGACCCCGCCGCGGTCACCACGGCGCCGGTCGAGCTGACCGCCGGCCAGACCTACGCGCTGCGGGCGGAGTACACCAACGACTCCCCGGGCGGCACCGACGCCGGCGCCGCGTTCCGGCTCGGCTGGACCCCGCCGGAGCCCGTCGTCACCCCGAGCGTCCAGGCGGCCGCGCAGGCCGCCCGGTCCGCCCAGGCGGCGGTCGTCGTGGTGCGGGACTACTCGTCCGAGGGCGGCGACCGCCCCAGCCTCGACCTGCCCAACGGCCAGGCCGAGCTGATCCGCCAGGTCTCAGCGGCCAACCCGCGCACGATCGTCGTGCTCGAGGTCGGC
>NZ_JAKRMS010000235.1 GCF_022346185.1 Cellulomonas sp. ACRRI | reverse complement strand
GGCCGCGACGCCGAGGGGGGAGGTGCGGGGGGGAGGGCGGACCCTGCGATCCGCGCCGTGGTGCGGCCGACGCATTTCCTGTCGGTGACCGGAAAAGTAGACCCGGGTCGTTGCCACGGGGTTGCGCGATGTTGCCGGGACGTAAAATCTATCTGCGACAGGTAATGGGCTAGCCTGGCCGCTCCCGACCCCGAGGAGCCTGCCCGTGACCGACCTGCTGCTGCGCGACGTGCGCCTGATCGACGGCACGGGCACCGCCCCGCGCCCGGGGACGGACGTGCTGGTCTCCGACGGGGTGATCGCCGCCGTCGGGCCCGCCGGGACGGTGGTGCCCGGCGCGGCGACCGCCGACCCGGCCCGCCTCGCCGTCCTCGACGGTGCCGGCCGCACGCTGCTGCCCGGGTTCCTCGACTGCCACGTGCACGTCAGCACGTCCCCCGGCGGCGACACCCTCGGCACGGTTCTCGCGCCGGAGTCGCTGCTCACGCTGCGGTCCGTCCCGCACCTGTCCGCGACCCTCGACGCCGGCGTGACGACCGCGCGCGACCTGGCCGGGGCGGACTCCGGGTTCCGTGACGCGCTCGAGCAGGGGCTGGTGCGCGGTCCCCGGCTCCAGGTCGCCATCCGGATCCTGTCGATCACCGGCGGGCACGGCGACTGGCGCACGATCGAGGGGGTGGCGCTGGACACCGGACCCGGCGCGGGCGCCGTCGCCGACTCGCCCGCCGAGTTCGTCCGCGCGGTCCGCGAGGTGCTGCGCCAGGGGGCCGACTGGGTCAAGGTCGCCGCGACCGGCGGCATGGGGAGCCCGCGCAGCCACCCGGAGTCCGGCGGCCTGTCCGAGCCCGAGCTCCGCGCCGTCGTCGAGGAGGCCGACCGGCACGGCGGCGTCGGGGTGGCGGCGCACGCGCAGGGCGCCGCGGGCATCGCGGCGGCGGTCCGCGCGGGCGTGCGCAGCGTCGAGCACGGCTACCTCGTCGACGACGCGACGATCGACCTCATGGGGGAGCGCGGCACCTGGCTGGTGCCGACCCTGTCGACGCTCACCCGGCCCGTGGCGGACGGGGTCGCGCCGTGGGTCGCCGCCAAGCGCCGCGCCCTGACGGACACCGCGCGGGAGCGGCTGCACGCCGCGATCTCGGCGGGCGTGCCGGTCGCGCTCGGCACCGACGCGGGGATCGCCCCGCACGGCACCAACCTCACCGAGCTGGCGCTGCTGGTCGAGCACGGGCTGTCGCCGGCCGCCGCGCTCGTCGCGGGGACCTCCGGGGCGGCGCGGATGCTCGGGATCGCGGACCAGGTGGGCACGGTGGCGCCGGGGCTGCGCGCCGACCTGGTGCTGACCGACGTCGACCCGCTCACCAGCATCGACGCGCTGGCGGACCCCCGGAACGTGCGGGTGGTGGTGCAGGATGGGCGGGTCGTCAAGGACGCCCGGGCCGACGACGGGAGGACGGTGGACCGTGGCTGAGCAGACCGAGGCCGCGCCGCGCCGCCGGGGCCGGCCGCGGTCGGCCCCGCGTGCGAACTCCGCGCTGAGCACCCGCGAGGAGATCCTGGCGGCCGCCGCGTCGCTGTTCGGCTCGCAGGGCTATACCGAGACCACGACCCGGCAGATCGCCGACACCGTCGGCATCAAGCAGGCGTCGCTCTACTACCACTTCGCCGACAAGAGCCAGATCCTGCGCTCGCTGCTCAAGGGCACGGTCGCGCCGTCGGTGCAGTTCGCCGACTGGCTGCGCACCGCCGGCCCGGACGGTGGCCCGGTCGACCCGGCCGTGGCGCTGGCCGGGCTCGCGCGGTACGACCTGGACGGCCTCCTGCGGGACCGGTGGAACCTGCACGTCGTCTACCGGCTGCTCGACATCGCGGAGACCGAGTTCGCCGAGACCCGGGAGAGCCAGGTCGCGCTGCGGGGGCACTACCGCGCGCTGTCCGTGGCCGTCCTCACCCGGCAGGGGATCGACGCGGGGGCGCTGCCCGAGGCCGACCTGGAGCTGGCGTTCGGGCTGGTCGAGGGCATCATCAGCCAGCGGCAGTGGGGCGACGACGGCACGCGCGCGGCGTACGCCGAGGCGGTCGTGCGGGGCTGCCTGCGCCTGGTGCACGTCCCGGAGCCGGAGATCGCGGGCGCCGTCGCCGCGGGCGAGGCCCTGGCGGCCCGCTTCCGCACCGAGGTCCCCCAACCGGACTGACCCGCCCCTCCCGC
>NZ_JAKRMS010000234.1 GCF_022346185.1 Cellulomonas sp. ACRRI | reverse complement strand
GGCCCGCACCGTCCGCGACGGCGTCAGAGGTCGGCGCCCACCAGGACCGGCTCCGGCTCCAGGGTGATGCCGTAGCGGTGGGCGACGCCGTCGCGGACGGTGCGGGCCAGGGCGAGCAGGTCGCCGGCGTTCGCGCCGCCGCGGTTCGTCAGCGCCAGGGTGTGCTTGGTCGACAGCGCCGCCGGGCCCGGCAGGCCGTAGCCCTTCGCGAACCCGGACTGCTCGATCAGCCACGCGGCGCTGGTCTTCACGAGGCCCTCGCCGGCCGGGAACCGGGGCGCGCCCTCGGGGAGCGCCGCGGCGTCCGCCTCGGTCAGCACCGGGTTCGTGAAGAACGACCCCGCCGACCGGGTGTCCGGGTCCGCGGGGTCGAGCACCATGCCCTTGCGCGCGCGCAGGGCGAGCACCGTCGCGCGCACCTCCGGCAGGGGCGCCCGCTCCCCCACCGCGATGCCGAGGGCGCGCGCGAGCTCGGCGTACCGGATCGGCTCGGAGAGGTCGGCGACGCGCAGCTGGAACGTCACGTCGAGGACGACGTACCGCGGCGTGGGGTACCAGGGTGCGCCCGGGTCGGCGGCGTCCGGCAGCGCGCGCATCGACCGCTTGAGCAGCGAGGTGCGGTAGCCGAACTGCAGGTCGACGACCGGCAGCGTCCGCACCCGGTTCCTCTGCCGGTCCCACACCCGCACCGTGGCGATCGTCTGGGAGACCTCCTGGCCGTACGCGCCGACGTTCTGCACCGGCGTCGCGCCGGTCGAGCCGGGGATGCCGGACAGCGCCTCGATGCCCTTGAGCCGGTGCGCGGCGGCGTGCGCGACGACGTCGTCCCACGGGGTGCCCGCGGCGGCCGTGACGGTGACGCCGGCGCACGCCGAGTGGTCGGGGGTCGTCAGGTCACGCCGGACGTCCCGGACCACGAGGCCGTCGAAGCCCGCGTCGGAGACGAGCAGGTTGGAGCCGCCGCCCAGCACCAGCAGCGGGACGCCCTCGGCGTCCGCGGTGCGCACCGCGTCGATCAGCTCGGCCTCGGTGGTCGTCTCCACGAGGCGGGCGGCGGGCCCGCCCACCCCGAGGGTGGTGAGCTCGCTGAAGGTCGCGGACTGGACGTCGGTGGTCACGGGACGAGCGTAGGCCGCTCCGCGGGCTCGCGCCGCGCCGGTGCCGCGGCGTTCACCACCAGCAGGCCGATGACGATCGGCACCGCGATCGCCAGCAGCGCGTGCCGGTAGCCGACCTCGTGCGCCAGCAGGCCGAGCAGCGGCGGGCCGGCGAGGAACGCCGAGTAGCCGATGGTCGACACGACGGACACGCGGGCGGCCGCGCGCAGCGGGTCGTCGCTCGCCGCGCTCATCCCGACCGGGAAGCCGAGCGCCGCACCCATGCCCCACAGCACCGCGCCGAGCAGCGCGAGCCACAGCAGGTCGTCCGGCACCAGGCCGAAGATCAGCAGGCCGACCAGCGCGAGACCCGCGCACAGCCGCAGGACGGCGACCCGGCCGAACCGGTCGAGCAGCGCCGTGCCGAGGAACCGCATCACGGTCATCGCGGTGACGAAGACGCCGAACGAGATCGCGCCGACCGCGTCGGACTGGTCGAAGCCGTCGACCACGGCGAGGCTCAGCCAGTCGTTGCCCGCGCCCTCCGTGAGCGCCGCCGCGAGGACGACCAGGCCGATGAGCAGCGTGCGCGGCTCCAGCCAGGCGGCGAACACCGACCGCGGGGCCTGCGCGCCGTGCTCCCCGTCCGCGGCGGGCGCGTGCCGGCCCGCGGGCAGGAACGACCGCACGGCGACGAGCACCGCGACCGACGACAGCAGGACCGCGACCGGCACGTGCACCTGCACCGGGACGTGCGCCGCGGCGACCACGGCGGCGATGCCGGCGGCCACCACCGTGCCGAGGGAGAAGCCCGCGTGGTACCGCGGCATGACGGTCTTCCCGAGCTTCTGCTCGACCATCGCGCCCTCGAGGTTCATCGCGGCGTCCCACACGCCGGTGCCGACGCCGAACACCACGAGGCCGGCGGCGGTCACGACGACCTCGCCCATCGCGGCGCCGAACGTCGCGATCGACAGGCCCGCCGCGTTGAGCAGCGCGAACCCGGCCACGGCCCTCACCGCGCCGATCCGGGTGACCACCAGCCCCGACAGCGGCAGCGCCACCAGCGAGCCGCACGAGCCGACGAGCAGCAGCAGGCCCATCTGGGCCTCGGACAGGCCCAGCGCATCGCGGATCGCCGGCAGCCGGGCCGCCCAGCTCGAGAAGTTGAACCCGGACAGGGCGAACACCACGAACACCGCCACCGAGGCGGTGCGGACGGCGCGGGGGGCGGC
>NZ_JAKRMS010000233.1 GCF_022346185.1 Cellulomonas sp. ACRRI | reverse complement strand
ACCCGACGCTAGCGCCGCCCACCCACGCGCCCCGGCCCCGTCCGCGCCCGCGCGCGGAGAACGGCGGGAAGTCGCGGCAGATCGGCAGAGGTTAGGGCGTCCTACACTGGGCGGCGACCCCGAAGGAAGGCACCTGCGTGACCTCGAACCGCCCTGTCCGTGTGGCCGTCGTCGGCGCCGGCCCCGCCGGCATCTACGCCTCGGACATCCTGAGCCGCTCGGGCCTGGACGTGTCCATCGACCTCATCGAGCGACTGCCCGCGCCGTTCGGCCTGGTCCGGTACGGCGTGGCCCCCGACCACCCCCGGATCAAGCAGATCATCGTCGCCCTGCACAAGGTGCTGGAGCGCGGTGACATCCGGCTGATCTGCAACGTCGACTACGGGGTGGACCTCAAGCTCGAGGACCTGCGCCGGCACTACGACGCGGTCGTCTTCGCGACCGGCGCCATCAAGGACGCCGACCTGCCGATCCCGGGCATCGACCTGGACGGCTCGTACGGCGCCGCCGACTTCGTGTCCTGGTACGACGGCCACCCCGATGTGCCGCGGACCTGGCCGCTGACCGCGCAGCACGTCGCGGTGCTCGGCGCCGGAAACGTGGCGCTCGACGTCGCCCGCATGCTCGCCAAGCACGCCGACGACCTGCTGCCGACCGAGGTGCCCCAGAACGTCTACGACGGCCTGAAGGCCAGCCCGGTGACGGACGTGCACGTGTTCGCCCGCCGCGGCCCGGCCCAGGCCAAGTTCTCCCCGCTGGAGCTGCGCGAGCTCGGCCACGTGCCGGACGTCGACGTCGTCGTGTACCCGGAGGACTTCGACTTCGACGAGGGCTCCATGGCGGCCATCCACTCGTCGAACCAGACCAAGCAGGTCGTCAAGACGCTGACCGACTGGACGCTGAAGGAGCCGGAGGAGCTGACGGCGAGCCGCCGCATCCACCTGCACTTCCTGCACAAGCCGGTCGAGGTGCTCGGCGAGGACGGCAAGGTCGTCGGGCTGCGCACCGAGCGCACCGCGCTGGCCGGCGACGGCACCGTGGCGGGCACCGGGACGATGCACGACTGGCCCGTGCAGGCCGTGTACCGGGCGGTCGGCTACTTCGGGTCGCCGCTGGTGGACGTGCCGTTCGACGAGGCCAAGGGCGTCATCGCGAACCGCGAGGGCCGGGTCGTGGACGTCGACGGGGAGCCCGTGCCCGGCGTCTACACCACCGGCTGGATCAAGCGCGGCCCGGTCGGCCTGATCGGGCACACCAAGTCCGACGCGAGCGAGACCGTCCGGCACCTGGTCGAGGACGCCGGCGACGTCACGGAGCCGGGCAACCCGTTCCTGTCCGCGACCGAGGCGGACCCGCAGGCGGTCCTCGACTTCCTGACCGCGCGCGGCGCCCGCCCGATCCACTGGTCCGGCTGGGAGCTGCTGGACGCGTACGAGCGGTCCCTCGGGGAGCCGCACGGCCGCGAGCGGGTCAAGGTCGTGCCGCGCGAGGACATGGTGCGGATCGCGCTGGCCGAGGCCGCCGGCGAGGCCTGACGCCACAGGCGCCCCGCGAGTGGAAGGTCTGGCCCGACACGCCGACGGTGTGTCGGGCCAGACCTTCCACTCCACTGGAGCGGCCCGGGGTCCGGGGTCAGCCCGTGAAGCGGCGGAGGAACTCCTGGGTGCGGGGCTCGCGCGGGGCGCCCAGCACCTGCTCGGCCGGGCCGCGCTCCAGGATCCGGCCCTGGTGCAGGAAGCAGACCTCGTCGGCGACGTGCCGGGCGAACGCCATCTCGTGCGTGGCGACGACCATGGTCGTGCCCTCGTCCTTGAGCTCGCCGAGCAGGTCCAGCACCTCGCCGACCAGCTCCGGGTCGAGCGCGCTCGTCACCTCGTCGAGCAGCATGAGCGCCGGCTGCGTCACCAGCGCCCGGGCGATCGCCACGCGCTGCTGCTGGCCGCCGGACAGCTCGTCGGGGAACGCCTGCGCCTTCGCGCCGAGGCCGACCCGCTCCAGCATCGCCGCGGCGCGCTCCCGGGCCTCCCGCTTGCCGACCTTGTGCACCAGCCGCGGCGCGAGCGTCACGTTGTCGAGGACCCGCAGGTGCGGGAACAGGTTGTACGCCTGGAACACCATGCCGATCCGGGCCCGCACCGCGTTCGCGTCGACGCGCGGGTCGGTGACCTCGGCCCCGGCGACCTCGATGACCCCGTCGTCGACCTCCTCCAGCAGGTTCACGCAGCGCAGCAGCGTCGACTTGCCGGAGCCCGAGGCACCGATCAGCACGACGACCTTGTGCTCCGCGACGTCGAGGGACAGGTCGTCGAGGACGACGTGGTCGCCGAACGCCTTGCGGACCCGGTCGACGCGCAGCAGCGGGGTGCCGGCGGGGACGACGTCGGGGGAG
>NZ_JAKRMS010000232.1 GCF_022346185.1 Cellulomonas sp. ACRRI | reverse complement strand
GGTCAGGCGGGCGGCGCGGCGGGGGCGGCGGGGGCGGCGGCCGGAGCGTCCGGCAGCGCGACACCGCGCCACCGCTCGCCCCGGGCGCGGACGGTCACGGTCCGGACGCCCGCGGCGGCGTCCTCGGCGTCCTCGGTGTGCGGCGGGGCGCCGGCCGCGTCGGACCCCCGGGGGCGGCGCAGGGCCACCTCCAGGCGGTCGTCGGCCAGCGACTCGACCAGGCCCTCGCCCCACTCGACGACGGTCACCGACTCGTCGAGCGAGGTGTCCAGGTCGAGCGCGTCGACCTCGTCGAGCGAGCCGAGCCGGTAGGCGTCGACGTGCACCAGGGTCGGCCCCGTCGCGCCGTCGGGGCGCGGGAGCGGCGGGTGCACCCGCGCGATGACGAACGTCGGCGACGCGACCGCGCCGCGCACGCCCAGACCCGTGCCGATCCCCTGGGTCAGCGTGGTCTTGCCCGCGCCGAGGTCGCCGGTGAGCACCACCAGGTCGCCCGCCCGCAGCAGCGCCGCGAGCGCCTCGCCGTACGCGCGGGTCGCGTCCGCGTCCGCCAGGTCCACCGTCGTCTCGGCCACCGTCGCGGTCGCCCCGTCCTGCTCGCTCACGCCACTCCCTCCGCGACGCGCTGCGCGTCGCTCGCCGGGACCTCCCGGCCGCCGTCCACGTACACCCGCGGCACCCGGGCACCGAGCCGGGTCACGATCTCGTAGCTGATGGTGCCCGCCGCGTCGGCCCAGTCCTGCGCCGTCGGGCCGCCGTCCGCGCCGGTGCCGAACAGCACCACGCGGTCGCCGGCCTGCTCCGCCCCCCCCGGGCCGAGGTCCACCATCACCTGGTCCATGCAGACCCGCCCGGCGATCGCGAGGCGCCGGCCCCCGACCCCGAGCGGGGCGCCCGGGGCGCCGTCCTGCCCGGAGGCGTGCCGCGGCACCCCGTCCGCGTAGCCCAGCGGCACCACCCCGACCACCGTGTCCCGCGGCGTCACGTAGTGGTGGCCGTAGGACACGCCGTGCCCCGCGGGCAGCCGCTTGACGGTCGCGAGCTCCGCCTCGACGGTCATCGCCGGCACCAGCCCGAACCGCTCCGGCCCGCCGAGCTGCGGGACCGGGGTCAGGCCGTACAGGGCGATGCCCGGGCGCACCAGGTCGAGGTGCAGCTCCGGGTCGGTCAGCGTGGAGGCCGAGGCGGCGATGTGCCGGACCTCGAACCGCGCGCCGCGGGCCTCGGCGTCGGCCGCCGCGGCGCGCAGGACGTCGCCCTGCGCGTGCAGGCTCGGGTGCCCGGGCTCGTCGGCGAACGCCAGGTGCGACCAGATGCCCACCAGCCGGACCACGCCCTCGGCCTCGAGCCGCAGCGCCTCGTCGACGACGCCCGGCAGGTCCGCCGGGGTCAGTCCGTTGCGCCCCAGGCCGGTGTCGACCTTCACGTGGACGCGGGCGGCGCGGCCCGTCGCGCGCGCGGCGTCGGCGACCTCGCGCAACGCCCACGGCGCGGCGACGGACAGGTCGACGTCGGCCGCCACGGCCTCGGCCAGCGGGGCGCCCGGGGCGTACAGCCAGGTCAGCACGCGGGCGGTGACGCCGCCGGCGCGCAGGGCCAGCGCCTCGGCCACCTGCGCCACGCCCAACCAGGTCGCGCCGCCCGCCACCGCGGCGCGCGCGATGGGCAGCAGGCCGTGGCCGTACGCGTCGGCCTTGACGACCGCCATGAGCTGCGCCGTCGGGGCGAGGTCGCCCAGGGCCCGCGCGTTGGCACGCACGGCCCCGAGGTCCACGACCGCCCGCGCGGGAAACCTGCTCACGCCCCCAGTCTCCCACCGGCGCGCGGGTGCCTCGCGCGCGGACGCGCTCGCGGCGTCAGTCGACCGTGACCACGGCGTCGGCCCGGGCGCGGGTCGCCGCGACCAGGTCGGCGTTGCGCTGGTCCGGGCCGTGCGTCCACGCGTACGCGGCGGCCGGCGGCTTGCCGAACAGCTCGTGCCGGGCGACGAGCCGCTCGGCCCGCACCTCCTCGGGCAGGTCGACGAACCAGCACGCGTCGAGGAGGTCGCGGACCGGCGCGAACCCGTGCTGGTCCAGCAGCAGGTAGTTGCCCTCGGTGATGACCAGGGGGACGTCCGCCGGGACCCCGATCGCCCCGGCCACGCCGTTGCGCAGGTCGCGACGGTACTCGGGCGCGTAGACCGTCTCCCCCGGCACCGGCTCGCGCAGCCGGCGGAGCAGCGCCACGTAGCCCGCCGCGTCGAACGTGTCCGGTGCCCCCTTGCGGTCGGCGCGGCCGAGCCGTTCGAGCTCGGTCTGCGCGAGGTGGAACCCGTCCATCGGCACCACGACGCACCGGCCGGGGAACGCGGCCAGGATCTGCGCGCTCAGCGTCGACTTGCCCGCGCCCGGCGCGCCTGCGAGGCCGAGCAGCCGCCGGGGCGGCGCCCCGGCCCCCGCCGGGGCGTCCAGCAGCGCGGCCACCCGGGCGCGCAGGTCGTCGCGCAGCGGGGCGTCCGTTGCCGGGGTGCGGGGCCGCAGGCCGCCGGGACCCGGGTCGTGCGGACCGGGCGCGCCGGGGCCGTCGAGGGCACCGGGGCGGTCGAGGGCGGCGGCGC
>NZ_JAKRMS010000231.1 GCF_022346185.1 Cellulomonas sp. ACRRI | reverse complement strand
GCTCAGGGGGACGTCGCCGCCCCGGCCGGCGACGTCCCCCTGAGCCGCGCCGCGATCTCCCGGCGCCTCGTCCGGTTCGGCCGCCCGGTCCTGCCGCCGCTCGCCGCGTCCCTCGTGTGCCGGGTGCTCGGCCAGCTGCTCGGCATCGCCCTGCTCGGCGTCTCCGCGTGGGGCGTCGCCCGCGTCGCGGAGGACCCGTCGGCGCCGATCGCGCCGGTCGTCTGGACGCTGGTCGTCCTGTCGCTGCTCAAGGGCGTGCTGCGCTACCTGGAGCAGTTCACCGGCCACGCCGTCGCGTTCCGGGCGCTGGCCATGCTGCGCGTCGACTTCTACGACCGGCTCGCCCCGCAGGCGCCGGCCGGGGTGCTGTCCCGGCGCACCGGCGACCTCGTGAACCGCGCGACCAAGGACGTCGACCGCGTCGAGGTGTTCTTCGCGCACACCCTGGTGCCCGCGGTGAGCGCGGTGGTCGTCCCGGTCGTGGTGCTCGTGGTGCTGGCGACCGGGTACGACCCGGTGCTCGCGCTCGTGCTGCTGCCGTTCCTGGTCGTCGTCGGCGCGGTGGTCCCCGGCTGGGGCCGCACGCCGAGCGCCGCCGCGGCGACCCGGGTCCGAGCCGCCCGCGGCCGGCTCGCCCAGCTCGTGACGGAGTCGCTGCAGGGCGTCCGCGAGGTCCTGGCGTTCGGTGCCGCGGGTCGGCGCCGCGCCGAGGCCCGGGCCGTGGCGGCGGACGTCGACGCCGGGCTCGCGGGCCTCGCGACCTGGACCGCCCGACGCCGGGCCGCCAACTCCGTGCTCATGGTCGGCGCGGTCGTGACCGTGGCGCTGGTCGGCGCGGCGCGCGTCGGCTCGGGCGCCCTCGACTGGCCCGCGTACGCCGTGGCGGTCGTGCTCGCGCTCGCGGTGTTCACCCCGGTGCTCGCCGTCGAGGACGTCGCGCCCGACCTGGAGCAGGCGTTCGCCGCCGCCCGCCGGATCTGGCGGATCACCGACGCCGCGCCCGCCACGACGTCGCCCGCCGACCCGGTGCCGCTGCCGGACGGCCCGCTCGACGTCCGCTTCGAGGGCGTGGCGTTCACCTACCCGGCCCCCGACCTCGACCCGGACGACCCGGCCGCGGCCGCGCTGCGGTCCGTCGAGCGGCGGCCCGTGCTGACCGGGCTCGACCTGCACGTCCCCGCCGGCTCGACCACCGCCGTCGTCGGGTCCTCGGGCTCCGGCAAGTCGACCCTGGTCAACCTGCTGACCCGCGCCTGGGACCCGGACGCCGGGCGGGTGCTGCTCGGCGGCGTCGACGTCCGGGACGTGTCGCTGGAGGACCTGCGCCGGCACGTCGCCGTCGTCGGGCAGAGCACGTACCTGTTCAACGACACGCTCGCGGCCAACCTGCGGCTCGCGGCGCCGGACGCGACGGACGCCGAGCTGGAGGAGGCCTGCCGGCGGGCCGCGCTGCACGACGCGGTCGTGGCGATGCCCGACGGGTACGAGACCCGGGTCGGCGAGATGGGCGAGCGGCTCTCCGGTGGGCAGCGGCAGCGGGTGGCGATCGCGCGGGCGCTGCTGCTGGACGCCCCGGTGCTCGTGCTGGACGAGGCGACCAGCCAGCTCGACGTCGCGACCGAGGCCGAGATCCAGGACGCGCTCGTCGAGGCGGCGCGGGGTCGGACGGTGCTGGTGATCGCGCACCGCCCGGGCGCGGTGCGGACGGCGGACCGGGTGCTGCGGATCGACGACCTCGCCCGCGGCTGACCCGGGGGCGCAGGGCGGGTGCCTGGGGGCGCAGGGCGCGTGCCCGGAGGCGTGGGGCGGTGGGGGAGCGCGCGGTGGCGCGGCGGGTGGCTCCCGGGTCAGGCCGTGCGGGTCGCGATGACGTCGCGGGAGGCGCGCCCCGCCGCGAGGCCCCGGCGCTCGAACTTCGTCAGCGGGCGGTGCCCGGGGCGCGGCGCGTAGCCGCCGTACGGGTTCGTCAGCCCGGGGTCCACCCCGACGACCTCGACCATCTGCTCGGCGTACGGCTCCCAGTCCGTCGCGCAGTGCAGGACCCCGCCCACCCGCAGCCGGCTGCGCAGGAGGGCGACGTGGTCCGGCGCGACGATCCGCCGCTTGTGGTGCCGGGCCTTCGGCCACGGATCCGGGAAGTACACGTGCACCGCGGCGAGCGAGTCCGGGGCGATCACGCGGCGCACCAGGTCGAGCGCGTCGCCGTGCGCCACCCGGACGTTCGTCAGGCCCTGCTCCTCGACCAGGGCCAGCAGGTTCGCGACGCCGGGGAGGTGCACCTCGACGGCGAGGTAGTCGCGGGCCGGGTCGGCGGCCGCCATCGCGGCGGTGGTGTCGCCCATCCCCGACCCGATCTCCAGCACGAGCGGGGCCGACCGGCCGAACAGCGCGACGCCGTCCAGGGTGCCGTCCGGCCCGGTCGGGGGCAGGCCGAGCGCGGGGTCGTGCACCGAGACGCCGAACCGGGGCCACAGCCGCTCCAGCGCGTCCGCCCGGCGCGGGCCCAGCGTGGCCTTGCGCGGGTGGAACGTGCGGACCGGCTCCCCGGCCGTCTGCGACGCGTGCTGGAAGGCGTCGGCCGGGCGTGGCTCACCGGCGGGCGGGGGAGCGGGCAGGTCCGGGGCG
>NZ_JAKRMS010000230.1 GCF_022346185.1 Cellulomonas sp. ACRRI | reverse complement strand
GGGCGCGGGCGCGGCGTCGGTCACGGGGGAGGGGTGGATGCTCATGTCAGCCGGACCCGGGGGTCGAGGGCCGTCTGCGCGAGGTCGACGGCGAGGTTGAGGACGACGTAGACCAGCGCGACCGTCAGGGTCACGCCGGCGATGGCGGGGGTGTCGACCGAGGAGATCGCGGTCGCCGTGTAGGAGCCGAGGCCGGGCCAGTTGAAGATCGACTCGACCAGGAAGCTGTTCACCAGCGCGTAGGCGAACACCAGCGCGACCAGCTGCAGCACGGGCGCCGAGGCGGCCCGCAGCGAGAACCGCACCAGCACCGCGAGCCGCCCGAAGCCGAGCGCCCGCTCCATGCGGGCGTGGTCCTGCGCCGCCTCCTCGAGCAGCGCCGCGCGGGTCATCTGCGCGATGACGCCGGTCGGGTACGCGGCGAGCGCGAGCGCGGGCAGCACCAGGTGGTGCAGCACGCTGCCGACCATGGCCCAGTTGCCGGTGATCAGGGCGTCGACGACGGTGATGTCGGTCCACACGCTCAGGGGGCTGGTGGTGTCGAGCGCGCGGTCGTACTCGCCGGCGGTCGGGAACCAGCCCAGGCGGGTGGCGAACACCAGCTGGAGCACGAGCGCCAGCAGGAACACGGGCGCGGACACGGCGAGCACCGAGCCGACCCGCACCGACACGTCCACGCCGCCGGCGCGCCCGCCCCGGAACCGCGCGGCCAGGATCCCGAGCGGGATGCCGAGCAGGACGGCCAGCAGCATCGCGGCGCCGACCAGCTCCAGCGACGCCGGCAGCGCCGACCCGAGGTCGGACGCCACCGGCTGCCGGGTGTGCAGGCTGGTGCCGAGGTCCCCGCGGGCGAGGTCGCCGAGGTACCGGAACAGCTGCACCGGGAGCGGCTGGTCGAGGCCCAGCCGCTCCCGGGCGGCGGCGAGCTCCGCCGCGCTGGCCCGCGCGCCGGTCGCCGAGACGGCCGCGTCACCCGGGACCGCCCGCGCGACGAGGAAGCTCACGACCACCACGCCGAGCACGACGACGGCGGCCTGCGCCAGGCGGCGCACCAGGTGACGGGCCAGCACGGTCAGCGGCTCAGCTCGTGCACGAACACGACGTTCGGGTAGGCCGGGTTGTCGGTGTAGCCCTGGACGTCGTCGCGGAACGCGCGCTGGTAGGTGTCGACCCACAGGGTGCTGACGGCGGCGTCCTCGACCTCGATGCGCTGCTGCAGCTGCTCGTAGGCGGCCTGGGCGGCGTCGGTGTCGGTCGCGGTCAGGGCCGGCAGCTCGTCGATGAGGGCGTCGACCTCGGGGTCGGCGAGGTACGACAGGTTGAAGTACGGCTCGTCCGAGGAGCGGAACACGTTGACGAACCAGGAGTACGCGTCGGCGTAGTCCGGGTACCAGTACATGACGAAGATGTCCTGGCGGTCGCCGGTGCGCGCCTGGTCCCACTGCGCGTTCCACTGCAGCGGCTGCGCGTCGAGGGTGACGCCGAGCTCGGCGAGCGCGGAGGTGAGCAGCGTGACATAGAGCTGCTGGTTGTCGTCGCCCTGGGCGTAGGTCATGGTCAGCGTCAGCGGGTTGCCGTCGCCGTAGCCGGCCTCGGCCAGCAGATCGCGCGCCGCGTCGAGGTCCTGCTCGGTGCTGATGCCCGCGCCGGAGCCGAGCAGGCCGTCGGGGACGATGCCCTGCGCGGCGACGCCGGAGCCGTTGAGCGCGTCCACCAGCCCGGGGGTGTCGGTCGCGAGCTGCACGGCCTGCCGCACCCGCACGTCGGCCAGCGGGCCGTCGGCGGTGTTGTAGAGCGCGAGCAGGTTCTGGAACGAGCCGGTCTCCGAGGTGGCGACGCCGTCGGTCGACTCCGCCTGGTCGAAGATCTCCGGGTTCAGCGTCTCGACGAAGTCGACCTCGCCGTTGCGCAGCAGCTGCCAGGCGGTGGTGGTCTGCGGGGTCACGCGGTACTCGACCGTCGTGTACTGGCCGTCCTCCCAGCCGCCCCAGTAGTCGTCGTAGGCGCCGAGCGTGAGCTCGTACTCCTGGCCGCTGGCCCAGTCCTCGACGGCGTACGGGCCGGTGCCGGCCTCGTTGCCCTCGGCGAACCAGGCGTCGAGGTCGCCCCCGTCGCCGGCGGCCTCCGTGTCGTAGACGTACGCGGCGTACGCGGACGACGCGATGAGGTCGACCGGGGCGGCGTAGGACAGGTGGAACACCAGCGTCGTGGGATCGGTGGCCTCGATCGAGTCGACGGCGTCCCAGATGTACGCGGCGCCGCCGGCCTTCTCGATCGTGCGGTCCAGCGACTCCTTGGCGGCGGTCGCGTCGAGCGCGCGGCCGGTGTGGAACGTGACGTCGTCGCGCAGCGTGAACGTCCAGGTCAGCCCGTCCGCGGACGACTCCCAGTCGGTCGCGAGGCGGGGCTCGACGGTCTCGGTCGCGGCGTCGTACCAGGTCAGCGACTCATAGACGTTCTCCATCGCCCGGATCTCGTTGGAGTAGGACAGCGCGGGGTCCCACTCGGTGACGATCTCGGTGTTCGTGACGAACGTGAAGGTGTCGTCCGAGGACGAGGCCGCGGCGGTCTCGCCGGTGCCGCGCGTCTGGCCGCCGCCGCACGCGGCGACCAGGGCGAGGACGGCGACCGCGCCGGTGGCGGTCAGGATGCTGCGTCGCACGGGGGGTGCTCCGTTCTGCGGGGAGGGGGG
>NZ_JAKRMS010000022.1 GCF_022346185.1 Cellulomonas sp. ACRRI | reverse complement strand
CCGCGCGGCAGACCCCGGCCCCGATCCGCCCCGGCAAACCCCTTGCTGCCGCACCACGACCAGGAGAACGCTGGGAGGCGTCCCCGCCGCCGCACCAGCCGCAGCGCGAAGGAGCGCCCGCATGACCGCATCGGTGAGCACCCAGGACGTCGACGGCCTGCGCGCCCGGTTCTCGGGCCGCGTCGTGGAGCCGGGCGACCCGGACTACGACGCCCTCCGGGTGGTCGTCCTCGGCGGCGTCGACCCGCGCCCCGCGGTGATCGCCCGACCGCACGACGACGCGGACGTGGCCGCGGCGGTCGCGTTCGCCCGGGACACCGGCCTGCCGCTCGCGGTGCGCAGCGGCGGGCACAGCGGTGCGGGGCACGGCACGGTCGACGACGGCCTGGTGATCGACCTGCGCGACATGCGCGCCGTCGACGTGGACCCCGGGGACCGCACGGCGTGGGTCCAGGCCGGCGCGACCGCCGGCGAGACCACGGCCGCCACGGCGGCGCACGGGCTCGCGGTCGGGTTCGGCGACACGGGCTCGGTCGGCGTCTCGGGCATCACCCTGGGCGGCGGGGTCGGCTTCCTGTCCCGGTCGCACGGCCTCACGGTGGACAACCTGCTGGCCGCCGACGTGGTGCTCGCGGACGGCCGGGTGGTGCGCGCGGACGCCGACCAGCACCCCGACCTGTTCTGGGCGCTGCGCGGGGGTGGCGGGAACTTCGGGGTCGTGACCCGGCTGCGGTTCCGGCTGCACCCGCTCGACGGCGTGACCGGCGGGATGCTGCTGCTGCCCGCGACGCCGGCGGTGCTCGCCGGGTTCGTCGCGGCGCTGCGGGACGGTCCCGACGCGCTCACCGCGATCGTGAACGTGATGCCGTGCCCGCCGCTGCCGTTCGTGCCCGCGGAGCGGCACGGCGTGCTGTCGGTGATGGCGCTGGTCTGCTGGTCCGGACCCGCGGAGGGCGCCGACGCCGCGCTCGCGCCGGTCCGCGCGCTCGCCGAGCCGATCGCCGACCTGGTCCGCCCGGTCGCCTACCCCGAGCTGTTCCCGCCCGGCGACCCGGAGTACCACCCGACCGCCGTGGCCCGCACGCTGCTGCTGGACGACGTCGACCTGCCGCTGGCCGAGGCCGTCGTCGAGCGGCTCGGGCAGCTCGACGGGATGCGGGTCGTCCAGCTGCGGGCGCTCGGCGGGGCGATCGGGCGGGTGCCGGCGGACGCCACCGCGTTCGCGCACCGGTCGAGCCGGCTCATGGGGAACGTCGCGGCGTTCGTGACGGGTCCGCAGGACCGGGCGGCCCGCACCGCGTGGGTCGAGGACACGGTCGCGCTGCTCGACCAGGGCGACGCGGGCGCGTACGTGAACTTCCTCGGCGACGAGGGACCGGAGCGGGTGCGCGCGGCGTACCCGGGCGCGACGTGGGACCGGCTGGCGGCCGTCAAGGCGGCGTACGACCCCGGCAACCTGTTCCGGCGGAACCAGAACGTGCCGCCGGCGGGTGACCTCGCCCCGCGGACGGGGCGCGGGCGTCATCGCCGCGCACCCGCCCGCGGCGGACGCGGCGGCCGGACGGCGGCGTGCGTGGGCGGCGGCGGGGCGACGACGTACCCCGCGTCCGCGGACCCGTAGACGACGAGCGCCCCGGGCCGGTGGTGCCACAGCCAGGCCAGGTGCGCGCACAGCACCGCGTCGAGCTCGTCCTCCACCCGGTCGAGGTCGCCCGGCCCCGGGTCCGCGACCACCGCGCGCAGGTGCGCCCACCGCGGGCTGTCGCCCACCCGCAGCCCCGGCACCGACTCCAGGTGCCCGACGAGCGCCGCGAACCCGGCCCGCCGCCGCTCTCGCGGACCCCTCTTGTAGTCCAGCCGGTACGGCAGCCCGAACAGGGCGACCAGCGCGGGGTGCGGGTACACCTCGAGGCAGACCGTGCGGCCCGCGCCGCCCACCGGGGTCGCCGGGTCGACCGCCCAGCCGAACCGCTCGGCCAGCCGCCACGCGCGCGGGTCCGCTCCCCCGGAGGTGCCCCGGTTGGCCGTGTGCGCCGACGCGCCGTAGGCGCCGAACGCGCGCCCGATCGCCCGCTCCGCCTCGCGCTGCCCGGTCGCGTTCGGCACGACCAGCGGGGCGTCGACGCCGACCACCGCGACCGTGCCGTCGAGGCGGCCCAGCCACGCCGCGATCTCGTCGTCGGTGCGGCACGACCCCGAGTCGAGCAGGCGGCCGGCGTCGTCGACGACCGCGAGACCGGTGACGCCGGTGGACCACGCGAGGTCGAGGCCGACGTGCAGCGCGGTGGTCGTCACGCGCCCGAGCCTACGGAGGACCCGGACCGTGCCTCACCCCGGCCGGGCGACGCCCGGTCACGCGCCCGCGCGGTGGGATCGGCGCATGACCGCGCACCCGCACCCCGGCCACGAGCACCCGCATGCCTGCTGCGCCCCCGGCCCCGCACCGCGCACCACCGGCGACGCGTCGTCGGCACCCGGCCCCGCGGCCGCCCGCACCCCCGGCACCGCCGCCGACCTCCTCGCCCTCCCCGGCGGCGAGTTCGTCATGGGCCACGACGGTCCCGACGGCTACCCGGAGGACGGCGAGGGCCCGGCGCACCGCGTCCGCCTGGCCCCGTTCCGGATCGACGCCACCGCGGTGACGAACGCGCGGTTCGCCGCGTTCGCCGCCGCGACCGGCCACGTGACGCAGGCCGAGCGCGACGGGTGGTCGTTCGTGTTCGCGGGCCTGCTCCCCGACGACTTCCCGCCGACGCGCGGCGTGGTCGGGGCGCCGTGGTGGCGGCAGGTCGAGGGAGCCGACTGGCGGCACCCGCGCGGGCCCCGCTCGGACCTGGACGGGATCGCCGACCACCCCGTCGTGCACGTGACCTGGGACGACGCGGCGCGGTTCGCCGCGTGGGCGGGCGGGCGCCTGCCCACGGAGGCGGAGTGGGAGTACGCGGCGCGCGGCGGCCTGACCGGCGTGCACTACCCGTGGGGCGCCGAGCGCGAACCGGGCGGCCGGCACCGGATGAACGTCTGGCAGGGCGACTTCCCCGCGCGCGACACCGCCGAGGACGGCTACGCCGGCACGGCGCCGGTCGACGCCTACCCGCCGAACGGCTTCGGGCTGTCCGGGACCACCGGCAACGTGTGGGAGTGGTGCGGCGACTGGTTCGCCGCGGACACCTACCGCGCCGGCCCGCGCACCGACCCGCGAGGTCCCGCGCGCGGTGACCGGCGCGTGCTGCGCGGGGGGTCGTACCTGTGCCACGCGTCGTACTGCTTCCGGTACCGCGTCGACGCCCGCAGCTCGAGCACACCGGACTCGGCCGCCGGGAACGTCGGGTTCCGGTGCGCCGCGGACGCCTGACGCCGCGACCGGTGGTCGCCGGGACGCCCGTCGCGGGTGAGGCGACCCCGCACCCGGCCTCCGTAGCGTGCGAGGCACGTGCCCCGACCCGTTGGAGACCCGCCATGCGCCCCGACACGCACGCCCGCACGATCCTGCCGATCCCGGACCGGGTGCCGACGGGGCTCGTCACCTACGACGCCAAGGACCCCGAGACGGCGTTCCCGCCCATCGAGCCGCTGCTGCCGCCGGAGGGCGCGCCGAACGTGCTCGTGGTGCTGCTGGACGACGTCGGCTTCGGCGCGCCCAGCACGTTCGGCGGCCCGTGCCGGACCCCGACGGCCGACCGGCTCGCCGCCGGCGGGCTGCGGTTCAACCGGTTCCACACCACCGCGCTCTGCGCGCCGACGCGGCAGGCTCTGCTGACGGGCCGCAACCACCACTCGGTCGGGATGGGCAGCATCACGGAGACGGCGACGTCCGCGCCCGGCAACTCGTCCCTGCGCCCCAACACGATGGCCCCGCTCGCGAAGACCCTGCGGCTGAACGGCTACGCGACGGCGCAGTTCGGCAAGTGCCACGAGGTGCCGGTGTGGCAGACGTCGCCGGTCGGGCCGTTCGACGCCTGGCCGACGGGCGGCGGCGGGTTCGAGACGTTCTACGGCTTCATCGGCGGCGAGAACAACCAGTGGGACCCGGCGCTGTACGAGGGCACGACGCCTGTCGAGCCGCCGGCGACGCCCGAGGAGGGCTACCACCTCACCGAGGACCTCGCCGACCGCGCGACCGCGTGGATGCGCATGCAGCGCGCCCTCACGCCGGACCGGCCGTTCTTCGTCTACTTCGCCCCGGGCGCCACCCACGCCCCGCACCACGTCGACGCCGCCTGGATCGACCGGTACGCCGGCCAGTTCGACGACGGCTGGGACGTCCAGCGGGAGCGGACCTTCGCGCGCCAGGTCGAGCTCGGCGTGGTCCCGCCGGACGCCGAGCTGACGCCCCGGCACGAGGAGATCCCGGCCTGGGACGCGATGCCGGAGGACCTCAAGCCCGTGCTGGCCCGGCAGATGGAGACCTACGCGGGGTTCCTCGAGCACACCGACGCCCAGGTGGGGCGGCTCGTCGACACCCTCGAGGAGCTGGGCGAGCTGGACCGGACGATCGTCTACTACATCCTCGGCGACAACGGCGCGTCGGCGGAGGGCACGGTCAACGGCGCGTTCAACGAGATGGCCAACTTCAACGGGATGGCCGCGCTCGAGACGCCGGAGTTCCTGCGCAGCCGGATGGCCGAGCTCGGCTCCCCCAGCTCGTACAACCACTACGCGGTGGGCTGGGCGTGGGCGATGGACACCCCGTACCAGTGGACGAAGCAGGTGGCGTCGCACTGGGGCGGCACCCGCAACGGGACGGTCGTGCACTGGCCCGCCGGCATCGCCGAGCCCGGCGGGCTGCGGTCGCAGTTCACGCACGTGGTCGACATCGCGCCGACGATCCTGGAGGCGGCGGGGCTCCCCGAGCCCGTCTCGGTCGACGGCGTCCAGCAGGCCCCGATCGAGGGCACGTCGATGCTGTACGCCTTCGGCGAGGCCACGGCCCCCGAGCGGCACGACCTGCAGTACTTCGAGATGTTCGGCAACCGCGGGATCTACCACCGGGGCTGGAGCGCCGTCACGAAGCACCGCACCCCGTGGGTCATGGTCGGCGGCACGCTCCCGCCGTTCGACGAGGACGTGTGGGAGCTCTACGACGGCCGGAGCGACTTCAGCCAGGCCCACGACCTGGCGGCCGAGCGCCCGGACCTCCTCGCCCGGCTGCAGCGGCTCTGGCTGATCGAGGCCGTCCGGCACCGCGTGCTGCCCCTGGACGACCGCACGTCCGAGCGCCTCGACCCGGCCGCGGCGGGCCGACCGACCCTCGTGCGCGGGGACACCCAGCTCTTCTACCCGGGGATGGGCCGCCTGTCTGAGAACAGCGTCGTGTCGATCAAGAACCGGTCGTTCGCCGTGACCGCCGAGGTCGACGTCCCGGCCGGCGGCGCCCGCGGCGTGCTCATCGCGCAGGGCGGCAGGTTCGGCGGCTGGGCCGCGTACTGCGCCGACGGCCGGCTCGCGTTCGTCTACAACGTGCTCGGCCTCCGGGAGTTCGTCGTCACGGCCGGCTCCCCGGCCCCCGAGGGGCTGCACCAGCTCCGGGTCGAGCTCGCGTACGACGGCGGCGGCCCGGGGCGCGGCGGCGACGTCACCCTGTACGTCGACGGGGCGCCGGTCGGCGCCGGCCGGGTGGAGGCCACGCAGCCGCTGGTGTTCTCGGCGGACGAGACGACCGACGTCGGCCGCGACACCGGCACGCCGGTCGGCTCCGGCTACACCACCGCCACCAGCCGGTTCACCGGGCGGATCCACTGGGTGCAGCTGGACGTCGGGCCGCTGGACGCCGACCACGTCGTGAGCGCGGAGGAGCGGATGCGGGTGGCGATGGCGCGGCAGTGACCGGCGCCGGCCCCGGACGAGGTTGACGCGACAGGCGCTAGTAAGGATAGGTTGCCCTTACTTCGGCCGCTGGTCCCTGTCACCGACTCCCTGGAGCCACACCCATGCCCACGCGCACCCCCGCACGCCGGTTCGCCGCCGTCCTGACGGCCGCACCGCTCGCCCTCGCCCTCGCGGCGTGCGGCGGCACCGCCGACGCCGGCACCGACGCGGCCGAGACCACCGCGACGCCGACGACGGTCACGATCGAGGACAACCACGGCAGCGTCGAGGTCCCCGTGAACCCGGAGCGCGTCGTCGCGCTCGACAACCACGTGTTCGAGACGCTGTCGGCCTGGGACGTCCCGCTGGTCGCCGCGCCCAAGGGCATCATGGGCGACGGCCTGTGGCCCGAGTACACCGAGGACGACTCGGTGCTGGACGTCGGCACGCACCGGGAGCCGGACCTGGAGTCGGTCGTCGCGGCGGAGCCGGACCTGATCATCGGCGGCTACCGGTTCTCCGACAGCTACGACGACATCGTGGCCCAGAACCCGGACGCGGTCGTGATCGAGCTGCACCCGCGCGACGGCGAGGAGCAGTCCGACGAGCTCGTCCGCCAGGTCGAGGCGCTCGGCCGCATCTTCGACCGCGAGGACGAGGCCGCGCAGATCGTCGCGGACTACGAGCAGGCGATCGCGGACGCCGCGGCGGCGTACGACGGCGAGAGCACCGTCGTCGGCCTGATCACCTCGGGCGGCGAGATCTCCTACAGCGCGCCGGTCACCGGCCGCAGCATCGGCACCCTGTTCCCGACGCTCGGCCTGCGGCCCGCCATCGAGCAGGCGGCCGAGGACACGTCGCACGGCGACGACATCAGCGTCGAGGCGATCGCCGCCGCGAACCCGGACTGGATCATCGTGCTCGACCGCGACGGCGCGGGCGTCGGCGAGGGCGAGTACCGCCCGGCGGCCGAGCTCATCGGCGGCTCCGAGGCGCTGCAGGGCGTCACCGCCGTCGCGCAGGACCAGGTGATCTACCTCGACCCGGACTTCTACCTGACCGAGGACATCCAGGCCTACACCGCGCTGTACGAGCAGGTGGCCCAGGCCTTCTCCGACGCCGCGTGACCCTCGCACCTCCGGCGGCGGACGCCGCCCCGGGCACCCGCCCGGGGCGGCGGTCCGGCGCGCCGCTCCTCGCCGCCGGGCTGGTCACGCTCGCGCTCGTCGTCGCGTCGCTGCTCGTCGGCGTCTACGACCTGCGGGCGGACGGCGGCGGGGAGATGTTCCTCATCACCCGCGTCCCGCGGACGCTCGCGCTCGTGCTGGCCGGCAGCGCGATGGCCGTGAGCGGCCTGGTGCTGCAGCAGCTCACCCAGAACCGGTTCGTCGAGCCCACCACCAGCGGCACCAGCGAGTGGGCGGCCCTCGGCCTGCTGCTCTCGGTGATCCTGCTGCCCTCGGCGGGCATCGCGACCCGGATGGCGATCGCCAGCCTCGCCGCGTTCGCCGGGACCATGGTGTTCCTGGCGGTCCTGCGCCGGGTCCAGGTGCGCTCCACGCTGGTCGTGCCGGTGGTCGGGATCATGCTGGGTGCCGTGGTCAGCTCCGTCACCACGCTGATCGCCGTCTCGACGAACTACCTGCAGCTGCTCGGCACCTGGTTCATGGGCAGCTTCACCAGCGTGGTCCGCGGGCAGTACGAGGTGCTGTGGGTGGTCGCCGCCGTGTGCGTCGCGATCTTCGTCCTCGCCGACCGGCTCACGGTCGCCGGGCTCGGCCGGGACGTCGCGACCGGCCTGGGGCTGCGCTACGACCGGCTGATCCTGGTCGGGACCGCGCTGGTCGCCGTGGCCTCCGGCGTCACGACCGTCGTCGTCGGCTTCCTGCCGTTCCTCGGTCTCGTCGTGCCCAACGTGGTCTCCCTGCTCCGCGGCGACGACCTGCGCTCGAACCTGCCGTGGGTCTGCCTGGGCGGCGTCGCGCTGGTCACCGCCTGCGACCTGGTCGGGCGGACCGTGCGGATGCCGTTCGAGGTGCCCGTCGCGATGGTGCTCGGCCTGGTCGGCGCGGCCGCGTTCATCGCGCTCGTCCTGCGGGTGCGGCGCCGTGGCTGAGGTCGCGACCACGTCCCCGGCTCCCGCACCCGCGACGCCGGCCGGTCGCGCGGCGCCGCCCGCGCGCGCCGCGCGGCTGCGGGCCGTCGCCGGCTCGTACGGCGTCCGGCTCGCGGTCGTCACGCTCGTCGCCCTCGCGGCGGCGGTCGGCGTCCTGACCTACGGCAACCCCGCTCCCCCGGGCTCGCCGGGCTTCTGGGTCATCGTCCGCAGCCGGTTCGCGTCGGTCGGCACGATCCTGGTCGTCGCGTTCTGCCAGGGTGTCGCGACCGTCGTGTTCCACACGGTCACGAACAACCGGATCCTCACCCCGTCGATCCTCGGCTTCGACGCCATGTACCGGGTCATCCAGACGGCGCTGGTGTTCCTGTTCGGCGCGGGCACGCTCGCGGCCACGGACGGTCTCGGCAAGATCGCCCTGCAGAGCCTGCTCATGGTCGGCGTCGCGTCGCTGCTCTACGGGTGGTTGTTCACCGGGACGCGGGCGGACCTGCACCTGCTCCTGCTGGTCGGCGTGGTGCTCGGCATGGGGTTCGGCTCGCTGTCGACGTTCATGCAGCGGCTGCTCACGCCGAGCGAGTTCGACATCCTGTCGGCCCGGCTGTTCGGGAACATCAGCGTCTCGGACGCCTCCTACCTGCCGTGGGGCGCGCTGGTCTGCGTCGTCGTCGGCACCGTGCTGTGGCGGCGCCGGCACGTCCTCGACGTCGTGGCGCTCGGCCGCGGGACGGCGACCAGCCTCGGGGTGCGGCACCAGCGCGAGGTGCTGCTGACGCTGGTCCTGGTCGCCGTGCTCATCTCCGTGTCGACGTCGATGGTCGGCCCGATGACGTTCTTCGGGTTCGTCGTCGCGATGCTCACCTACCAGGTCGTCGGCACCAGCCGGCACGCGCAGACCCTGCCGATGGTCGTCGCCGTCGCGTCCGCCACGCTCCTGCTCGCCTACCTCGTGCTGCGGCACGTGTTCTACGCCGGCGGCCTCGTCTCGGTCATCATCGAGCTCGGCGGCGGCCTGGTGTTCCTCGTCCACCTGCTGCGGAAGGGCCTGCGGTGATCACCCTCGACGGCGTCGCCAAGACCTACGGGGACGTCCACGCCCTCGGACCGGTCGACCTCGAGATCCCCACGGGCGGCGTGACCGCCCTCATCGGCCCGAACGGCGCCGGCAAGTCGACCATGCTGACGATCGTCGGTCGGCTCCTCGGCGCGGACACCGGCCGCGTGACGGTCGGCGGACTCGACGTGGTCACCGCGCGGCCCCGCGACCTCGCGCGGCGGCTGGCGATCCTGCGGCAGGAGAACCACTTCGTCGCCCGGCTGACCGTGCGGCAGCTCGTGCGCCTGGGCCGGTTCCCGCACTCCCAGGGCCGGCTCACCGCCGACGACGAGGCCGCGGTGGACACCGCGCTCGGGTTCCTCGACCTCGCCGACCTGCAGCACCGGTACCTCGACGAGCTGTCCGGCGGGCAGCGGCAGCGCGCGTACGTGGCGATGGTGCTCGCGCAGGACACCGAGTACGTGCTGCTGGACGAGCCGCTCAACAACCTCGACATGCAGCACGCCGTCGCGATGATGGCCCGGCTGCGCCGCGCCGCCGACGAGCTCGGCAAGACCGTGGTGCTGGTCGTGCACGACATCAACTTCGCCTCGGCGTACGCGGACCGGGTGGTGGCGATGACCGAGGGGCGGGTCCGGTACGTCGGGACGCCCCGCGAGGTGATGACGGACGCGGTGCTGTCGGACGTGTTCGCGACGCCGGTGACCGTGGTCGAGGGGCCGGGGTACCCGCTGGCGGTGTACTACCGGGCGTGAGGTGGGTCGTCCGGGTCGTGCCGGGCCCGGGCGACCCGCCCGCACGACCCGGGCCGGCGTCAGGACGCCGCCCGCCGTCGCCCGGCCAGCGCCGCCGCGGCGCCCCCGAGCAGCAGGGCCGCGAGCACGGCGACCTGACCGGCGTGCGCACCGGTCGCCGCGAGCGCCCCCGGGTCGGCCGGGTCCGCCACGCCGCGGGCGCCGCCCGAGCCGGGGTCGGTCCCGGGCAGGCCGGGCACCGGCGCGCCCGGTGCATCCGGTCCGCCCGGCACCTCGCCCCCGCCCGGTGCCCGCGCCCCCGGCTCCGGCCCGAGCAGGATCTCGGTCGGGTTCGGGTTCGGCGCCAGCCGCGCCCCGGTCCCCACCGGCGCCGCGGCGGTCAGCTCCAGCAGTCCGTGCATGTCGACGCTGCCGTCGGCCGCGATGGTCGGCTCGACCGACGTGTCCAGGCTGACGAACCAGTCGTCCCGCACCGGCACCCCGAGCGCGTTGCTGCCGTCCAGGTAGTTGCTCGGGTCCGTCCGGATCGTGTCCACCTGGTCGCGGAGGGAGATCTGGTCGGCGCCGCGCGGTCCGGCCGAGAGGAACCCGGTGACCCGGTAGTCGGTCACCGGGTGCGTGGTCGTGGACAGCGTGAGGTTGTTCTGCTCGTTGGCGTACGCGGTGACCCCGTGCACCGAGCCGTCCGGGCTGGAGTTGCTGGACACGCCCTGGGTGACGTTGCCGTAGGCCACCGAGTTCGTCAGCACGTTGCCGAGCGGGATCGACTCGCCGCCGAGCTTGAAGCCCTTGCCGCTCTGGCCCGAGACCTCCGCCGGGTCGTCGGTCAGGTAGCCGTTCCGGTAGGCGACCGAGTGCTCGATCGCCACCGACCCGTGCGGCCCGAGGGTGGACTTGGCGTACAGGTCGAACCCGTCATCCACGTTGTGGTGCGCGATGCAGTACCGGAACACGTTGCCGTCGCCGACGGTGAGCTTGGCGGCGAACCCGTCGGCGTCGTTGCGCTCCGGGTCGGCGTTGTGGTGCGAGACGCTGGACAGCACGAGGTTGCGCGCCGGCCACATCGACCGCGGCTCGGTGTCGTCGCCGGAGATCTGCAGCCCCGTGTTGCCGTTGTGGTGGGTGTGCAGCCGCTCGACGACGTTGTCGTTCCCCATGACGGAGAACGCCTTCTGCCGCCCGCGGGCGCCGGTCACCTCGAGGTCGTGCACGTGCCAGAAGTCGCCGCGGAGCACGAACCCGCCGTCGGGCGAGCCGGACAGGTCGACCACGACGTGCTCGCCGGGCGCCGAGGTGAGCAGGATGCGCGCGTCGGCGGTCCCGTCGCGTCCCCGCGGGATCACCACCGCCCGCTCGGGGCAGTAGGTGCCGCCGCGCAGCACGACCTGCTGCCCGGGCTGGGCGAAGGCGAGCGCGGTGGCGAGGTCGAGCGGCGCCGCCCGGGTGCCCGTGCCGTCGGGCGAGCCGACGACCCCGCCGTGCGCGACGTCCGCGGCCACGACCGGCGCGACGTGCAGCGCGTCGCCGGGCACCCCGTACCGCCGGACCTCCAGGGCGACCGGCAGCGGCACCGGCTCCGTCGAGCCGAGCCGGACGCCCTCGTCGAGCTCCTGCTCGGCCTCCGGCGCGGGCTCGAGCACGGCGGTGAGGTCGGACCTCCCGTCCGGCAGGCGCAGGGGCACGCGGGCGGGGATGCCCGGCGCGGCCGGCACCGGGCCGCCCAGCACGGCGCCGGCCGCGTCCCGCACGTGCACCGCGCCGCGGACGTTCGACGTGAACCCCGGTGCGTAGTCCCGCGACGGGGTCGTGGCGGCCGAGTCGAGCGCCAGGGCGGGCTCCAGGACCGTCACCGGTCGGGGCACCGCGGGATCGTCGTCGTCGGGGTGCACCGTGGTCAGGCGCAGGTCCGTGACGGTCACCTGGATCTTGCGCCCCGCGAACACCCCCACGGTCATCGCGTCGTCGGTCTGCTGCAGCAGCATGGCCGGGTCGTACGCGATCACCTGGCGGTCCACGTCGTCGCCGAGCCAGGCGTGGAACCCGGTGTTCGACCGGCGCAGCGTGAGCGTGAACGTGTCGCCGGTCAGGATCTTCGGCGGGTTGGCGTTCTGCTCGGTCACGAGGTCGGACCGGAAGCCCCAGTCGAACGCCGCCGAGTCCCGCACGGAGCGCGCGGTGGACGCGACGTCCGGCGCCTCGGTGTAGCCGGAGACGAACCGCCCGCCGGCCGTGCCGTACCGGAACTGGCCGGTCTCCGGGTCGGTCTGCCGGGCGAACGCGGCCGCGGCCGAGTTGAAGTACCGCGCGCCCTTGCTGCCCGGCACGAACGTGTCCAGGGCGATCACGCCGTAGCCGCTCTGGTTGTCCACCGCGGAGGCGTCGTCGACGTGGAACGTCGCGGTGAGCGTGAAGTTCTCCGTCGCCGGGTCGATCTCCGTGTAGTGGTAGACGAACCCGTCCTCGGACTCGGCGATCTTGCCGTCGACCGAGGTCAGCCGCACCGCTCCGTCGTCGAGGACCTCCACCGACCCGGCGTCGGCGCCGGAGCCCGAGACGTTGCCGACGAAGGCGGAGCGCCACGCGCGCGGCTCCGGGTCGTCGGGCGGAGGCGCGGCGACGGCGGCCGGGGCGCACACGAGCACCACGGCGAGCACGGCGGCTCCGAGGACGGGCGGGGTGGGACGGGGACGGGCGCGCACGCGTGCTCCTTCGACGACGTCGTCGTGGACCCGGTGTGCGGCTGTGCCCCGTCCGGGACGAGAAACCGGTTCCTGAGAACCTAACGAGCAGCCCCGACGGCCGTCAACGCCGGATGTCGCGCCGCGCTGCCGCGCGGGACCGGGGGCGTCGGCCTGCCACACTCCCCTGCATGACCGACCAGCTCGTGCCCGGCGCCCTCGCCGACCTCGTCGCCGACCGCCCGTGGTTGCTGGTGCTGCTCGCGGGCGCGGTGGTCCTGGTGCTGCGGCTGCTCGGCCGCGCCGGGGCCCCGCGGGCGCGCCGGGGTGACGTGTGGTTCGCGATGGTGCCGTTCCGGGACGGGACCGGCGCCAAGGACCGGCCGGTCGTGGTGCTCGCGGCGCGCGGGCGGCGGTGCGCGGTGGTCCGGCTGACCTCGCGGGACCAGGACGGGCGCGACGGCTACGCGCGGTCGCCCCGGACCCTGCCGGGCCTGGACCACCGCGGCTGGGTGGACCTGCGCCCGATGGAGCTGCCGCGGACCGCGCTGCGCCGGCGCACCGGGGAGGCCGGGGCGGCGTGGCTGCGCTGGTACGAGGACGCCGCGCGCGACCTGGGGTGACGCGGGGCCCCGGTCGCCGGGAGTGGAAGGTCTGGCCTTCGAGTGGATGGTCACCACGTAGCCGTCGGGGTCGCGGAACGCGAACGTCGTCCCGAACGGGGTCTCGGACGGCGGCTGCACGACCGGCACGCCGGCCGCGACGAGCCGGTCGTGCAGCCCCGCCGCGTCCGGGTGGTGGAACCACACGCCCACGCCGGCACCGAGCGCCCCGGCCGCATCGAGGTCCACGCCCGGGAACGGCTCCCGCACCGCGAAGGAGACGGCGCCGTCCGAGAAGACGACGGCCTGCGGGTTCGGCGCCGGGAGGCGGGTGAGCCCCACGAGCCGCTCGTAGAAGTCGGCGGAGGCGGGAAGGTCGCGCACCTGGAAGGAGACGAAGTCGGGTCCGGACGTGCGGGCGGTCGAGGCGTTCATGTCAACATCCTGACACTGGTTCCCCGGCATGTGTCAAGATGCTGACATGAACGACGCCGACGACGCCGCGGACGCCGCGCTCGCCCAGGAGCTCGGCATCCTGCTCAAGGCCACCCAGGCCGCGCTGAACCAGCGGATGGACGAGGTGCTGCGACCGCTCGGGCTGACGGTGTCGCAGTACGCCTGCCTCAGCACCCTGCAGGCGACGCCGGGCATCACCGGCTCCGAGCTCGCCCGACGGACGTTCGTCTCGCGGCAGTCGATGAACGTGCTGGTGCAGGGCCTGGAGCGGCACGGGCTGGTCGAGCGGGCGGGCGACCCGGGTCCGCGCCGCGAGCGGGCCACCGTCCTGACGCCGGCCGGCACCGGCGCGCTCACCGCGGCGCAGGAGCGCGTCGCCGGGGTCACCGCCCGGATGCTGTCGGGGCTCGACCCGGCGCAGCGCGCGGCCCTGCGCGACGCGCTCACCGCGAGCCGGGACGCGCTGCTCGCCGACGGGTGACGCGCGAGAGGCCCGCCCCCGGGACGGGGACGGGCCTCTCGGCACTCGAGTGGAGGTGGCGGGAATCGAACCCGCGTCCGATGACGTGGAACCAGGGCTTCTCCGGGCGCAGTCTGCAGCTGCTTTTCTCAGCCCCCGCGATCACGCAGACAAGTCGCGGACGGGCTCAGTCACCTGAAAGTCCCCGCAGCCCCGGTGACGAGGACTGCGAGCAGTGGCTCCCTAGATGACGCCAGGATCTGAGTCGGAAGCTAGCTCAGGCTGACGGACTTCGAGGCTCGCTCAGGCGGCGAGGGCGAAGTCGGTGCGCTTGTTATCGGCACCTATGGGTTTACACGGAGCGTTAGCGAGATAACCGTGTGTCCTCGGCCCGCTTCTCCTGGCTCGACGATCACCGTCGAAACCGATCACCCCCATGTGGAGTTGTCAATCGCCGCCGCCCCCGTCCGCTCACCCCGTGGGGGTCCCGGCCGTCGGCTGCAGCAGGTCCAGCATACGTGTCCAACGCGGAGGGCCGCACCGTGATTCCCGCGGCCGTGGCCGCTCGACCTGCGGCGCGCGACCGGTCGCGGCACCATCGGCTCAGACGCCGCCGAGGACCCGGGCGGCGCGCACCGCGCGAAGGACCGACCATGCCGCAGCACGCCGACACCACCCGTCCCGAGGACCGCGACGCCGACCCCCGCGACGGCCGCCACGAGACGCCCACCGAGCGGATGGACCGCAACTGGAACGAGCTGCTCCAGGAGCTGCGCGTCGCGCAGACCGGCGTGCAGATCCTCACCGGCTTCCTGCTGACGGTGCCGTTCCAGCAGCGGTTCCTCGACCTGGACGACTACCAGAAGACGGTCTACCTGGTCCTGGTGGTGCTGGCGGTGACGGCGACGGGGTTCATCGTGGCTCCCGTGTCGCTGCACCGGATCCTGTTCCGCCGGCACCTCAAGCGGGAGCTGGTGGACTCCGCGGACCGGATGGCCCAGACGGGGCTCGCCGCGCTGGCGCTCGTGCTCGCCGGGTCCGCGCTGCTGCTGTTCGACGTGGTCGTGGGCCGGACCGCCGGCCTGGTCGCGGGCGGCGCCACGATCGTCGGCCTGGCCGTGGTGTGGCTCGTCCTCCCGCTGCGCCTGTCGCGGCGCGCTCGGCAGGAGGCCGACTGACTCCGCGCGCGCCGTGGGCGCGACGGGCCCCGGTCAGCCCCGGAGCAGGCGCGCGATCACCCGGGAGCCCGCCGCGGGGGACGCGTGCGGCGAGCCGGTCACCGCGCCGAGCAGCAGCGCGATGTTGGACACGCTGACGACGGCGAGCGCCGTGTCCCAGTCGGCCTCGACCGGCGCCGGGGCCGCGGGGTGCCGGGCGCGGCCCACCTGCCCCGCGAGCTCAGCGAACCCGTCCTCGTAGAACGCGCCGATCTCGGCGCGCGCCTCCGGGTGCCGGACGGCGAACGACAGGATCTCGAGCGCGAGCAGCAGCTGGTCCTCGTCGACCATGCCGTGCAGCGCGTCGGACAGCTCCCCCTCCAGACCCTCGGCCCCGAGGTCGGGCAGGCAGGGCTGGGCGGGCGCGGCGGCGATCTGCCGGCGGGCGACCTCCAGGAACAGCTCGTGCTTGGAGCCGAAGTGCGCGTACACGGCGCCCTTGGTGTACCCGGCGTCGGCGGCGATGTCGCCGAGCGCCGCGCCCTCGTAGCCGTGGCGGGCGAAGGCCCGCGCCGCGGCGTCGAGCAGCTCCTCGCGGGTGCGGTTCGCCCGCTCGGTGCGGCGCTCCTCCGCGCGCCCGCCGGTCCGTCGGCCGACGCTCTCGGAGGCGTCCGCGAGCCCGCGGGACGCCTCGCGCAGGCTCGCCGCGACCGCGTCCGACACCTCGGGGACGACGGACTGCACCTGCCGGCCGATCAGGCGGGTGAGCGCGGCGGTGGCGTCGGCGAGCGCGCGGGTCGCGGCGCCGATCGAGTCGTCCGTGGTCCCGCCGTCGGGGGTCTCGTCGTCCTGCCTGCGCGCCATGCCGTCATCGTAGCCCGACCGCGTACCGATCGGTATGTCGGACCTCGCCCCGGCGGCAGTCAGCCGTGCTACCTGCACGGACGCCGCACAACCCGATCTGGATACCGTCTGGTATCCCCGTCGACATCCTGCTACGTTCCAGCATGTACCGATCGGTATGCGAGCGGTCGGGTCGGACGAACGAGGGAGTGCGGAGATGGGCGCAGCGACGGTGCTGACCGTCCGCGGGCTGCGGAAGCGGTACCGCGGGCGCGGCGGCGTGCAGGCGAACGACGGGATCGACCTGGAGGTGGCGGCCGGCCAGGTCGTCGGCCTGCTCGGCCACAACGGCGCGGGCAAGACGACGCTGGTGAACCAGGTGGTCGGGCTGGTCCGCCCGGACGCGGGCACGATCCACCTCGACGGCGTGGACGCGGTCGCGCAGCCCGCCGAGGCGCGGCGCCGGACCTGCATCCAGGCCCAGGCGAACGTCCCGATCACCGGCCTGACGCCGCGCCGGGCGATCGAGCTGGTCGGGCGCATCCGCGGCGCGGAGCGCACCGCCGTGCGGGCCCGGACGGACGAGCTGCTGGACGCGCTCGACCTGCGACCGTGGGCCGACACCCCGGCCGAGAAGGTGTCCGGCGGCATCGCGCGGCTCACCGCGTTCGCGATGACGGTGGTCGCCCCGGGCCGGCTGGTGGTGCTGGACGAGCCGACCAACGACGTCGACCCGGTCCGCCGCCGACTGCTCTGGGGCCAGATCCGCGCGCTCGCCGACGAGGGCCGGGCCGTGCTGCTGGTCACCCACAACGTGCGCGAGGCGGAGCGGGTGGTCGACCGGCTCGCCGTGCTCGACCGCGGCCGGGTGCTCGCGGACGACACCCCCGCCGGGCTCACCGCGCACCTGCAGGGCACGCTCACCGTCGAGGCGGACCTCTCCCCCGGCGCCGTCGACGCCGGCTGGCGGTGGCACCCCGCCGTACGGGCGGTGTCCGGCGCGCGCGGCCGCGAGGTCGGGACCGTGGGCGCCGCCGACGCCGCGGACGTCGTCCGGTGGGCGCAGGGCGAGGTCGCGGCCCACCGCCTCGAGCGGTACGCGCTGACGCCGGCGTCGCTCGAGGACGTGTACGTCGACCTGGTCGGCCACGAGCACGCCCCGCACGGCGAGACCGCGGGGGTGGCGGCGTGACCACCGTCCAGCAGACGCTGCTGCTCACCCAGTGGCAGTTCCGCCGCCAGGCGACGATGCTGCCGCTGCTCGTCGTGGTGCAGGTGTTCCTCGCGATCGCCACGATCCTCGGCTTCGGGCTCGTCATCGGCGACCCGCCGCCCGAGCAGGCGCTCTACCTCGCGACCGGCGCACCGACCATCACGCTCGTCATGGTCGGGCTGGTGATGACCCCGCAGATGCTCTCCCAGTCCCGCACCGAGGGCAGCCTCGACTGGATGCGCACGCTGCCGGTCCCGCGCGGGTCGTTCCTGGTCAGCGACCTGCTGGTCTGGACGCTCATCGCCCTGCCGGGCATGGTGCTCGGCATCGTCACCGGCGTGCTGCGGTTCGACGTCCACCTGTCCCCGGCGCCGTGGCTGGTGCCCGCGACGCTGCTGGTGTCGCTGACCGCGGCGGCGGTGGGCTACGGCATGGCGTCGCTGCTCAAGCCGACCCTGGCCATGCTGATGACCCAGGTGCTCGTGTTCGTGATCCTGCTGTTCACGCCCGTCAGCTTCCCGGCCGACCGGATGCCCGCCTGGCTGCAGACGGCGCACGAGTGGTTCCCGTTCGAGCCGATGGCCCAGCTCATCCGCTCCGGGCTCGCGCACGACACGTTCTCGATGCCGGGCCGATCGCTCGCCGTGCTGCTCGCCTGGTGCGCCGCGTCCGTGGCGGGCGCGACCTGGGCGCTGCGCCGCCGGGCGTAGCGCCGGTCGCACGGTCCCGCCTCCCCGCCACGGGCGGCGGGACCGTGCCTAGGATCGCGGGCATGCCCTTCCTCGCGACGTCCGCCGGCGCGGCGGAGCACGGCCCGGCCACCCGCCTCGACGACGAGGCCGCGCCGGACGGCACCACCACGCTCTACCTGGTGCGGCACGGTCGCACGGAGTTCAACACCGCCCGGCTGCTGCAGGGCTGGTCGGACTCCCCGCTCACCCAGGACGGCCTGACCGGCGTGCGCGCGACGGCGCGGGTGCTCGCGGGCAGGACGTTCACGGCCGCGTACGCGAGCCCCGCGGGCCGGACCGTCGCCACCGCGCGCGAGCTCCTCGCACCGCACCCCGGCGTCGGGCTCACCACGGACCCCGGCCTGCGGGAGATGCACTTCGGCGACCTGGAGGCGCGGCCCGAGGCGGAGCTGCTGGCGCTCGGCGACCCGGTCGAGCTGTTCGGCGGCATCCTCACCGGCACGTACCCCGGGCTGCCCGGCGCGGAGCGCACCACCGACTACCTGGAGCGCGTCGCCGACGCGTTCGGGCGGATCGAGCGGGAGCACGCGGGCGGCGGCGACGTCCTCGTGGTCAGCCACGGCGTGACCCTGCTGGCCTATCTCGCGATGGCCGGGACCGTCCCGATGGACCCGCTGGCGAACGCGAGCGTGTCGACGGTGCGGATCGGGCCGGACGGCGAGCGGGAGGTGCGCACGTTCGGGTTCGACCCCGCGGCGCAGGGCGCGCCGGGGCTGCCGGTGCCGGGCACGGAGCAGCCGGTGCGGTCGCCGGAGCGACCGGACGCGGGCTGACGCGCCACCCCTGGCCCGCCGCGCCGCCGCCGAGCAGGATGGGCGCCATGGACCTGCCCGTGATGCCGCCCGTGTCCCCGATGCTGGCCAAGGCCGTGCCCGAGATCCCGGACCTCGGCCACACCGAGCCCAAGTGGGACGGGTTCCGCACCATCGTGTTCCGGGACGGCGACGAGGTGGTGCTCGGCAGCCGGAACGGCAAGCCGATGACCCGGTACTTCCCCGAGCTGGTCGAGTCGATCCGGGCCTCGACCCCGGAGCGGTGCGTGCTCGACGGCGAGATCGTGATCGTCCGGGGCGACCGGCTCGACTTCGACGCGCTGCAGCAGCGGATCCACCCGGCGGAGAGCCGGGTCCGGCTGCTCGCGGGCGAGACGCCCGCGTCGTTCGTGGCGTTCGACCTGCTCGCACTCGGCGACGAGGACCTGATGCGCACCCCGTTCGGCGACCGGCGCGCGCGGCTGGTGGACGCGCTCGGCGCGACGATCACCGGCGACGACCCCCGCGTGCACGTCACGCCCGCGACCGGCGACCTCGCGGTGGCGCAGCAGTGGTTCACGCAGTTCGAGGGCGCGGGGCTCGACGGCGTCGTCGCCAAGCCGCTGGACGGCACGTACCAGCCGGACAAGCGCACGATGTTCAAGGTCAAGCACGCCCGCACCGCGGACTGCGTCGTGGCGGGCTTCCGCTGGCACAAGTCCGGCGACGTGCTCGGCTCGCTGCTGCTGGGCCTGTGGACCGACGACGGCCGGCTGCAGCACGTCGGCGTGGCGGCGTCGTTCCCGATGGCCCGGCGCACGGCGCTCGTCGAGGAGCTGGCGCCGCTGCGCGCCGACGACCTGTCCCGGCACCCGTGGGGCGACTGGGCCGACCAGTCGGCGCACGAGGGGAAGCGGATGCCGGGCGCGGTGAGCCGGTGGAACGCGAGCAAGGACCTGTCGTTCGTCCCGCTGCGCCCGGAGCTCGTGGTCGAGGTGGCCTACGACCACATGGAGGGCGACCGGTTCCGGCACACCGCCCAGTTCAAGCGGTGGCGCCCCGACCGCGACCCGGCCACCTGCACCTACGCGCAGCTGGAGGAGCCGGTGAACTTCCGGCTGTCGGAGATCCTCGCGCCGCCGGCCTGACCGCTCGGCGCGCGCTCCGCCCGGGCCGCTCGTAGGGTCGGACGGGTCCTGAGAACCGACGCGGAAGGACCCCCGATGAGCACCGGCGTCCCCTCACGCACCCCCGGCAAGCCGCACGACGTCGTCGTGATCGGGTCCGGTTTCGGCGGCTTGTTCGCGACGAAGGCCCTGGCGGACGCGCCGGTCCGGGTCACCGTGATCGACGGCACCGCCACGCACCTGTTCCAGCCGCTGCTGTACCAGGTCGCCACCGGGGTGCTGTCGGTCGGCGAGATCTCCCCCGCCACCCGCGACGTGCTCAAGAGCCAGCGGAACGCCCGGGTGCTGCTGGGCGTCGTCACCGACATCGACCTGGACGAGCGGGTCGTCGTGTCGTCCTCGCCGCTCGGCGAGACGCGCACCCGGTACGACAGCCTGGTGGTCGCGGCCGGTTCGGGGCAGTCCTACTTCGGCAACGACCAGTTCGCCGACTTCGCGCCCGGCCTGAAGAGCATCGACGACGCGCTCGAGATCCGCGGGCGGGTGTTCGGGGCGTTCGAGCTCGCCGAGCTCGCGACCGACCCCGCCGAGCGCGCGCGGCTGACCACGTTCGTCGTCGTCGGCGCCGGCCCCACGGGCGTCGAGATGGCGGGCCAGCTCGCCGAGCTCGCGCACCGGTCGCTGCGCGGGTCGTTCCGCAGCCTCGACCCGACCCAGGCGCGCATCCTGCTGGTCGACCCGGTGCCGAAGGTGCTCCCGGGCAACCCGGAGGAGCTGCAGGACGCGGCCGCGCGGGTGCTGGAGGGGCTCGGCGTCGAGCTGCTGATGGGCCACAAGGTCGTCGACGTCGACGACGAGTCCGTCACCGTCGAGGACGGCGACGGCAACCGCACCACCATCGAGGCGCAGACCAAGGTCTGGGCCGCCGGCGTGCAGGCCTCGCCGCTCGGCCGGCAGCTCGGCGAGAAGACCGGCGCCGAGGTCGACCGCGCCGGCCGCGTGCGGGTGGAGCCGAACGGCTCGCTCCCGGGCCACCCGGAGGTGTTCGTCGTCGGCGACATGGCCCTGCGCCCGGGGGTGCCGGGCGTCGCGCCCGCCGCCATGCAGACCGGGCGGTACGCCGCGCAGGAGATCGTCCGCCGCGTGCAGGGCGAGCCCAGCGCCGGACCCTTCCGGTACAAGGACAAGGGCTCGCTGGCGACGGTGTCCCGGTTCCAGGCCGTCGCGAAGATCGGGCCGGTCAAGACGGCCGGGTTCGGCGCGTGGCTGCTGTGGCTCGGCGTCCACCTGTTCTACCTGGTCGGGTTCAAGAACCGCGTCACGACGCTGCTGCACTGGGCGGTGAGCTTCATCGGCCGCGGCCGGTCCGAGCGCACGGCGACCTGGCAGCAGGTGGTCGGCCGCGGCGCCCTGCGGACCCGGGGGGTCGACAAGCCGACCGTCCCGACCCGCGAGGTGCTGGGCGACTGAGCGCCCGTCAGGCCTGCGCCGCGAGGCGGTCCAGTTCGCGCTCCAGCATCGGCAGCAGCGCCGGGTCCGCCAGCGAGCGGAAGTGCCCCGGCGTCGCCAGCCGCACGTTCCGGGCACCCGGCAGCTCGCTGCCGGTCGGGATGTGCGGGTCGAAGCAGGTCGCGACGGACACGATCCGGCCGTGGTCGGCGCGCTGCGCCGCGAGCGCCGTCAGCACCTCGTCGTCCGGCAGGAACGCCCGGATGGACCGCACCGGCAGCAGCCGCGCGTAGGGCGACCCGGAGAACGGCGTGTTGATCGCGACCATGCCGAGCACCCGGTCGCCCACGTCGGCGCGCCCCATGACGCTCTTGCCGATCAGCCCGCCCTTGGAGTGCGCGACGAGGACGACGCCGCGCAGGTCGGCCTCCCGCAGCTGCGCCGCCGCGAGGTCCGCCATGTCCGGGACGCTCCCCCGGTTGAGGCCGAACGGGGCGACGACGTGCACGGGGTGGCCGCCCGCGAACAGGCCGCGGGCCAGCGGCTCCAGGAACCGCCACGTCTCCCAGACGCCGGGCAGCAGCAGCACCGGCGGCCGCCTCGGGTGCGCGGGGCGGGTGTACGAGTCGGGCGACGTGCGGGACAGCAGCCCGCGCGCCTGCCGCCAGCCCGCGTAGGCGTAGTCCTGCCCCCACCACACGGCGCGCCGGGCGCCCTCGGCGGCCGTCAGCACGGCGCCTCGCGCACCCAGCGGGCGAGCAGCGGGGCGTGCGAGGCCATCGCGACGTGCCCGGCGCCGGGCACCTCCCGCACGTCCGCCCGCGGGGCGAGCGCCCCGAGCCGGCGCGCCCACGCCCGCGACGACACCGGGTCGCGCTCGCCCCGGACGATCAGCGCCGGCCCCGGCAGCCGCGCCACCGCACCGGCCGTGTCGTAGGCGAACATGTGCGGCAGCACCGCCGAGTACCAGGACGGGCCGGTGCGCAGGTAGTCGCTGGCCACGACCGCGTTGACCCGCAGCGGCTCGTGCAGGCCGTCCCTCGCCAGCCGGAGCGCCTGGCGCAGCACGGAGGGCGCCTCCGGGTCCACGACCGCGCCGATCAGCAGCACGCGCTCCACCACCTCGGGCGCCCGCAGCATCGCCTCCGCGACGACCTGGGCGCCCATCGAGTGCCCCACCAGCGTCGCCCGCTCGATCCCGCGGTGCCGGAGCACGGCCAGCACGACGTCCGCCAGGTCCTCGACCGCGGGGACGCGGGCCGGGCGGGGGCTGCGGCCGAACCCGGGCAGGTCCGGGACCAGCACCCGCCGGTCGGTGGCGAGCTCGCGGGCCAGCCCCCGGTAGTACCGCTCGGAGACGCCGATCCCGTGCACCAGCACGACCACCGGGTCGTCCGTCCGGCCGACGTCGGTGACCACCACACCCGCGGCGGGGTCGAGCCCGCGCGGCGGGGCGCCGCCGACCGTCCGGGCGAGCAGCCGCCCGGGGTGCCGCCGGTCCCCGTCGCGGGTCGGCGTGTCGGGGGGCGACGACGGCACGGACGGTCTCCTTCGGTTCGGGGGCTGGGGTCCGACTCTGGCGGACTCCGCACGCCCCGGCCACCCGGGCGCCCGCCGGGGTCGCGGCGGCCCCACCCCGGAGCGAGAGTGGGGGCATGCCCAACCGCCTCGCCCGCAGCACCAGCCCGTACCTGCGGCAGCACGCCGAAAACCCGGTCGACTGGTACGAGTGGGGCGAGGAGGCGTTCGCCGAGGCCCGCCGCCGGGACGTGCCGCTGCTGGTCTCGGTGGGGTACGCCGCCTGCCACTGGTGCCACGTGATGGCCCACGAGTCCTTCGAGGACGAGGGCGTCGCCGCGGTGATGAACAGCCGGTTCGTCAACGTGAAGGTCGACCGCGAGGAGCGCCCCGACCTGGACGCGGCGTACATGGCGGCGACGCAGGCGATGACGGGGCAGGGCGGCTGGCCCATGACGGTGTTCGCGACGCCGGAGGGCGACCCGTTCTTCTGCGGCACGTACTTCCCGCCCGTGCCGGTGGCCGGGCGGCCGTCGTTCGGGCAGGTGCTGGAGGCGCTGTCCCGCGCGTGGCGGGAGCGGCGCGACGAGGTGCGCGGCGGGGCGGCGGAGCTGCTGGCGCACCTCGGCGGCCCGGCCCCGGCCGGCGAGGACGGGGGCCCCGCGGGCGATGCGGGCGACGCGGGGACCGACGACGCCGACGGACCCGTCCTCGACCTGGACGCCGTGGCCCGGGTGTCGGACCTGGCGGTCGAGGCCCTGGCCACGGCGTACGACGCCGACCACGGCGGGTTCGGCGGCGCCCCGAAGTTCCCGCCGTCGACCGCGCTGGAGTGGCTGCTCCGGCGGCACGCGCGCACCGGCGACGAGCGCGCCCTCGCGATGGCGACCGGCACCCTCGAGGCGATGGCGCGCGGCGGGATGGCGGACCAGGTCGGGGGCGGGTTCGCCCGGTACGCGGTCGACGGCACGTGGACCGTGCCGCACTTCGAGAAGATGCTCGAGGACAACGCGATGCTGCTGCGGATCGGCGTGCACTGGTGGCGCAGCACCGGGTCGGACCTGGCGCGCCGGGTGGTCGAGGGCACCGCGGACTGGCTGCTGCGCGACCTGCGCACCCCGCAGGGCGCGTTCGCCTCGTCGCTCGACGCCGACACCGAGGGCGTCGAGGGCGCGACGTACGTCTGGACCCGCGCGACTCTGGACGAGGCGCTGGGCCCGGAGGACGGCGCGTGGGCCGCGGCGCTGTTCGGCGTCACCGAGGAGGGCACGTTCGAGGCGGGCACCTCGGTGCTGCAGCTGCGCGCCGACCCGGCGCCGGAGGACGAGGTGCGGTTCTCCCGGGTGCGCCGGGCGCTGCTGCGCGCGCGCACCGCCCGGCCGCAGCCGGCGAGGGACGACAAGGTGGTGGCCGCGTGGAACGGGCTGGCGGTCGCCGCGCTGGCCGAGGCCGGGACCGCCCTGGAGCGGCGCGAGTGGGTCGCGGCGGCGGTCGACGCGGCCCGGCTGCTCGACACCGTGCACACGCTCGACGGCGGCGACGGGCTCCTCCGCCTCGCCCGCACGTCCCGCGACGGCGCCGTCGGCACCGCGCCCGGCGTGCTCACCGACTACGCGGCGGTGGCCGAGGGCTTCCTCGTGCTCGGCGGCGTGACGGGCGACCCGCACTGGGCGGCGCGGGCGTCCGCGCTGCTGGACACCGTGCTCGCGCGCTTCCGGGCCCCGGGCCACGGGTTCCGGGACACCGCGGACGACCAGACCGACCCGGTCGTGGCGCGCCTGGCGACCCGGCCGGACGTCGCGGACGGCCCGTCGGCCGCCGGGCAGTCCGCCGCGGCGGCCGCGCTGCTCGCCCGGGCCGCGCTGTCCGGGTCGGCGACGGACCGCCGGGCCGCGGAGCTGGCCCTGGCGGGGCCCCTGTCCATCGCCCACCAGCACCCGCGCGCGGTGGCGTGGGCGCTGGCGACCGCCGAGGCGGTGCTGGACGGCCCGCGGGAGGTCGCGGTGCTCGGCCGGTCGGACGACCCCGGCCGGGTCGCGCTCGTCCGCGCGGCGGTGCGCTCCCCCGCGCCCGGCCTGGTGCTCGCGCAGGGCGACCCGGACGAGGTGGCGGCGGACCCGGCGGCGGTGCCCCTGCTGCGCGACCGCCCGCTGCTCGGCGGCCGCGCGGCGGCCTACGTCTGCCGGGGCTTCGTCTGCGACCGCCCCACGACCGACCCGGGCACCCTCCGCGCGTCCCTCACCTGACCTGGCCCGCCGACTCTCCACTTCTCGCCTCTGCGCCGCCGCCCGCGCGCAGACACGTTCTGCAGACTCGCCGAGATGGCGGCGCGTCAGCGGTCGCGCTTCTCCCGCATGGCGCGCTGCGCCTCGAGGTTGTCCTGGCGCTCGCGCAGCGCCTGGCGCTTGTCGAACTCCCGCTTGCCGCGCGCCAGGGCGATCTCGACCTTCGCCCGCCCGTCGAGGAAGTACAGGCTCAGCGGGACGATCGTCTGACCCTTCTCGCGGGTCTTCGCCTCGAGCCGGTCGATCTCCTGCCGGTGCAGCAGCAGCTTCCGCTTGCGCCGCGGGGCGTGGTTCGTCCAGGTGCCCTGCGAGTACTCGGGGATGTGCACGCCCTCGAGCCAGGCCTCGCCCGACTCGATCGTGCACCAGCCGTCGACCAGCGACGCACGCCCCGCGCGCAGCGCCTTGACCTCGGTGCCGCTGAGCACGACGCCGGCCTCGAACACGTCCTCGATGAGGTAGTCGTGGCGCGCCTTGCGGTTGGACGCGACGAGCGACCGTCCGCTCTGCTTGGCCATGACTCTCCTCCTGGGGTCGTGCGGGTGCCCCGGCGGGATCCAGGGGCGACGCAGCAGCCTATCCGGCGGCGCGCCGGCCGCCCACCGGATTCCGCTACAGGCCGAGCAGCGGCCGCGGGTTCACGGTCGCGCCGTTGACGTACACCTCGAAGTGCAGGTGGCACGCCGCCGACGTCCCGGTGTTTCCGGAGTAGCCGAGCAGCTGGCCCTGGGACACGTGCTGCCCGCCCCCGACCACGAAGCTCGTCATGTGGTTGTACGACGTCATCAGCGAGCTGCCGTTGTACAGCCCGTGGTCGACCATCACCTGGTTGCCGAACCCGTTGCGCCAGCGCGCCCACTGCACGGTGCCCTCGCGGGCGGCGTAGATCGGGGTGCCGCAGTAGGTGCGCAGGTCGATGCCGGCGTGCAGCCGGTAGTACCCGAGGATCGGGTGCAGCCGCATGCCGTACTCGCTGGTGACGTGGATCGGGTTGATCGACGTCGGGTTGCCGAACAGCGCACCGGACACCGGGCCGGCGGCGGGCGCCGGCTGGCCGGCGGCGGCGGCCGCGGCGGCGGCGCGGGCGCGCTGCTCGTTCGCGACCTTGGTCAGCTCGGACTCGATCGACGCCTTCTCCGCGTCGATCGACGCGATCTCGGCCTCGGCGGCGGCCTTCTGCGACGCCAGCTGCTGCTGCTTCGCGGTCTGCTCCGCGATGAGCCGCTCGACCTCGGCCTTGCGGTCGGCGGCCTCCTGGCGCGCCTGCTCGGCCTCGGCGACCTTGGCGTCCGCCTCGGCCTTCAGCTCGGTGATCCGCTCGCGGACGGCCGTCAGCCGCGCCTGGCTGTTCTTGTTGGCCGCCTCGATGTCGGCGAGCTCGTCGAGCACCTCGTTCTGGGTGCGCTGCGCCGCGGTCGCGAGGCCGTACTGCTCGGTGAACTCCTCGACGGTCTGCGCGCCCACCATGATGCTGAGGCCGGACAGGCTCGGGCCGCCCTGGTAGGCCTGCCGCGCCATCTGGCTGATCTGGCTGCGGATCTGGTCGGACCGCTCGGTGTCGGTGGCGATCGTCGCGCTGATCGACGTCTCCTGGTCCTCGGCGTCCTGCAGGCGCGCGGCGATCAGCTCCGCCTCCCGCTCGTAGCCGGCGAGCGCCTCCTGCGCGGCCGTCAGCGCCGCCTGCGCGGGGGCGAGCTGCTGCTGGACCGCCAGCAGGTCCTGCGCGGTCTGCTGGTACTGCGCGCTCAGGCCCTCGAGCGCCGCCTCGGCGTCGGCCCGCTGCTGGTCGTTCTGCGCCTGCTGCCGCTGCAGCGCGGACTGCCGGTCGTCGAGGTCGTCGCCGACGGCGGGCCCGGCCGCGGTCAGGCCGACCAGGACGGCGAGCGCTCCGGCCAGCGAGCCGGCGACGGCGCGGACGCCGCGCGCGCGGCGGGGGGTGCGGGTGCGCATGCTCGCCATGTCAGACCTTCGTGTAGCGGCTCAGGGTGACCAGGGACGAGATCGCGGCGAGCAGGATCGCGGCAGCCACGAGGAACGGCGCCACCTGCCACACCTCGTTCGTGGTGACGTACGGGATCCAGGCCACCTGGCCGCCCAGCCAGTCCGTCACCAGGTAGCGGACGCCCGCCCACAGCCCGACGACCGACAGCACGGCGCCGATCGTCGCGGCGATCGCGCCCTCGAGCATGAACGGCAGCTGGATGAACAGGTTGGACGCGCCGACCATCCGCATGATCCCGGTCTCCCGCCGGCGGCTCATCGCCGACAGCCGGATCGTCGTGGTGATCAGCAGCACCGCGGCCAGCAGCATCACGCCGGCCAGGCCGAGCGACAGCAGCGTGGCCGAGTTCAGCACCTTGAACAGCGTGTTGTAGAGGTCGCGCTGGTCCTGCACCGTCTCGACGCCCTGGCGGCCCTGGAGCACGTCGGCCACGACCTCGAACTTCTCCGGGTCGGTGAGCTTGATGCGCAGCGACTCGTTCATGTCGTCGACGGTGGTGACCTGCGCCCAGAACTGGCCCTCGAACTGGCGCTGGAACGTCTCGAACGCCTGCTCCTTGGACTCCTCGGTGACGCTCTCCACGTAGGGGGCCACGTCGGGGGCGTCGAGCGCGTCGAGGATCGCCTGCTTCTGGTCGTCGGTGACCTCGCCGCCCGCGCAGGTGGGCTCGGACGAGGTGCCGGCCGGGCAGAGGTACACCGCGACCTCGACCTTGCCGTAGAAGTCGTCCTGCATCTTCGTGATCTGCATCTGCAGCAGCGCGGCCGCGCCGACGAAGGTCAGCGACACGAAGGTCACGAGGACGACCGAGATGGTCATGGAGAGGTTCCGGCGCAGGCCGATGCCGATCTCCGAGAGGATGAACTGCAGTCGCACGTCGATCCTCCCCTCAGCGGTCCGAGCCGTAGACGCCGCGCGACTGGTCGCGCACCATCTCGCCGCCGGACAGCTCGACCACGCGCTTGCGCATCTGGTCGACGATCTCGTCGTCGTGCGTCGCCATGACCACCGTGGTGCCCGTGCGGTTGATCCGGTCGAGCAGGCGCATGATCCCCAGGGAGGTCGTCGGGTCGAGGTTGCCGGTGGGCTCGTCCGCCAGCAGGATCGCCGGCCGGTTCACGAACGCGCGGGCGATGGCGACGCGCTGCTGCTCGCCGCCGGACAGCTCGTGCGGGCGGCGCTTCTCCTTGCCGGCCAGGCCGACCATCTCCAGCACGTCGGGCACGGTCGTGAGGATGTGGTGCCGCGGCTTGCCGATCACCTGGAGCGCGAACGCGACGTTCTCGAACACGGTCTTGTTGTGCAGCAGCCGGAAGTCCTGGAACACCGCGCCGATCTGGCGGCGCAGGTGCGGGACCTTCCAGGACGACAGGGTCGTGAGGTCCTTGCCGGCGACGAAGACCTTGCCGGCCGACGGCCGCTCCTCGCGCAGCGCCAGCCGCAGGAAGGTCGACTTCCCGGAGCCGGACGCGCCGACGAGGAACACGAACTCGCCGCGCTCGACCTCGAGGTCGATGTGGTCCAGCGCGGGGCGCGCGCCGCGCGCGTAGACCTTGGTGACGTTCTCGAATCTGATCACGGGGCTTGGGCGGCCGGTCGGTCGGGGACTGAGGGGCGTGCGGAGGGTGGTGCGACCGGGCCGCGTCGAGCGTAGGCAGCGGCCCGTCGTGACCCCTCCGTGACACGCCGCGCGGCAACCTGTGAGTCGCCCCACCGGGCCCCGCGCCGGGCGTTATGCCCGATTCACACCCTCGTCCGCCCCGATCGGGCGGGAATCAGGCCTCGACGGACGCCTGCCGGCGCCACCGGATGCCCGCCTCGATGAACCCGTCGATGTCGCCGTCGAACACCGCGGAGGTGTTGCCGACCTCGTGCTCGGTCCTCAGGTCCTTGACCATCTGGTACGGGTGCAGCACGTAGGACCGCATCTGGTCGCCCCAGGACGCCTTGATGTCGCCCGCGAGCTCCTTCTTCTTCGCGTCCTCCTCGGCCTTGCGGACCAGGAGCAGGCGGGACTGGAGCACGCGCAGCGCGGCGGCGCGGTTCTGGATCTGCGACTTCTCGTTCTGCATCGACACGACGATGCCGGTCGGGAGGTGGGTCATGCGGACCGCGGAGTCGGTCGTGTTGACCGACTGGCCGCCGGGGCCGGACGACCGGAACACGTCGACCTTGATCTCCGACTCGGGGATCTCGATGTTGTCGTCGCTCTGCTCGATGAGCGGGATGACCTCGACCGCGGCGAACGACGTCTGCCGGCGGCCCTGGTTGTCGAACGGCGAGATGCGCACCAGGCGGTGCGTGCCGGCCTCGACCGAGAGGTGGCCGAACGCGTAGGGCGCCTTCACCTCGAAGGTCGCCGACTTCAGGCCGGCCTCCTCCGCGTACGACGTGTCGAGCACCGTCGTCGGGTAGCCGTGCCGCTCGGCCCAGCGCAGGTACATGCGCATGAGCATCTCGGCGAAGTCCGCCGCGTCGACGCCACCGGCGCCCGCGCGGATCGTCACGACCGCCTCACGCTGGTCGTACTCGCCGTTCAGCAGCGTGCGGACCTCGAGCTCGCCCAGGTCCTTGCGGATCGCGACCAGCTCCGCCTCCGCCTCGGCGAGGGTCTCGGCGTCGCCGCCGTCCTCGGTCGCCATCTCGACGAGGGTCTCGAGGTCGTCGATCCGCCCGCCCAGCTTGTCGACCCGGTCCAGCTCGGACTGCGCGGCGCTGAGCGCGCTGGTGACCTTCTGGGCGGACTCGGGGTCGTCCCACAGGTCGGGGGCGGACGCCTGCTCGGAGAGGTCGGCGATCTTCGCCCGGAGGGCCGTGGGGTCGGACACCGCCTGGATCGACTGCAGGGTGCTGCGCAGGTCGCGGATCTCGGCGGGGAAGTCGGTGGCTGCCACGACGGTCCAGGCTACCCGGTGCCGCACGGAGGTGTGCTCACGGCCGTCGCCACGTCGGTCGGCGGGGACGCGCGCCCGAAGTGGGGACGTAGGTCCCGGCCCGGCGACGGCCCCACTCCGCCAGGGTGATGGTCGAGGACCAGACACCACCCCCGCGGTGTCCAGCCGCTCGTTCCTCCGACGCACGAAGGAGCGCGCGCATGTCCATGCCCCGGTGGCGGCCGGCAGCCGCCCTGGTCGCCACGATCCTGCTGCTGACGACGCTCGGTCCACCGGCGACGGCCGCCGACCCTCCCGCGTCCACCTCGGACGGGCCGGGTGGCGAGACCTCCTCGGTCGAGGTGGGCGCTGAGTTGCGCGCCAGCCTCACGACCACCGCGGACGAGATGGAGACGATCACCTTCTCGGAGTTCCCGGTCGGCACGGCGATCACGACGCAGTACCAGCAGCGCGGCATCGCCTTCGGCGGCGACGCACCGTTCATCGCCCAGACGGCTCGAACCCCACCAGCCCGGTGCTGTCCGGCACGCCCACGTTCCAGGGGGCGATCGAGGGGCGGTTCGTCCGTGCGGACGGTTCGCCGCGCACGGTGAACCACCTCGCGCTGTCGGTCGGGTACATCGACACACGGAAGAGCGTGCGGGTGATCGCCCGGGACGCGGACGGCGCCGAGCTGCTCTCGGTGCCGCTCGACGCTCTCGGGATCGTCCGGGTGACGATCACGCAGTCCCGCATGGCCTCGTTCCGGGTCGAGGCGGTCGCCGCCGAGCCGGCCGGGTTCGCCATCGACAACGTGACCTTCCTCTCCGCGTCCGCGCCGGACGTCGTGCACGTCGACACCTACGTCGCGCTGGGTGACTCGTTCCAGTCCGGCGAGGGCGCCGGGAACTACGAACCCGGGACCGACTGGGACGGCAACAGCTGCCGGCGCTCCTACGCTGCGTACCCGCACCTCCTGCTCCAGCGGGGCACCACCCGGCTGTCGCTGGACTTCCGCGCCTGCTCGGGCGCCGTGATGCGTGACATGTACCGCGCGCAGAAGGCCGACCAGGGTCCCCAGCTCGGAGCCCTCGGGTCGGACACCCGGCTCGTCACGGTGGGCATCGGGGGGAACGACCTGGGCTTCGTCGGGACACTGGCTGGATGCCTCCTCTCGCACGCGATCGGCGACTGGGCCGACCCGGTGACCAACTGGTGGCGCAGCTGCGCACGCAACCAGGGACCTGCGATCGACGCCAAGATCGCCGAGCTCCGGGAGGGGACCCTCGCGCGCGAGCTGTCCGACCTCTACGCCGACATCCGACGTCGGGCGCCGAACGCACGGGTCGTCGTCGTGGATTACCCGCAGTTCTTCACCCCGACAGGCCTCGGCGGGTACTCGGGCTGCGCCGGGGTGCGGTCCTCCGACCAGGTGTGGCTCAACGAGAAGGTCCGGCAGGCGAACGAGGCGATCGCCTCGATCGCGACCCGCGCGGGGTTCGAGCACGCCTCCATGACCACCGCCCTGGCCGGGCACCACCTGTGCGACGCCGAGCCCGGGATGAACCCGTTCTCGCTCGAGAACGTCTCCGGGTCGTTCCACCCGAACGCGCTCGGCCACGCGCTCATGGCCAACCGCGTCGCTTCGACGATCGGCTCCCCGATGCGCCCGAGTGTCGTGGTCAGGTCCCGGCAGACGGTCACCACCCACTACACGGTGCGCGGCTCGGTGATCGACCTCGACGCGTTCTTCCCGCCGTACCTCGCGCCCGACGCGGGCTCACGGACGACCACGGCGCTCTCCGAGGTGGTGATCGCGCCGGAGCGCCGCGACGTGGTCACGTCGCTCGTCTCACCGTCCGGAACCCGCTACTCCCGCGACACCCCGCGCGACGCCGAGCACGAGGTGGGGCCGACGTTCGAGCACTGGACGATCCGCGACCCCGAGCCCGGGGTATGGACCGTGGAGATGTTCGGTGCCGACGTGCCCGAGGAGGGCGCGGGGGTCGTGTCCTCCTTCGTCGACCACGTCGCGCCGAACCAGCCGCCCACCGCCGAGGTCGTCGCGACTCCCGGGTCGTCGCTGCTCCCCGGCAGCGTGGCCGGTGCGGGGACGTACACGTTCGACGCGTCGGGCTCCACGGACCTCGACGGGCGGATCGTGGAGTACCGGTGGGAGTTCGGCGACGGCACCACCGCCTCCGGGCAGGTGGTGACCCACACGTTCACGCCGGGGGTGTACGACGTGACGCTCGTGGTGACGGACGACTCGGGCGCCCTCGGGTTCGGGCACCCCGAGGACGAGATCACCGTCGCGCTCGGGCCGATGCTGCCCGGCGGGGGCGGCTCGGGACCGGTGCCGCTGTGGTGAACCCAGCAGGCTCGGGGCCCGGCGGAGCCGCTCCGCCGGGCCCCCAGCCCGCGCCGTCGTGGTGGTCGACCTGGGGCCTGTTCCTGGTGGTGACGGGCATCGGCTGGCTCCCGCTCCCGATGGTGACCATGTGGGGGTGGGTCGTGCTGGGCGGTGCACACGGCGTGTTCTGGGGAGGCAACCCGCCCCTCGCCGGGCTCGGCACGCTGATGTGGGCCGCGTCCGCACTGCTGCTGGTTGGCCCGGGCTGCCTCGCGAGCTCCCGGTTGTGGCCGCTCAAGCACCGGCTGATGGTGGCGGCGCCCGTCGGCGCGGCCTGGTTCGCGCTCGGGCGCTTCGTACTGCCCGCCCCCGGCGTCCCCGGCTCGATCCGCTCGACCACGGACGCGCTCGCGCCCCTGCTGCTCGGGTGATGATGGCCCCGGGAGGCCGTCCCGCTACGGTGTGAGCGTGAACACGCCCGCACCCTCCGGACAGCAGCACCCCCTCGCCCACGGCGCGCACCGCGCCGTGATCGCCGAGGTCGGGGCCAGCGTCCGCTCCTACAGCGTCGGCGGCCGCGACGTCGTGCTGCCGTTCGACGAGTCCGACCTGGCCCCGGCCTTCTCCGGCGCCGTCCTCGCCCCGTGGCCCAACCGGCTGCGGGACGGGCAGTACACCTGGGACGGCACCGACTACCAGGTCGCCGTCACCGAGCCCGACCGCATGACCGCCCTGCACGGCCTGGTGGCCCAGGTCCGGTACGCGAAGGTCGCCTCCGAGACCGGCCCCGACGGCGACACTTCCGTCACGCTGCGGCACGACCTGGTCCCGACGCCGGGCTACCCGTGGTCGCTGCGCGTCGACGTCACCTACTCGCTGTCCGACGCCGGGCTGCGGGTGCACGTCGCCACGACCAACCTGGACGCGACGGCCGCCCCGTACGGCATCGGCTTCCACCCGTGGCTGTCTCCCGGCGACGCCGCCGTGGACGACTGCACGCTGCGCGTCGACGCCGCGTCGCAGGTGACCGTCGACGACCGCCTGCTGCCGACCGGCACCCGCCCGCTGTCCGGCGCCGAGGACCGCCGCACGCCGCAGCCGCTGGCCGGCGTGGCGCTGGACGACGCGTTCGTCGACGTCACCCGCGACGCCGACGGGCTGTCCTGGATCGTGCTCGGGTCGCCGGACGGCCACGGCGCGGCGATGTGGATGGACTCCTCGATGGACACCTGGCAGGTGTGCACCGGCAACGGCATCCCGAAGATCGACCGCCGGGGCGTCGCCGCCGAGCCGATGAGCTGCATCGCCGACGCGTTCCGCACCGGCGAGCGTCTGGTCCGCCTGGAGCCGGGCGCCACCCACGAGGTCACCTGGGGCATGACCCTGTCCTGACGGGCCCGCCCCGCCGAGCCCCGAGCAGCCCCGCCCAGGCCCGAGCACCGCGCCGAGATAGGACACCGCGGCCGAGGTAGGACCGCAGACGGTCCTACCTCGGCGCGGAGGTCCTACCTCGGCGCAGGATCCGGCCCGGCACCGGGTCCCCGGTACGCGAACGGCCCCGCCTCCCGAAGGAGGCGGGGCCGTTCCGCGTCGCGGGGCGCCCCGCGTCAGCCGTAGTACTCGCCGTCGGCCATGACGCCCTTGGTGTACTCCCAGTGCCAGCGCTCGTACGGGCCGGAGCCGCCGGGGCGCGCCCAGTCGGGGTTCTCCCAGCCGAACACCGGCGCGTTCTCGTTCAGCCACTCCCACTGCGCGCCCGTGGTCTGCGAGGTGCACAGGTCGACCGCGAGGCCCCAGCCGTGGTTGCTGCGGCCCGCCGGGGCGGCGAGCGAGCCCTTGGCCGCCTTGACGGCGCGCTGCTCGGCGAGGGTGCGGTAGCCGCTGGACAGGCAGAGGTCGGTGCCCCACCGGGTGACCCACATGGCGTTGAGCTCGGCGAGCGCCTCGGCGGCGTCGGCGCGCAGCTGGGTCTTGCCGTCCCACAGGTAGCAGAGGTCGGACTGCGGGAGCTGGCCGTTGGCGCTGGCCGTGCCGGCGTCGCCGTCGCAGCCGGGCAGGATCTCGCGCTCCTCGCTGCGGCTGACGTCGACCTGCGCGCGCAGCGCGGTCGCGTCGCTCGACACGAGCGAGGCCGGCGGGAGCACGGAGGTGGCGGACGAGGTGAGCGCCTCGACCGTGCTCGGCAGCGTCGCGTCGGCCTGCGCGTCGGTGAAGCCGTCCTCGCTGCGGGCCGCGCCCTGCGACAGCGGGACGGCGACCGTGACGGCGGCCAGCGTGACGAGCACGCCGGCGCGGGTGCCCCAGCGGGCCAGCGGGCTGGTGCGCCGGCGGTGCTCGGCGACGGCGACGGGCGCCTCGACGGCGGGGGCCGCGGTGGCGGCACGTCGCGTCCGGGACGCCTCCCGGAGCTGGCGCCGGGTGGGGGCACCGGCGTCGGCGGCGGGCTGCACGCGGTGCGACGCCACGGGACCTCCGAGCACGGGCAGGCGACAGGTCGCCGACGGACGAGGGGCGCCACCCGGGGAGGGCGGCGCGCTGGGAGCGCGACCGCCGGGGGGATCCGGGTGAGCGATCACGAAACCATAACGGCAGCGCCCCGCCCGTTCCAACCCCCCGACCGGGGGTAGCTGACGGATCATCGGCGTGTCGCGCCTGTTCACCCACCGGGACCACTCTGTCGTGTGACGAAGGTCCCACGAACGGCCCAGCGACGGGCGCTCAGGCCCCGGTCCGGTGCCGGAAGGTGCCGCGCTGCATGGCGTCACGGACCTCGCCGACGAGCTCCTCGAGGATGTCCTCCAGGAAGACGACGCCCACCGCGCGGCCACCGTCCTCGACGCGCGCGAGGTGCACGCCCGAGCGCTGCATGGCGGTCAGGGCCTCCTCGACCTCGTCACCCGGTGCCACGACCGCGAGCGCCCGCACGCGCCAGGTCGGCACCGGGAGCCGGCGCGAGCCGTCGTCCGCGTACAGCACGTCCTTGACGTGCAGGTAGCCGCCGGGCGCACCGTCCCGCCCGAGCACCGGGAACCGGCTGTACCCGGTCCGGGCGACGAGCCGCTCCACCTCGTCGGGCGTCACGTCGACCGGCACGGTGACGAGGTCCGCGACGGGGACCATCACGTCGGCCGCGGTGCGGTCGGAGAACTCCAGCGCACCGGAGAGCAGGCCCTGCTCGTCGTCCAACAGCCCCTCCGCCTGCGACTGCTCGACGATCGACTGCACCTCCTCGGCGGTGAACGCCGAGGCGACCTCGTCGCGCGGGTCCACCCGGAACAGCCGCAGCACGTGGTTCGCGATCCAGTTCAGGGCCGCGATGACCGGCCGCACCACCCGCCCGAGCCAGACCAGCGGCGGGCCGAACACCAGCACCGCCCGGTCCGGGCCGGACACCGCCAGGTTCTTCGGCACCATCTCGCCGAGCACCACGTGCAGGTAGACGACGACCAGCAGCGCGACGACGAACGCGATGGGGTGCGCCAGGCTCGTGCTGACCCCGAGGGCGTGCAGCGGGTCCTCGATCAGGTGGGCGATCGCCGGCTCGGCGACCAGGCCGAGGCTCGTCGAGCAGACGGTCACGCCGAGCTGGGCGCACGCCAGCATGAGGGACACGTGCTCCATCGCCCACAGCACGGTGGTCGCCCGCCGGTCGCCCGCGGCGGCCAGCGGCTCGATCGCGGAGCGGCGCGCGGAGATGATCGCGAACTCGGCCGCGACGAAGAACGCGTTGCCGGCGAGCAGCGCGACCGCGAGCGCCAGGGCCACCGCCGGGCTCACCGGGCGCTCCCCTCGGCGCCGGCGGGCGCGTGCGCCGGACGCACGAGCACGCGCTCCACCCGACGGCGGGCCATCGTCTCGACCCGCAGCAGCACGTCGCCGGCCAGGACCTCGTCGCCGGCCTCCGGCACGCGGCCGAGCGCGGCCATCACCAGGCCGCCGAGCGTCTCGTACGGGCCGTCCTCCGGGACGACCAGGCCGGTGGTCTCGGTGAGCTCGTCGGGCCGGAGCAGCCCCGACACGACCCACGCGCCGTCCGAGCGCCGCGAGGCCGCGGTGCGCCGGCGGTCGTGCTCGTCCGCGACGTCACCGACCAGCTCCTCGACGACGTCCTCGAGCGTCACGACGCCCGACGTGCCGCCGTACTCGTCCACGACGACGGCCATCTGCAGGCCGTGCTCGCGCAGCTCGACCAGCAGCGGGCCGAGGTGCACGGTCTCGGGGACCCGGGGCGCGTCGACCATGAGCGCGGCCGCGGGCACCTCGTCCCGGCGCTCGTACGGCACCGCGATCGCCCGGCGCAGGTGCACCAGGCCCACGATGTCGTCGGAGTCGTCGCCGATCACGGGGAACCGGGAGTGCCCCGTCTCCCGGGACAGCCGGACGACGTCGGTCGCCGTGTCGCCGCGCCGGAGCACGACGACCCGCTGGCGGTCGGTCATCACGTCCACGGCCGTGAGGTCGGTGAACTCGATGGAGTTCGTCAGCAGGGTCGCGGTCGACTCGTCGAGGGTGCCCTGCTGGGCGGAGCGCTTCACCAGCGCGGCGAGCTCCTGCGGCGACCGGCCGCCCGACAGCTCCTCGCGCGGCTCGACGCCGAGCCGGCGCAGCAGCGCGTTCGCGCTCGAGTTGAACAGCGTGATCAGCGGCCGCAGCGCGGAGGTGAACCCCGCCTGGAGCGGCGCGACCCAGCGCGCGGTCCCGAGCGGGCGGCTGATCGCGAAGTTCTTCGGCACCAGCTCGCCGAACAGCATGGAGAAGCCGTTGACCAGGACGAGCGTGACCACCAGCGCCACGCCCCCGCCGATCGCCGGGCCGAGGAACGACCCGCGCAGCGGCTCGGCGAGCAGCGCGTTCACCGCGGGCTGGGTGGTGTAGCCGAGCAGCACGGTGGTCACGGTGATGCCCACCTGGGCGCCGGACAGCTCCGTGGACAGCCGGCGCAGCGCCTTGAGCACGCTCTGCCCGCGGCGGTCGTCGGGCCGGGTCTGGCCCTCGACGACGCCCGGGTCGAGCGTGACGAGGGAGAACTCGCTCGCGACGAACACGGCGGCGCCGGCGGTGAGCACGACGCCGAGGGCCACGAGCAGCCAGTCGGTCAGCACGGGTCACCCCCCGCCGTCGCGCGGGTGCGGCGGTGCCGGGACGCGCGCGGGGAGGGTCAGGAGGCAGGAAGGGCCGGCATGGTCTCCCCCGGGCGCGTCGGCCCGGGAGGGACGCCGGCAGCGACTTGAGCTGCTCATGGTGGCGCAATCATACGAAACCTCCACACCCGCGCTCTACGCTGGCGGGATGACGTTCGCATCCCGCCCCGGTGCCGCCGCCGGAACCCCCGCGGGCGCCCCGGGCGCCGCGTCCACCTCCGTCCTCGTCGTCGAGGACGAGCCCGCCATCGCGACGGCCGTCGCGCGCCGGCTCTCCGCCGAGGGCTGGCAGGTGGAGACGGTCGGCGACGGCCTGCAGGCGGTCGACGCCGCGGCCCGCCTGGCGCCCGACGTCGTCGTGCTCGACGTGATGCTGCCCGGCATCGACGGCCTCGAGGTGTGCCGCCGGATCCAGGCCGACCGCCCGGTACCCGTGCTGATGCTGACGGCCCGGGACGACGAGACGGACATGCTGATCGGCCTCGGCGTCGGCGCGGACGACTACATGACCAAGCCGTTCTCGATGCGCGAGCTCGTCGCCCGGGTCAAGGCCCTGCTGCGCCGCCAGCAGCGCGCCGCGCTGGCCGCCGAGCTCGCCGCCGCGGGCTCCGGGTCCGCCGAGCCGCCGGTCGCCGTCGGCGACGTGGTCATCGACCGCGCGCAGCGCCGCGTGCACCGCGGGGGCGAGGAGGTGCACCTCACGCCGACCGAGTTCGACCTGCTGCTCGCGCTCGCCGCGAGCCCGCGCACGGTGCTCACCCGGGAGCGCCTGCTGGCCGAGGTGTGGGACTGGGTGGACGCCTCCGGGACCCGCACCGTCGACTCGCATGTGAAGGCCCTGCGCAGGAAGCTCGGCGCCGACCTCATCCGGACCGTGCACGGCGTGGGCTACGCCCTGGAGCCGGCCACCGCGCCCGGCGCGACCCCGGGAGGCGGCACGGCGTGACGGGCCCGTCGACGCCCCGGCACCAGCGGACCGCCCGGGTGGGCCGGCTGCCGGACGTGCGGCCGCTCGACCGGCTCCGGTCGATCAAGATCAAGCTCGGCGTCCTGGTGGCCGCGGCGGTGTTCGTCGCGGCGCTGCTCACCTGGATCGGGCTGAACAACGCGCTCGGACCGACGCGGACCTTCCCGATCGTCATCGTCCTCGCCCTGGTGATGACCCAGATCCTCGCGCGGGGCATGACGTCGCCGCTGCGGGAGATGACCTCCGCGGCGCGCGCGATGGCCGCCGGCGACTACAGCCGCCGGGTGCGGGCCACCAGCCGGGACGAGGTCGGGGAGCTCGCCACCGCGTTCAACCGGATGGCCGACGACCTGGAGCAGGCGGACTCCCTGCGCCGGGAGATGGTCGCGAACGTGTCGCACGAGCTCCGCACGCCGGTGACGGCGCTCCAGGCGCAGCTCGAGAACATCGTCGACGGCGTCGAGGACCCGGACCCCGAGGCGATGCGCGCCGCGCTCGCGCAGACCCAGCGCCTGAGCCGGCTGGTGGCGACGCTGCTCGACCTGTCGCGCCTGGAGGCCGGCGCCGTCGACCTGCAGGTGACCGACGTGCCGGTGCAGCAGTTCCTGGAGGAGGCGGCGCAGGAGGGGCGGCTGGTCGGGGCGTCGAAGGACCTCACGTTCCCCGTGGTCGTGGACCCGCCCGACCTCACCCTCCCGGCGGACCGGGAGCGGCTGCACCAGGTCGTGGCCAACCTCGTGCAGAACGCCGTCCGGCACTCCCCCCGCGGCGCGCCGGTCCGGCTGGAGGCGCACCGCGCCGGCGGATTCGTGCGGCTCGACGTCGTCGACCAGGGCCCCGGCATCGCGGCCGACCAGCGCGAGCGGGTCTTCGAGCGGTTCGCGCGCGGCAACACCCCCGCGATCACCGGGCAGATCTCCACCGGCGGCACCGGCCTGGGGCTGTCGATCGTGCGGTGGGCGGTGACCCTGCACGGCGGGACCGTCGAGGTGGCGGACAGCGAGTCGGGCTGCACGATGCGGGTGATGCTGCCCTCGCGCCGCACCTCGCGGCCGACGACCGCGGCGTTCTGAGGCCGCCGGACCGCCCGCCCGCCCCCGGCTCCGTCGGGCGGCGGAGGTGGCGGTGCCCGACGGCTCCGCCTCGCGGCTGATCCGCCGGGTGGGGCCGCGTCCCTAGGGTCGAGGCATGCCACCCGACGCGACGCACGCCATCGAGGTCTCCCACCTCACGAAGACGTTCGGCCAGGTCCGGGCCGTGGACGACCTGAGCTTCACGGTCCGCCCCGGGCGGGTCACCGGGTTCCTCGGACCGAACGGCGCCGGCAAGACGACGACGCTGCGCATGCTGCTCGGCCTCGTGCAGCCCACCGCCGGCACCGCCACCATCGGCGGCCGCCGGTACGGGGCGCTCGACCGCCCGATGCGCACCGTCGGCGCCGCGCTGGAGGCCGCCGACTTCCACCCCGGCCGCACGGCGCTGGACCACCTGCGGGTGTACGCGCCTCAGGCCGGCGTCCCGGACCGCCGCGCGCACGAGGTGCTCGATCTCGTCGGCCTCACCGCGGCCGCGAAGCGCCGGGTCGGCGGGTTCTCGCTCGGCATGCGCCAGCGGCTGGCGCTGGCGACGACGCTGCTCGGCGACCCGCCGGTGCTGCTGCTCGACGAGCCGGCCAACGGCCTGGACCCCGAGGGCATCCGGTGGCTGCGCGACCTGCTGCGCGCGCTCGCCGCCCAGGGGCGCACCGTGCTGGTGTCCTCGCACGTGCTGTCCGAGGTCCAGCAGACCGTGGACGACGTGGTGATCATCGCCGGCGGCCGGCTGGTGCACGCCTCGACGCTCGCCGAGCTGAGCGGGCTCGCCGAGCCGCGGGTCCGGGTCGCCTCCCCCGACGCCGCCGGGCTGGACGCGCTCGTCGCGGGCGCCGGCTGGCAGCGCGCCGCGGACGCGCCCCCGGCCCCCGGGGTCGCCGAGCTGGTCGGCACCGACGTCGCGGCCGTCGGGCACGCGGCGTTCGCCGCGGGGCTCGAGCTGCACGAGCTCGCCACGCGCGGCGTCGGCCTCGAGGACGTGTTCCTGCGCCTCACCGCCCCGGCCCCGGTGCGC